>CANQFL010000021.1 GCA_947598785.1 uncultured Clostridia bacterium
ATCAATTCTTCAGCATTATTTTTCATATTTCCCTCCTCAAATTAAGACAATTTACTTGTTTTATATGGAGCTGATGGTGGGACTCGAACCCACGACCTACGCATTACGAATGCATTGCTCTACCAACTGAGCCACATCAGCAAAAATTTTTATCTATAAGATAAAAATTCAAAATTTCTATTTATTTGTTATTAATTTAATTGATTAGTTAATCTAAAATTGACTTTCATTTCATTTTCATCTTTACTCATCAATTCAACTTTAACTTTATCTCCAACTTTAACTATCTCATAAATCTTTTTTGTTCTATCTTCTGTGCAATTAGAAATATGAAGAAGTCCACTTACTCCACTTTCAAGTTTAACTATTGCTCCAAACTGTAAAAGTTTGACTACTTCACCTTCATAAATATTTCCTACTTGCAACTCTTTAATTTGAGTAAGTTTAGGATTTTCCAAAAGAGCCTTTAAAGAAAGTTCAACCTTTTTGTTTTCTCTGTCAACTTTAATAACTTTAAACTGTAATTCTTCTCCAATTTTCAAAATATTTTCTATTTTTTCAATTCTGTTGTAAGAAATATTTGAAATATGGACAAAACAATCCACACCATCGACATTTACAAATGCGCCATAAGGCATAATTCTTTCAACTTTACCACGAACAATTTTGTTAATAAAAATACTATTCCAAAAATTCTTTTCAACTGCGACTTTAATTTGTTCTTGAAGTAATTTGATGCTTCCTATAATTATTTTTTCATCTTTATTTATTTCTGTAACAACTGCTTCCAAATGTTTACCAACAAAAGATTGATAATTTTTTACATAATGTTCTGAAACTTCAGTGAAAGGAATTATGATAGAATAATCCCCCATTTTAGATAAAAGTCCATCACCAACGCCTGTTGGAACAAAAGAAAATTTACTGCCAAGTTTAAGAGTTTGTGCATTTTGGTTTGCAAGTTTCAAAGCATCGGCAAGAGATTTGGAAGCCTCAATCAAACCTTCTTCATTTTTTTGATTAGTAATGACTACAGCGAATCTATCCCCAATTTTTATTTTATCATAATCTTCAAAATCATCTGCAGGAATAAAAGCATCATTTTTGCCACCTATGTTAAAAATGATTCCATCGTTTCTTTTTAAAACAACAACCCCATCAAAAGATTGTCCTTTTTTATAAGAAGTAAAAGTTTTGTCAATTAAATCTAAATTAAATTTTTCACTCATAAAATTACACTCTTTTGAAGAAATATTAACAAAAAACAAATAAAGATGTCAACAAATAAATAAAAATTTTGAAATTTAAAAAAGATAAGATAAATTATTTTTGCTTTTTCTTTAGTCCTAATTCACGAAGTTCAAGCATTTTTTCTCTTATAACTAGGCAAGCATCTTTCAAAGTTAATTCATCAAGTTTTTGGTCATAAAATTGTGATAGTTCAAAAGGTTGACCTATTCTAATTTTGCTTAATCTAAAAATTCTAGGTTTTCTTTCTACCCAAACAGGAACAATAGGAGATTTTGTTTTTATTGCAATCATAGCAATACCACTTTTAATTTCACCTAAAATATCTTCTTCATTTTTTAAGCGTGTACCCTCTGGAAAGATAAAGAGATGTTTATTTTCCTTTAAAGCTTTCATGCAAATTTTAATTGCATTTATGTCATTTGCATTTCTATCAATTGGAACTCCACCAAAATTTTTTAAAATAGCGCCGAAAAATTTATTTTTAAAAAGTTCTTTTTTGGCTAGAACAACATTTTTACGTCTAGTATGAAGTCCAAATAAAACATAATCCCAATTAGACCTATGGTTACAAGAAATAATAGCTTTATCTTTTGGAAGATTTTTCTTTCCATAAATTTTAGTTGGATGTAAAATTGAAAGAGGAAGCCAACAGATAAATTTTGCAATTTGATAAAACATAATTAAACTCCTTTAATATAAATAATACAAAATAAATGAATAATATTATTCCCAATTTTTAGCGCAACAAAAAGCAGAAGACCAAGCAATTTGAAGATTAAAACCTCCTGTCAAAGCATCAACATCTAAGACTTCTCCCAAAAAATATAAGCCTTTAACAATTTTGCTTTCAAAAGTTTTAGGATTAATTTCACTTAAATCCACTCCACCACTAGTAACAATAGCAGAATCAATGTCATACAATCCTGCAAAGGAAATAGGAAAATTTTTTAAAAATTTAATAAGGGAAAGCCTTTCTTCTTTTGTTATAGAGTTGCATTTTTTTAAACTATCTATACCAACAACATTTCCAAAAATTTCAGCAATAGCTTTAGGCAAAAGATTCTTTAAAACATTTTTTAACTCTTTATTTTTGTTTTGTTCAAATTCTCTTAGAAGCCTACAATCAAGTTGTTGTTCGTTAAGAGCAGGTTTAAAATCAATAGATAAATTGACATTATCACATCTATTAATAAAACTTGACGCAGAAAGAACAATTGGCCCTGAAATACCTTTATCAGTAAAAATCATTTCACCAAAAAATTCACTTTTTTTATCACCACTGACTTTTAAAGTAACATTTTTTAAAGAAACACCTTTTAAAGATGAAACAAAATTATCTTTAATCAAAATTGGACATAGAGCAGGAACAATAGGAACTATTTTATGGTTAAACTTTTTAGCAAACTTATAGCCAGCACCATTGCTTCCTGTTGCTTGATAGCTTTTGCCACCTGTAGCAATAATTACTCTATCAAAATTGTAATGATTTTTAGAAGTTATGATATTGAATTTGTCATTTTCCTTTCTAATATCTAAAACTTCTTCATTAAATTTAAAATTGACATCTTTGCAATGAAATTTTTGTAAATATTTAATAACATCACTTGATTTATCACTCTCTGGAAAAACACGATTTCCTCTTTCGCATTTTGTTTTAAGCCCTAAATTTTCAAAGTAATCGACACAATCATAACTAGAAAAAGAATAGATAGCCGTTTTTAAAAATTTTTGACCTCTAACAACTTGAGTTAAAAAGTCTTCTGGAGAACAAAGATTAGTAAGATTACATCTGCCAGAGCCTGTAATGTAAATTTTTTTACCTGCTTTTTCATTTTTATCAAAAAGAGTAACATCAATATTTTTTTTAGAGAGAAAACCAGAAACAAATAGTCCAGAAGCTCCTGCACCTACAACAGCAACATTCATAAGACCTCCCTAAATGAATTAATTTCTTCAGCAGTCATAGGTTTAGTTTTTCCACGAGGGATTCCACCCAAATGGACTTGTCCAATACGGACTCTTTTAAGAAGTTTAATACTTTTTCCAATACAATCAAACATTCTTCTAACTTGATGATTTTGTCCTTCAGTGATTGTGACGGAAAGTTTGGTAAATTTATCATCAGATGAAAGGAATTTTACTTTTGCTTTAGGCATTCTAACTCCATTTTCAACTACACCATTTCTCAAAACAGCAAGTTCACTTTCCTTGATTTGTCCTTCAATAGTGACATAATATTCTTTTTCAAAATGGAATTTAGGATGAATAACCAAATTTGCGAAATCACCATCGTTTGTAAGCAAAATAAGTCCTTCAGTATCATAATCCAATCTTCCAACGTTTATTAATCTGACATCACTTTGCACCAAATCAAAAATAGTTTTTCTTCCCTTTTCATCGTTTCTCGTACAAGCATACCCCTTAGGTTTGTTTAATTTTAAATAAACAAATTCATTAGGAAGAGAAATCTTATTACCATCTAAGGTAACAATGTCTTTTTTTTCATTAATAGAAGAACCAATCTGAGCAATTTGCCCATTAATGAAAACTCTACCACTTGAAATAATTTCATCACATTTTCTTCTTGAAGCAACACCACAAGAGCATAAAAATTTATTTAGACGCATAAAAAACTCCCAAACCTAAATCTGAAGTTTGAGAGAAAGTGATTATCACCAATTATTGAAAAAATCTTTCATTCGTTGTAAAACAGACTTAGGTTTTATATCATCTATTGTAAAGATTTTTTCAGAAAATAGCAAGTCATTATTTAAAAATATTTTAATATCGCCTATTTCAGAGCCCTTAGGAAGAGGAGCATCAATAAAATCAGGTTTAGAAATTTCAATTTTAATGTTTTTTAATTCGTCTTCAGTTAAAGGATAAAGAAAATGATTAAAAGTATCAATTTGAGCATAATCGACTCTACCATTTAAAACTTTGACAAAATGGTTAAAATCATAGAGATTTGTTAAATCATAAAGTTTAAAATCATTTGCACATCTCTCTAAAAGTTCTGCACTTTCAGGGAACATAGGTCCACAATTAAGGACAACACAAACCAATCTCATACCATCTTTTTCAATAGCAGAAACAAGACAACGTCCGGCATCATCAGTGTAACCTGTTTTAACACCAATACAGCCATCAAGAGTAAAAAGAAGTTTATTTTTATTTTTTAAAAATCTAAAAGTATTATCTTTTCCATTAACAATCTTAAAACTCTTAGTGCTAACGATATCTTTAAAGGTTTCATTTTCTAAAGCATAGGCTGTAATAACAGCCAAATCGTAAGCAGTAGTATAATGTCCGTCAGCATCTAAACCATGTGTATTTGAAAAATGAGTATTTTTTACACCAATTTTTCTAGCAAGTATATTCATCATAGTGACAAACTCACTAGTTGAACCAGCAATATGTTCAGCTAAAGCAACAGAACAATCATTTCCAGAAATCAACATTAAGGCATACAAAAGTTCTCTAACAGAATAAATATCACCTTTTCTTAAGTATAAAGATGTACCAGGAATGCCAACAGCCTTTGGAGAAATTTCAAATTTCTCATCAATATTAGAGCAATATTCAAGAGCAGTTATTGCAGTCATGATTTTTGTAGTACTAGCCATAGGTAATTTTTTATTTTCATTTAGAGAAAAAAGTTTTCTTAAAGTTGAAGTTTCAAGAACAACACAACTTTTTGCAGATGTAGAATATGCAAAAGCATTCATATGAAAAGATTGAGTACAACCAAAAAAAATAAAAGAAAAACATAAAGTAAAAATTATCAAACAAGAAAAAATATGTTTGATTTTATTCATCTTTATCACCTTCTTCGGAATTTTTTTCAATTTTAGCAAGAAGAGAATTAAACATATTGAGCATAGTTTGATAAAGCGATTTATTTTCCACATTAACAAACTGCACATCGCCATTAGGTTCTAATATTAAAAATCCAACAGGAGAAACACTCATTCCACCACTACTTCCACCACTCATAGGAAAATGATTTGCAACTCGTCTAGCAGAAAGGTCTGCATATTCGCCACCACCGACAACAAAACCAACGGTCACTTTACTAATTGGAATAATCGTGACTCCATCGTCAGTAACAATACTTTCACCGACAATAGTGCTTGAATCTACAATGGTTTTAATTTTATCCATTGCACCATTAATTAAATCATTAATAGAAGTTTTTTCTTCAAAATTTTTCATATCTCCACTCCTTCGCATAATACTACTCTTTATTGTGTAGTATGAAACATAATACACAAGATATAGTATAAATTATTTCTTATATGTTATGATAACCGAATGTAAATAAGAATATACAACATCAAAAAAAGAAATTGAAACTGACAATCTACCAGCCAATTCAAATTCCTGTTTATTATATGACACAGTATCATAAATACAAAATGAAGCAGTTGGTTTATAACTTTTTAAATATAGGAAAATTTGTGTTATAAAAAAGTTTATATATCCACAAATCATAGCACTAGAAAATGCATCTGCTGTACCAATATTATAAAAAATGTATAATTTTTTTAATTTAATTTTGTCCTTAATTTGCTTACCAAATTCTTCCATAACAGCAAACTGTTGACTTGAAAAATCAAGTTGTTGTTTTTTAGTTTCTTGTTCATTTTCCAACATAATATAAGTTCCATGAAAAGAAACAATAAAATAAAAAACTTTAAAACCAAAGATAAAGAGTGCCACCACTCCCCTGTTATAAAATGGATTAAAAGAAACTCTTATCTCTGCAAAAATTGGAAAAACAAGAATAATCAAAAATATTGCAGGTATTAAAAAATAAAGTGACACAATTCCGTTCATGTCACTTATTTTGTTTTAAATTTAAAATAAAATTCAAATTATTGCAGGTTTTCCTTTTTTCCTAGCCTTATTGACAATTTTATTGACTTTTTTATAGTCAATATTCATATCAATTCCTGAATAATCAGCTTTCTTTTGAGAAACAATCAATTTATAAATTTCTTCATTTCCACACATACTTATTGATTTCAAGTCATTACTCATTTCTTTTAGTTTATGAGGATTATTTTTAAGAGCCATAATCTTGCTTATTAAATCTTTTTTATTTTTAAAGCAAAGACCCACACCCTTCTCCATGATATATTTAACATTATAATATTCTTGACCAGGGACTTTAGTAGAAGCAATAAGTGGTAAACCTTTATTAATACATTCCGTCATACATAACCCACCACCTTTACCAATCATCAAATCGCAGGCACTCATAATCAAATTTACTTCTTTAGTAAAGCCAATATTTTTTAATGTAATATTTTTGGGATATTTAGACATCTCTTTATCTATTTTATTTTTAGTTTTCTCATCTTTTCCATTGATAATCACAACTTGAATATCGTCTTTAATTTTCTTAACAATTTCTTTTAATACCCTATAACCACCGTGCCAAGTTCCACCACCAAAGAAAATCAAAACTGTAAAGAGATTTTTATCAAGCCCTAATTTTTCTCTCGCCTCCATTTTGTCAATAGTTTGATTAAAAGCCAAATTAACAGGAATACCGGTACTAATAAGATTTTCTTCTTTAAAGCCCTTGTCCAAAAGAGTTTGCCTAAAATCATCATTTGTAAGGGTCATATAATCAGCACCACCAATTGAAGCTTCCCAAAATGGAGAAACAACATAATCCAACATACAAACAATATTTACGCTAGGTATTTTATAAACTCTTCGTAAATTTGTAAGCGCCATACCACAATAATATGATGTTCCAAAAATAACATCAGGTTGGAACTCATAAATTTCCTTTAATAGCCCACCATTAACCTTTTTCACTGTGGTTTGTGGAGGACATTTATAAGCCTTTTTAGGATTATAATTTAAGTACATATCATAAAACAAATCGTAAATAGACCTTAAATAATCAATAGAAAGACCATAACCCTTATCAATGGTCCATGCTTGAAGTTTTGTTGAATAGATTTTTACCAAATCAATAACTTTAACTTCATGTCCCCCTTCAACAAGGCGATTTTTTAAAGTGTTTGCAGCAGAATTATGCCCATTTCCTGCTGTAACCGTTAATATTAAAACTTTCATGGTATTATTATATCATAAATTAATTAACATACAAAAGTTTTTTATATTTTTTTATAAATTATTATGATTTTTATTTGAAATGAGTTAGAATAGTTACTATATTAAGGAGTAAAATTATGAAAAAAGAAGAAAAGAAAACAAAAAACAATAAAATTTGCTTTGATAATGACTTATATATAAAACTACAAAGTGAAAGTATCAACAAAAGAATAAAAAAATTTAATAATAAATTATACTTAGAGTTTGGAGGGAAAATTTTTGATGACCTCCATGCTGCGCGCGTTCTTCCTGGTTTTGACCCTAATATTAAAATTAAATTACTCCAAAAATTAAAAGACAAAGCAGAAATCATCATTTGTATAAGCTCAAACGATATTGAAAAAAATAAAATTCGTGCAGATTTAGGATTAAGTTATTCTAATGAAGTTTTACGCTTAGTCGATAATATGAGAAATCTTGGCCTATATGTTTCTGCTTTTGTAATAACATTATATAAAGGACAACCTAGTGCTACAAAGTTTGGAAAAAAACTTGAACAACGAGGAGAAAGAGTTTATTTCCATAATTATACTAAAGGATATCCTAATGATGTTGATACTATTGTTTCTGATGAAGGCTATGGAGCTAATCCTTTTATTGAAACAACCAGACCTCTCGTTGTGGTAACTGCTCCAGGACCATCTAGTGGAAAACTTGCAACCTGCCTTAGCCAACTATATCATGAATATAAACGTGGAGTTAAAGCAGGATATGCTAAATTTGAGACCTTCCCTGTTTGGAATCTTCCACTTAAACACCCTGTAAACATTGCTTATGAAGCTGCTACTGCAGACTTATATGATGTCAATCAAATAGACCCATTCCATTTTAATGCATATGGCGTTTTAACTATAAATTACAATCGTGATATAGCAGTTTTCCCTGTTCTAAAAAATATTTTATCAAAAATAACAAATAAAGAAATTTATAAATCTCCAACAGATATGGGTGTTAATATGGTTGCAAGTGCCATCGTTGATGACAAACTTGCAAAACTAGCTGCAAGAAAGGAAATTTTAAGAAGATATTATAGAGCAGAATGTGATTATAAACAAGGTCAATGTTCTTTTGAAACATTAGAAAGAAATAAGAGTTTAACAACTGAAGCAAATGCCACTGATGACCTTTTAAAAGTGATTTCTGTCGCAAGAGAAGCTTCAAAACAAAGCAGTTATCCATGTATAGCACTCGAGCTACCAAATGGAAAAATTGTTACAGGAAAAACCAAAAAAATCGTATCAGCAAGTGCAGCAGTCGTTTTAAACGCTCTGAGAACTTTAGCTGGGCTTGGAGATGATTTTGATATAATTACAGATGATGTTTTACTGCCAATTGTTGATTATCGCACTAAAATTTTAAAATCTAACAGTAGTGTTTTAACTTTAGACGATGTTTTAGTTGCCCTTTCAATTTGTTCATGTAAGAATGAAAAAGCAAAAAAAGCTATTTCTCAAATAGAAAATTTAAAAAATTGTGATGCACATTGCACATACATACTCTCCCCTGCAGAAGAACAGACTATAAAAAAACTAGGTATTAACATAACTTGTGACCCTGTATTTTTGAATAACAATTTATTTGAAGGTTAAAAAAAGTCGAACTGAAAAGTTCGATTTTTTAATTATACCAATAATGATACCAAAATTGACCTAACATATTTGTATTGTCGCTTGTCATTATTTGCAGTTGATAATTTCCATCATGACAATCCACAAAACTTTTAAGCCTTCTAGCCACCCCATTTGCACTATCAAAAATTTCAACATTCCCTAAGACTTCTTTAATAATTGGTTTTATTGCAAAATAATGAGTACAACCAAGTACTACAGCTTTCACTTTATTTTGATACGAATTCAATTCATCAAAAACAATAGATTTTACATTATCTAAATTATCTAAATTTTTATCTATATTTTCTGCCAAAGTACTCATAGGCTTCAAAATTAAGCCTTTATTTTGATTTATTAACACATTATGTTTAATAGTCACCTGTGTAGCAAGCACAAGAATTTCATTAGGTTTATATTTTTCAAGAGCTGGTTTGACTGCAGGAACAGTTCCAATAAAAACAATACTAGGAAATTCTTGCCTTAACTTGTCTAAACATGTACACGATAAAGTGTTACAAGCCAAAACACATATTTCAAAATCAAAAAACAATTTGATTTTTTTTAAATTTTTTATTGTTATATCTTGCAATTCTTCCACAGATTTATTTCCATATGGAAGATTTTTATCATCACAAAACAATAAAAAGTTACAACCATCAACAACTTTTATACATTCTTTTAGAACATTAATACCACCACTTCCACTATCGATTAAAAGTACTTTTTTCATACAAAAACATTATATGCAAATTCAAGTGAAATGATATTTACATAATTACATCTTGCACTACATCAGCAATAATAGATGATAAAAAATCTATTTTTTCTTTAGCATCTTTTTCTGTTAAAATTATTTCTTTCCTTTCACCCAAACTTTTAGAAGAAATCATCATAGGAACTCCAAAAGAAAAACATGGTACATTTAGCGAATTTTTATTTAATGGTTCACCAAAATTATTTAAAGCACTACCGGGAGTCAAGCCAGCATCATTAAATTGAATTGAACAACCCAACCTGTTTATATTATTAGTAGCCAAGCTATCAAACAAAAAAACAGAAGAAATATCAAACCCCTCAACCAACAATCTAATCAAACTAAAAGCTCCTATCCCTGTATTTAAAAAAGTATTTGGAATAAGTTTAAAAAATCTATTATTTTTTTTGAAAGGAGAAATATTTATTTTTTCCACAACTTTAGTACCAAAACTATCAGCTATAATATCAGAATTTCCAATACCAACAAAAAGAATCTTGTCCTTTTTCTTAATATTATTTTGTTTTATCAAAAACTTTAATCTATAAGAAATTTCATTAAATAAAATTTCCTTATGTTCCTCTAATAAACTTGAGAGTAAAGGTGCATTAATAATAAAGTAATGTCCCTGAGAAAATCCCAAGTTTTTAGATTTTGAAGGAGAATCAATAAAGAGCTTATTGCAAGAAATATTAAACTTATCTAATTTAACTGTTTGATATCCACAATCAGATAAATCTTCACCACATTCATCAAATAAATCAACCATAATATAATAATGTCCAAAAAAAATATTAAAAATAAGTTGATTTTTATAAAATTGTGTGCTATAATAACATGGTTAAACAATATTTGAAGGAGAAAGACATGGCAAACATTAAATCAGCGAAGAAAAGAGTATTGATTGAAAGAGAAAGAAAAGTTAAAAACAACTCAGTTAAATCTGAAATCAAAACCTATATAAAGAAATTTAAAGCAGAACTTGCTGAAGATATCGCAAAAGCAGAAGAAACTTATAAGATGATTGCTTCTAAACTTGATAGTGCTGCGAGAGAAAATATCATACATCAAAACTCTGCCAACAGAAAAAAAGCACACTTTGCTAAATTGTTAGATAACGCAAAAAATAATAATAAATAATCAAAAGGCCAATTTGATTGGCTTTTTTTATTAATAAAAAACAGACTTGATAAGTCTTTTTTTATAATCCTTGTAAATTTTTTGACATTTATTTAAAATATGTTAAACTATAAATATGATTAGAATTACAAAGAATTGGGCAAATCTTTTAAAAGATGAATTTGAAAAGCCTTATTTTAAAGAATTACAAAAATTTTTAGAAAAAGAATATTCCACTTATGATGTTTATCCTCCAATGGAAAATATTTTTAACGCTTTAAATATGGTCAAATATGAAGATGTTAAAGTTGTAATAATTGGACAAGACCCATATCACGAACCAAATCAAGCGCATGGGCTTGCATTTTCAGTTCAAGATGGAATTGAACTTCCACCCTCACTTGTTAATATCTATAAAGAAATAGAAGATGATTTGAAAATTAAATGCGAAAAAACAGGAAATCTAACTAGATGGGCAAAACAAGGAGTTTTATTACTTAACACATCTCTTACAGTTAGAAGAGCACAAGCAAACTCTCATAGTGGAAAAGGTTGGGAAATATTTACAAATAGGATAATTGAACTTTTATCAAATAGACAAGACCCAATGGTATTTATTTTATGGGGTTCAAATGCTCAAACATTTGCTCCTCAAATCAAAAAACAACATTTAATACTCAAAGCCCCTCACCCAAGTCCATTATCAGCTTATAGAGGTTTTTTTGGTTGTAAACATTTTTCAAAAACAAACGAATTTTTAAAAGCAAATGGAAAGACTCCAATAGATTGGCATTAAAAAAACACTCAAACTTGAGTGTTTTCTTTTTGGAGCGGGAGACGGGGATCGAACCCGCGACCTTTGCCTTGGCAAGGCAACGCTATACCACTAAGCCACTCCCGCAAAATTAGTAGCAAATATTTAACGCTCTACTAATATATCAAATTCGAATAAAAAAATCAAGCATTTTGTAACATTTTTAAAGAATATTTTTAACTAAAATAAAAATTAAATCATAAAATTGAATAAAATTAGCAAATTTATTGACAAAGACATATGTTTTATGTTATATTTGATTTGTTCATTTGAAAGGATAAATGGTACCATGGCCAAGTGGTAAGGCAAAGGTCTGCAAAACCTTTATTCCCCAGTTCAAATCTGGGTGGTACCTCCAAAATTTAATCCCCTTTCCAAAACTTTGTGTTTGGAAAAAGCAAAAAAACAAGCATAAGTGTCATGTAAAAGTATTATAGACAATATACTCCCGAAACTGCTTGTCTGTTTTAAGCTGGTGTGGCGGAATGGCAGACGCACGGGACTTAAAATCCCGAGTTCGAAAGGACGTGTGGGTTCGACTCCCACCACCAGCACCAAATTGAGACTAAGTCATTATTGACTTAGTTTTTTTATTCTTAAAACTATTTTTGTAAAAACTACTATTAGTTAGGTCTTTTGTGGTGCTCAAAAAAAAATAATACGAACAACTAAATTCGTATTATTTTTTATACAAAATTTTTTTCTTCCTATTGGAAAATCACATACAAACCATTTAAAAAATTTCCTTGTTTCTTTTCTTTTACAATTCTTTCTTCTTCTATTTCTTCTAAATTATAGTTAAATAAGTTAGCATATTCGAAATAAAGAGAACAAATCTGATTGAAAATAGTTTGTTTGTTCGTATTTTCCCTAAATTCTTTACATAAATCAAATATCTTTTTTGATATTTCTAATTCAGTTAGATTGTTCGTTCCTTTCGTCTTTATTTGAATTTTTAAACCAAAACAATCTGAAATATCTTTAATAACTTGTGCGATATCAATACAAATGTTTTTTGTCATATATTTTTTGGCTTCACTATCACTTGGAACATGATTAAATTTAGTAAATCTACTTCCTTCTCTTTTTATTTTTTCTTCCAAGTATTTCCTTACTGATTTTGTATCAGAAGCTATTTCAATTCTTCCAGCTTTCTGTTCAAGTTTTTTAATTAATTCTTCTTTAAGCTCTTTTTCATCAGGTTTACGTAAATCCACTTTGACATCTTTTATACTTTTAGCATTCTTCTCTCTATAAAACTCAATCTTCATGTAAATCAGCCCTCACTAACCTTTCCATGTTCAAAAAAGAGTTTCCTTTTACAAATTTTTTCTGCAATTTCTGGTCTAGTTGTTGCTAAAATCAAAGTTGTATCATTCCCCTTCATCTTTTTTATCAAACTTAAAATTGCATCTACATAAACATCAGAAATTTCATCAAAAATATTGTCAACTAATAATAAATCTAAATTTCTAAAACTCAGTCTAATCAAAGAAAGAATATATTTATCTTCTATCCTAATATTTTTAATTTTTTCATCTCTAATTTTTTCGATAGAATAATCAATAATAGCATTGTTAATCATTTTTTCTGCTTCAGCAGGCTTAACGCCTTTTTTATTTAATATATATCTAAAATTTTCATAAACTGTTTTATTTTCTAAAAATACAGGATGATATGGTACATATCCTACGCTTATATCAGTTTTAAAATCTATTTTTTTTAATGGAATTTTATTGATATAAACTTCTCCATTATCATAATCCTCTAATTTTGCTATAACCCTTAAAAGAGTGGTTTTTCCACTATTTTGTTCTCCAATAAAAGCAACGCTTTCGCCTGGTGCAATATCTATATTGATATCTTCCAAAGCGTAAAATTCTTTAGTAAATTTAAGATATAAATTTTTAATAGATAACATAAGTCACCACCTTTTTTATAGAATAACATATTTTTAATAAAAAATAAAAATGATTTACTAAAAAACAAGTAAATCATTTTATTTATCCTCAAACTTTTTAACATCTATATCAACTTCTTCTGAAATTTCCTCTGAAAGAACTAAAATTTCTTCTTTTGTTTGCTCATTTTGTTTAGTTTGCCCGGCTACAACTCTAAAAGAGAGTTTAACATCGTTTTGAGAAGAAAACCTAAACACCCTATCGCCGTATTCTTCATATTTTATATATCCTTCATCTTTTGAGATACCATTTGAGTTTGAAATTAAATAAGTTAAATTATACCAATAATCTTTTTTAGGAATTATGATGATATGATTATCGCCTAATTCTTGGCCAAATTTTAAAACTTGATTATCTAAATTTGACTTTATTTGAACATCAACATATTTCTCTTTCAATCTTTCTTCATTGTCTAAAGTGACTTTAATAGCATAATTGGTGCTTAATGCGCCCGTAATATCACTTATATGAGCAGATAAAATTTTAGTTTCAGTTTCACAACCGACTAAAAAACATAAACAAACACATAAAACTAATACAAATATTTTTTTCATATTAGTATTGTGTTTATTTTTTTTGAAAATATTATAAATAAAAAAAGAGGTTTCCCTCATTTTTTAATAATTTACTTCAATTAAACCAAATTTATTATCTGCTCTTCTATATAAAACATTAACTTTTCCCGTTTCAGCATTTAAGAAGATAAAGAATGAATGGTCAAGACGTTCAATTGCATCTTTAGCATCTTCAATAGTGATAGGTTCAAGATTAAAGCTTTTTCTCTTATAAATATCAGGAAGTTTAACTTCTGGCATTTCATCAAGAAATTCAAAGCCAATTTCTTTGACTTTACGCTTCTTATCTGTCAATTTTTCTCTATTTCTAACAATTTGTTTTTCAAGTTTTGGAAGTGCGAGGTCAATATTTTCATACATATTCATACCTGAAACTTCAGACCTATATAAAAGGCCTTTGTTTGTGATTGTCACTTCAAGTTTTTCGGTCTTATTTTGTTTTGTACAAACAACTCTAACTGAAGCATCATTGCCAAAATATTTATCTAGCTTTTCAAGTTTTTCTGTTATAACATCTTTAAAACGTTTTGCAATTTTATATTTATTTTCAACAAATGTAATTTTCATAATTTTTCTCCTTACCAATATATCTTATCAAAATTTTTCTTTTTTTCAAAATGTTTTATTAAAAATTTTAAACTGATTTGAAAGTAAGTTTATCTCCATCTAATTCAACGTTAATAGTGCCTTGGTCTGGAAGTTCTCCAATAAGAATTTTCTCTGCGATTTTATCTTCAATTTCTTGCTCAATAAATCGTTTTAAAGGCCTTGCACCATAAATCAAATTTGACCCTTTTCCAACAATATAATCAACTGCTTTTTTATCAACATTAAGAACTAGGTTTTTATTCTTTAATCGTTTATTTATATTTGAAATTAAAATGTTTGCTATTGTTATAAGTTCTTGTTTCGTCAAACTATCAAAAATACAAATAACATCAATACGATTAATCAATTCAGGTTTAAACTTCTTTTTTAAAGCGTCCATATAAATATCTCGCTCATTAGCTTTTTCGTCACCACCAAATCCAAGTTGTCTTTGTTTTGAAATTTCGTTTGCACCAATATTGCTAGTCATAATAATGACTGTATTTTTGAAACTTACTGTTCTTCCTTTGCTATCAGTCAATCTTCCGTCATCTAGAATTTGTAAGAGAGAATTTAACACTTCTGGATGCGCTTTTTCAATTTCGTCAAATAGAACCACACTATATGGTTTTCTACGCACTTGTTCTGTTAATTGACCTCCCTCATCAAAACCAACATATCCTGGAGGAGAACCAATTAATTTAGAAACAGTATGGCTTTCCATAAATTCACTCATATCAATTCTGATAATATTATTTTCATTATCAAACAAAGCCTCTGCAATAGCTTTAGAAAGTTCTGTTTTACCTACCCCAGTAGGTCCCATAAATAAGAAAGAGCCAATAGGACGTTTATTATCTTGAAGCCCAACTCTTGCCCTTCTAATAGCCTTTGATACAGCATTGATAGCTTCATTTTGTCCAACAACTCGTTTATGCAAAATTTCTTCCAAATGAATTAATTTTTCTTTTTCTCCTTCAGTTAATTTAGTAACAGGTATGCCTGTCCATTTGGATACAACTTCTGCAATTTCATTTTCACCAATTTGATTACTTCCACTTTTCTTAATAATTGTATCATTATGAGTTTTTAATTCATTCTCAAGGTTAATAATTTCTGATTGAAGTTTTGCAGCCTTTTCATAATTTCTTTGCAAAGAGGCCTCATCACGACTTGCTGACAAAGATTTAATTTTTTCTTCTAAATCTCTAACTTTTTGAGGTTTAAGGGTAAAAGTAACTTTTGCGCGAGAACAAGCTTCATCAATTAAGTCTATTGCTTTATCAGGCAAACTTCTGTCAGTGATATACCTATCAGAAAGAACTGCAGCAGCTTCAATAGCCTCATTTGTGATAATGATATTATGGAAAGCCTCATAGGTATCTTTTAAGCCTTTCAATATTTCGATAGTTTGTTCAACAGAAGGAGGATTAACCATAACAGGTTGAAATCTTCTTTCTAAGGCTTTATCTTTTTCAATATATTTCCTATATTCATCAGTTGTTGTAGCGCCAATAGTTTGAAGTTCCCCTCTTGCCAAATATGGTTTCAACATATCAGATGGACTTGTTTCTCCTTTTTCACTACCAGCTTGAGCAAGAGTATGGATTTCATCAATAAAAACGATAATGTTTCCATTTTGAATAATTGTTTCTATAGTGTCTTTCAATTTTTCTTCCATTTGACCACGATATTTAGTGCCAGCCATAAGTCCACCAATTTCAAGAGCATAAATAGTTTTATCTTTAATTTGTTCAGGGACATCGCCACTTGCAATAGCTTGAGCAAGTCCTTCAACAACGGCCGTTTTACCTACTCCAGCTTCACCAATCAAAACAGGATTATTTTTTGTTTTTCGGCATAAAATTTCTATAACTCTTTGAATTTCGTCTTCTCTTCCAATAACAGGGTCAAGTTTATGTTGTTTTGCTTTTAAAGTAATATCACTTCCCATTTCAAGCAAATTTTCTGGAAGAGTACTCCCAACTTGACTTTTTGCATCGTCTTTTTTATTTTTTGGTTCACTTTTTGAAACCTGAAGCATAGCCATAAGCTTTGATTTAATTTCGTCAATATTGACATTAAAAATACTTGTCAAAATTCTTGTAGCATAGCAACTTCTATTTGAAAGGATAGCGAGCAAAAGATGTTCTGTTCCTATAAAAGAATGACCAAGTTCCATAGCAATTTGTTGAGCTATTTGAAATAATTCCTTAGTTCTAGGAGTTAGTTCCACGCTTCCAAAAAGAGTCACACCCGTATTGCTTTCTTCAAAAATTTCAAAAAGTGCATTTTCAGTAACGCCATAATTAGAAAGTAATTTAGAAGCTGTGCAATCCGAAACACTAACTAAACCATATAAAATATGTTCAGTGCCAACTAAATTACTTCCAAATCTTAAAGCAATTTTGCTTGCATTTTTTATTACTTTCTCAATACTTTCTGAGAATAAACCATTATTTAAAGCCATATTTCACCTCTCTTTTTATTTGTCTTTTATTACTAGTTCTTTTATTTTTTTAGAAATATACTCACTTCTAATGCGTTCTTCCTTTAAATTTTCAGAAAAATTTTCAAGTTCTCTCAAATTGGCTGAACAACCTTCAACAGATAGCCTATCAAAAGCCTTTATATCAGATATAATTAAAAAACCTAAAGCATCACCAAATTTTAATAAAGATAGTTTTTCAACCATTTCTTTTTCATCTAGTAAATATCCCTCTTTTAATATTCCAAAAGTTTTGTAAACTTCATCTATGAGTTTATCATGATTGCTTGCAAGAATATCTTCTCTCGCTGACAATTCCATTTCACAAATTTGAAAAACATAATCAGAAACTTTGTCTATGATTTCTTCTTCTGACAATCCTAATGAATTTTGATTGGAAATTTGATAAAAACTTCCATAAGTTTGAG
>CANQFL010000022.1 GCA_947598785.1 uncultured Clostridia bacterium
AAAACAAGACTTCAATAATATATATACTTTGTAACTATTTAATTAAAGAAAAGAAGATAGACAGTGATGTCTATCTTTTTTTTGTATTTAAATATTGACAGAAAATTTCTTTTATGATATACTAAATACATAAAGGAGATAGATTGATGAGAAAAAAATATGGTATTTTAACAGAAGTTAGTGAAAAAGATAAAGAAACGTTAGATAAAAATCCAGATAAATTTTGGAAAAATGTTACGAAAATAGGTAAAATGGCATTTCAAGATTGCAAAAGTTTAGAATCAATAACAATTCCAGAATTTGTGACAGAAATCGGAAGTGGGGCATTTGCTCAGTGTGATAAATTGACAAAAGTAACCATTCCAGATTCAGTGACAACAATAGGAGACGATGCATTTTCTTATTGTTCTAGTTTGACTGAAATAACAATTCCTAAATCTGTAAATATAATGGGTGGTAAAGGATTGTTCATGAATTGTAATAATTTGGAAAAAATTATTATTTCTATGGAAAAAATAGAAAATTTTGATTGGGGAAGTATTGTTTCTGGAACTTCATTAAAAAAAATTGAATTGACAGATTCAGTTCTTAAGATAGGAGATTGTGCATTTAGAAACCTTAGAGGTTTGACCGAAATAATAATTCCAAATTCAGTTAAAGAAATTGGAAGAAATGCATTTGAAAATTGTGTAAATTTGGCAGAAATAACAATTCCAGATTCAGTTACAGAAATTGGATTTAGTGCATTTTATAATTGTGATTCTTTGACAAAAATAAGCATTCCAAAATCTGTTGCTAAAATTGCTCGTTGTACATTTCAAGGTTGTGAAAATTTGACAAAAGTAATCATACCAAATTCAGTTAAAGAAATTGGAAGAAATGCATTTTATAGTTGTTCTAAATTGACAGAAATAACTATTCCAGAATCCGTGATAACAATAGAAGAAGAGGCATTTAGAGATTGTACTAGTTTAGAAACAATTACCATCCGGGGTTCAGTAGAAGAAATTGCGAACTCTACTTTTTCTGGTTGTAGAAAATTGACAGAAATAACAATTCCAGAATCTGTAACAAAAATTGGAAGAAACGCGTTTGCTAAATGCTCTAGTTTGAAAATAATTACGATTCCAGATTCAGTAACAGAAATTGGGTATCAAGCATTTTTTGATTGTGGTTTAACAGAAATAACAATTCCAGAATCTGTAACAAAAATCGATTCTTTTGCATTTGCTGATTGTAAAAATTTATCAAAAATAATAATTCCAAAATCAGTGAAAATTGAGAAAGGGGCATTTGAAGGGACAAATATTAGGTATATGTATAGAGATAAATCTGGTAATAGGATTTTGAGTCAAGAAGAAATTAAAAATTCTGAATATACTTTAATTGCATCTTCAGAAAAACTTACAAGTAATCGTGGAATTGAAACAAAAAGAAATCCAGAAACTGCAGTAGTTTTGTCAAAAGTGACAAATGATGACCTTAGGGAATATGTAAAAAACAAGAGAATGGGAGAAATTTTTAAAGGATTTACTGAGATAGGTAAAAATGCATTTGAAGATTGTGCATTGAAAACAATAAAGATACCATATTCAATTACAAAGATTGGAGAAGAAGCTTTTAAAAAATGTAAATATTTAGAAAAAATATTAATTTCCAATTCAGTTAAAGAAATAGATAAAAATGCATTTAGTGATTGTGATGTAAATTTTGGTTATTTCGATGACAAGGGAAATATTGTATTGTCTAGAGACAAGATGTCAGAATCAAATTTGACACAAATTAATGAAGAAGAATTTAAACAAATTAAAATAGATGGTTGGAAAAGAGAAAAATCTGAAACACTTGCAAAAATGGAAAGTGGTAAACATACTGATGATGGTAGAGGAATGTAAAAAATAAATGAACTGAGTCACACTCAGTTCATTTTTTATTCACATTGATTATATCTTTTTCATATTTAATTATAAAAGGATATTGAATATGAAAAATCAGACTATTCTTATTTATGGTGGCAAAAGTGTAGAACATGATATTTCTATTATTACAGCTTTACAAACGCTGAAATTTTTACCTAAAAATATAAATTTTCTTATGGTCTATATTGATAAAAATGGTGATTGGTGGGTTGCAGATAATTTAAATGATATAAAAATTTACTCTAATTTTAAAAAATTGGCTAAAAATCCACAAAAAGTTACTTTTTTATTGGGACAAAATTTACTTTTAATTGAAAAAAGAAATAAATTTAAACCTTTTTGTTATGTGCAGTCAGTTTTAAATTGTTGTCATGGTGCTATTGGTGAAGATGGCTCACTAGTTGGTATTTTTGAAGCTTGTGAGGTCGCTTATTCTTCTTCTGGACTTCTATCCTCTGCTGTCTGTATGGATAAAGCTGTTATGAAAGATATTCTAAAGGCTAATGAGATTAATACACCACAGTATGTT
Organism: uncultured Clostridia bacterium; assembly: GCA_947598785.1. Taxonomy (GTDB): domain Bacteria; phylum Bacillota; class Clostridia; order Christensenellales; family UBA1242; genus Caccovivens. The sequence continues at coordinate 2,449 of CANQFL010000022.1, forward strand.
TATTTTAACAAATGTTCATATAATAAAACAAAAGTTTTAAATAAAATTAAATTCCCTTTGATTGTTAAACCTGCTAATTTGGGCAGTAGCATTGGAATTTCTGTATGTCATAATGAAAAAGAATTTGATGATGCTGTTCAACTCGCTTTTTCTTTTGATGAAAAAATTCTTGTTGAAAAACTAGTTGAAAATTTAAAAGAATTTAATTGTGCTTGTTTTTCAATACATGATGAGTTGTTCAGTTCGTCTGTATGTGAAGTTTCTATTAATGGGGAAGTTTTTACTTTTGAAGACAAATATATTTCTACAAATGGAAAGATTCTTGAAGTTAACAAAAACTTATCTAAAAAAATAAAAAATTTAACAGAAAAAGTTTATCAATTATTTGATTGCAAAGGAATTGTTCGTGTAGATTTTTTATATGATGAACTTGAAAAAATCTTATATGTAAATGAAATTAATACAATCCCTGGTTCTTTAGGTTTCTATTTGTTTAAAGACTTAAATTTTACAGAAATTTTGAATTCTATGTTGCAACAAAGTAAAGAATCTTTAGAAAAAAAACAATTATTAATTAAATGTTTTGATAGTGATGCTTTAAAAATCTATGAAAAAGTAGCAAAAACAGTTAAAAAGTGATAAATTATTTGTCATTTTTTATCTTTTTTTGACGCCATGGAACTTTTAAATCTATTTCATATTAAAATGAATTATGTTTATTAGGAGATTTATATGATTTTAAATGAGTTAATTGATTTTGTTGGTGAATATGGAGAATTGGAAATAACTGGTATTTCTCATAATCATAATACTGTCCAAATTGGAGAAATTTATTTTTGTTTTTCTGAGGATAAAAATCAGGCAAAATCATGCGTTTTGACAGCCTTGAAAAATGGCGCTGTTGTTGCTTATTCAAAATTTAATTTTAACTTATTGAGAACTATAAAAATCAAAAATGTAAGAGGTGAATTTGCAAAAGCTTGCTACAATTTTTATGGTAGAGCTTGTGATGACTTAAAAATTATTGGAATTACCGGTACAAATGGAAAAACTACAACTTCTTATATCATTGGAGAAATGTTAAAAAGAAATGGTAAAAAAGTTGGTATTATTGGTACTAGTGGGGTCTTTTATAATGGTAAAACTTTTGATTGCCCTTTAACCACTCCTGATGCTGACTTTTTGCATAAAACTTTTAAAGATATGCGTGATGATGGAGTTGAATATGTTATTATGGAAGTTTCTGCTCATGCCATACAACAAAAAAGAATTGAAGGAATTAAATTTGAAATTGGGGTTATTACAAATATTACTCAAGACCATTTAGATTATTTTAAAACTTTTGAAAATTATGAAAATGTTAAATTAAGTTTTTTTAAAAAGAAATTTATGAAAAAAGCTGTTTTATGTGCAGATGATTGTTCTGTAAAAAAACTTTTTAATACTATAAAAATACCTTATAAAACTTATGGTTTGAATAACCCGGCTGATACTTTCGGTATTGATATCTATTGTTCAATTAATGGTTCTCATTTTGTTGCTAATGTTTATGATAGTGTCGTAGAAATTAAAACTAATCTTGTGGGGAATTATAATGTTTATAATGCACTTGCAGGACTTACTGTTTGCAAAATGTTGGGCTTATCTGATAAAGAACTTGCATTAGGTTTAAATTTTATCAATCCTGTTGAAGGAAGATTTAACGTTATTAATGTTGATGGTAAATATGTTGTGATTGATTTTGCTCATTCTCCTGATAGTCTTATGAATGTTCTTTCTGTTGCTAGAAAATTAACCGAAAAAAGAGTTTTTGTTGTTTTTGGGTGTGGTGGTAATCGTGATAAAACAAAGAGAGCAAAAATGGGTGAGATAGCTGAAAAATTAGCTGATTTTGTATGTTTAACTGATGATAATCCTCGTTTGGAAAATTCTCTTGATATTATTACTGATATTGAAAAAGGTATGAAAAAAAATCATTTTGTTGAAATAGATAGAAAAAAAGCTATCAAAAAAATGATAAGTCTTGCTATGCCTGGTGATATTGTTATTATTGCTGGAAAAGGTGCTGAAAAATATCAAGAAATTGGCTCAATAAAATATCCTTATAATGATTTTGATGTAATTTTTTCTATTGTTAATAATAATAATGAAAGTGAGGAATTATCATGACTATTAAATATATCATTTGTGGTCTTTTTTGTCTGCTTTTTTCAAGTCTTATTGCTCCATTAGTGCTTTTTTTATGCAAAAAACTTAAGGCTTCACAATCCATTTTGCATTATGTGGACAAGCATCAAAGTAAAGAAGGCACTCCTACTATGGGTGGATTGATTTTTATTCTAACAGGAATTTTTGCCTCTTGTTTTATTTCTAATTATAATTCTTTTTTGAGTTGGTTTTGTTTGGCTGTTACTTTTTGCTATGGACTTTTGGGTTTTTTAGATGATTTTATTAAAATTCATAATCATCATAATGAAGGTTTAACTCCTTTACAAAAAATTATTGGACAAGTTAGTATTGCTATTGTCGTTTCTATTTTTATTTATCTTTCAGGGTGGACAACCTTAAAATTTTTTGCTTGGGAAATTGATATAGGTTGGGGTATTATTCCTTTTATTGTTTTTGTTATGGTGGCAACTGTCAATAGTGTTAATCTTACTGATGGCTTAGATGGTCTTGCAGGTGGAGTGTCATTTGTATATATTTTAATCTTTGGTATTATTTTGGCTTGTTTTGGCAGTATTGAATTTCAAAATATAGCTATGCTTTGCTTTGGCTTATGTGGTGGACTTATCGGATTTTTACTTTTTAATGCCTTTCCTGCTAAAATTTTTATGGGCGATACAGGCTCTTTAGCTTTGGGTGGTTTTATTAGTATAATTGCAGTTATTTCTGGGTTGGAACTTATCCTTCCAATCATGGGGATTATGTTTGTTTTATCAGCTATGTCAGATATTATTCAAGTTTTGCATTATAAACGAACAAAAAAAAGAATTTTTCTTATGGCTCCTCTTCATCATCATTTTGAACAGAAAGGTGTGCATGAAAACAGAATTGTTGTAGTATATATAGTTATAACAACGGCTGTTTCACTTTCAGTGTTAATTGGAATGCTTGCCGTTGGAATTTAATTTTCTAAGGCAATTTAATGAATTTTAAAAATAAAAATGTTTTGGTTTATGGTTTGGGAGATAGTGGTAGAGCAGTTATTAATGTTTTAAAAGAACTTCATGCCCATGTCAGTTTTTTTGATGATGATATTAAATATTATGAGTATGTTGGTTTTGAACGAAATCCAGAAAATAAAAAATATGATTTGGTTATTGTCAGTCCAGGTATAAAATGTCTTGGAAATTCTCTTTTGAAAACTTTTGAGGATAAAAAAATACCTATTATTAGTGAATTGGATTTCGCTTATTTGAATTGTAAAGGAAAAATTTTAGCTATAACAGGAACTAATGGAAAAACAACTGTTAGTATGCTAGTAAATAAAATTTTAAAATCTGCCGGATACAATACTTTTTTATGTGGAAACATTGGACTTCCTTTTTCAGCAGTTTGTAAACAAACTTCTAAAGAAACTATTTCGGTTGTTGAAGTAAGCAATTTTCAGTTAGAAACAAGTAAATTCTTTAGGGCTAACATTTCATGTATTCTCAATTTAAAACCAGACCATATAGATAGGCATGGAAGTTTTGAAGAGTATTTGCGTGTAAAAAGTAAAATTGCAGATAATCTAAAAAAACGAGATATTTTAATTTTGAATTTAGATGATGAAAATACCAAAAATTTGAATTTGCATAAAAGAGTTCAATATTTTTCTAAAAATTGTTTAAAAAAAGGTGTTTTTATTAACAAAAATCAAATTTATATCAATAAAAAACCAATTTTAAATTTAATTGACATTACTTTGCCTGGTGTTAAAAATTTAGAAAATGTACTTGCTGCTGTGAGCATTTGTTCACATTTTAATATTAAACCTCAAACTTATAAATATGCGATGCAAAATTTTACATTGGCTTCACATCGAATGGAAGTGGTGGGTGTTGTTGATGGAGTCACTTATATCGATGACAGTAAAGCAACAAATGTTGCTTCGACTTTAGCTTGTATTGAAGCTTATAAAAATAAACCTATCATTTTGCTTTTAGGTGGATTGGGAAAAGAGATAAGTTATGATTCAATCTTTTTACAAAAATATCAAATTAAAAAAGTTGTTTGCTTTGGCTCTGACAGAGAAAACATTTCTTCTTCAGCAAAAAAGTTTGGTTACGATTTTGTAGAATTTGTATATTTTGATGAAGCTGTTGATTTTTGTTTAAAAAATGCCGATGTAGGTGATTTTTGTTTGTTATCTCCAGCTTGTGCAAGTTTTGATGAATTTTCAAGTTATGCCGAAAGGGGTGATAGATTTAAAACTTTGGTTTTAAGGTGGGCTAATGAAGACAAAGTATAAAATTTCTAAAATTGAATTGATTGTCATTGTTCTTGTCATTCTTTTAGTGGCTTTTGGCTGTATGATGGTCTATAGTGCAAGTTCTTATTCGGCTGAATATAAATATCACAATCAATATTTTTTTCTTTTTAAACAAATTTTTGGAGTCTGTCTTGGCATCTTTGCTATGTTTTTCTTTGCTTTTATTGATTATCATATATTAAAAAAATTTAAATATTGGATTTTAGCAATAAGTATTATTTTGTTGGCTTTAGTTTTTGTTCCTGGTTTAGGTGTTCAAAGTTATGGGGCTAATAGATGGGTTAATTTTTTAGGTATTTCTATACAGCCATCAGAAATTGCTAAATTTTCATTAATTATTTTTATGTCATGTTATCTAAGTGAAAATCATGATAAAATTAAAACATTTAAGGGTCTTTTACCTCCATTATGTATCGCTGGATTGTTATGTGTACTTGTAATTATTGAACCAAGTATGAGTGTTACAATGTGTCTTTGTCTGGTCACTTTTTTTATGTTAATTATTGGAGGAATGAGTAAAAAACATACACTTTTATTTTCTGGTCTTGGAGCTTTTGCAGTTCCTACATTAATTTTAGCTGAACCATACCGATTAAAAAGACTATTCGCTTTTATTGACCCTTGGGCATCACCACAGGGAGAGGGGTTTCAGTTAATCCAATCTTTATATAGTCTTGGAAATGGTGGTTGGTTTGGGGTTGGACTTTTTAATTCACGTCAAAAATATCTATTTTTACCATTTGCCGAAAGTGATTTTATATTTTCAATTATCGGAGAAGAATTTGGCTTATTTGGCTGTATTGTGTTAATGTTTGTTTTTATGACATTAGTTTTCTTTTTGTTTAAAATTGGTTTAAACGCAAAAGACAGATTGGGGTGTCTTCTCTCTTGTGGTGTAGCTTTAGTGATTGCTGTTCAAACACTTTTGAATATTGCAGTTGTAACAGGAAGCATACCACCTACAGGTCTTCCACTTCCATTTATTTCAAGTGGAGGAACATCTGTTGCTGTGTTTATGGCTGGAATTGGTATTGCTCTTTCAGTGAGTAGAAATAGCAGGAAAAGATAGCGTGTCATTGATTGAAGGTGGTTCATAGATTGTTAATATGGACGAAAGATTTATTATTAACGGTGGAAAAACTCTCAATGGTGAGATTTATGTTGATACTTCTAAAAATGCTTTTTTGCCTATTTTAGCAGCAACTATTTTATGTGATGGATTAATTATATTAAAAGATTTTGTGGCATTATCTGATATTTTTTGTATGTGTGATATTCTGAAAATATTAGGTATAGAAATAAAATTAAATGGAAAAGAACTTCAAATAGACACTACAAATTGTCATAATGGAAAAATTACACATGAATTTACATCAAGGGTTAGAGCTTCAATCTTTACTCTAGGACCACTATTAGCTAGATTTAGAAATGCTGTTATTGCCTATCCTGGAGGTTGTAAAATTGGAGCACGACCTATTGATATACATATTAAAGCCTTTAAAACTTTAGGAGTTAAAATTATTGAAAGACATGGTTACTTATATTGTAATGCAGATAATCTTAAATCTGGTGAGGTTGTTCTAGATTTTCCTAGTGTTGGTGCAACAGAAAGTCTTATGATGTGTGCTTGTCTTTTAAATGGCCAAACTATTTTAAAAAATGTCGCAAAAGAACCTGAAATTGTTGACCTTCAAAATTTTTTAAATTCTATGGGCGCTAAAGTTCGTGGTGCAGGGTCTGATTGTATTACTATTTGTGGTGTAAAAAAATTACATGGTGGCTATTATCAAATCATGCCTGATAGAATTGTCGCCGGGACTTATCTTTTGGCTGTTGCCACTTGTGGTGGTGATGTTACAATCCATAAGGCTATTCAAGCACATAATGAAAGTTTAATTTCTTTTCTTAAACAAACTGCTTGCGTTTTGAATATTAATAATGATAAAATAAGAGTGAAGGCAAAAAAAAGATTGATTTCTATTGATAAAATACAAACTTTTCCTTATCCATTTTTCCCGACAGATTTACAACCTCAAATGATGGTTTTGCAAAGTGTAAGTAAAGGTGTTAGTTTAATTCAAGAAAATTTATTTGAAAACCGTTTTGGGCTGGTTTCTGAATTAGGAAAAATGGGTGCAGACATTGTTGTTAAGGACAGAACAGCACTTGTGAAAGGCGTAGAAAAACTGTATGGTGCTGATGTTCAGGCTTCAGACCTTAGGGCTGGTGCTTCACTTGTAATTGCAGGAATAAAAGCTGAAGGCTATACAACAATTCATAATATTGAATACATAGATAGGGGTTACGAAAGAATAGAAGAAAAATATAATCTTTTAGGTGCTGATATTAAAAGGATAAAAATTGAATAAAAAACTCATTATCTCACTTTCTATCACATTTTCAATTATAGCAGTTGTTTTAATCCTCTTTTGGACGCTGTTTGGTCTTTCTGTGGTTTCTGTGGAATATCATTCAACAAGAAAAAATCTGGTAGATGTTTCTGACGATGAAATTGTTTCTGCAGGTCAATTTAATTTAGGCGCTTGTGTTTTATTTGAAGGTAAAAATAAATCAATCCAAAATATAAATAATTTTGTTTCTCAAAATAAAAATTTTGCATATTTAAAAATTTTAAATATTGAAACTGTTTTTCCTAATAAATTTGTTATTCATGTTATGGAAAGAGAAGAACTTTTTGCTGTTGAAAATGATGGACAAGTTTATGTTTGCGACAGGGATTTTAGAGTTCTGCGCATTACAGATTCATGCGAATCAGCTATAAAATTAAAAGGTTTAGATATAGAAAACAAAGACATAAATGAAGGAGATTTTTTAAATATTAAACAGAAATTTATGCTAAATTTTTTTAGTGTTATGCTTCAAAATAATAGAGATTTAGCAGAACAATTAGGAAAGTTCTCTGAGATAAATATAACACCTTATAAACAAGAAATAAATCAAAATGAATATTATTCTATGAGAATTTTAACTAAACAAGGCAGAACATTTATTGTAAATAATCCAGATTTTGCTTTTTTAAATAAAATTCAAAAAATGTTTGCTATTGAAAGTGCTTTATATGGACAAAATTTTGATGAAGCTGGTAATATTTTAGATAAAAATGGAAATGTAATTTATGTAACAAAAAATGTAAGTGGTGAGTATGTTGAGTGTTCAGATTCTGAGCCTGACAAAATACAACTTTCTTTATCACTTCTTTCACATTGTGCTATAAAAATTGATAACCTCATCTTAGATGAACATATAAATAGGTCAGAAAACGACATCTACTATTCTTTTTTAGAGCTTTAAAATCATACATTAAAAACATCTTTGAGAATTAAGAAAAATGTATAATTATGTATATTTATGAAAAAATATTAATTTTTATAAATTTTCATTTGATTTTATTTGACTTTTAGTCAAATATTGTTTTATTATATAAGTAAGAATTGGGGGTGTTATGGCTGAATCATGCGTAACTGTCGTTGAAATAGGCTCTTCTAAATTGTCTTGTGTTGTTGCTCAAAAAGGGGTAAATGGCATTTTCAACATAAAAGCAAAGGCAGTTGTTGAATATGCAGGTTATATAGAAGGCGAATTTATTGAATATTCATTACTTGAAGATGCCATTAGAAGTCTTTTTACACAAATCACTTCAGTGTATAAAAAAGATATTGAAAAAATTTTTGTAGGTGTCCCTGCTGAATTTTCAAAAGTTACTTCATCAACTGAGCAAACTATTTTCAAATTTAAACGTCCTGTAAAAAAGAGTGATATTGAATTATTGATGCAAAATGCGTCTGATAAAATTAAATTAGATGAAATGGAAATTTTATCTGTCAATCCAATAATATTCACTTTAGATGATAATAGAAATGTAAATCAACCTATAGGCCTTAAGGCTCAAAAATTGTCTGCTGAACTTTCTATCATTTTGGCTCAATCTCAATTTATTAGTACTTTAAATAAAATTTTTACTAAATTAGGTGTTGAACAAGTTGAATATGTGAGTGAACCATTATGTGAAGCAATGCTCATACTTGAAAAAGAAGAACGCGAAAGAACTTGTATTGTCATCGATGTGGGTGCAAGGTCAACAAGTGTAGCTTTCGTAAAAGGCGATGGGCTTTCAAATCTAACATCTTTTTCAATGGGAGGCAGTCATATCACATCAGATTTAGCAGAGGCGTGTAGAATTGATTATAATGATGCTAGAAACTTAAAAAAAGAAATCGTACTTTCACTGAAAGGTGGAGATAATGATTTTTATGAACTTGTTACTATTGGAGGAAGAGTAACTAAAATTGGACTTAATTACGCAAATGAAGCTGTGTGTTACAGGCTGGGTTTAATTGCAAAAACTGTCAATGAGTGTATTAGACTTTTTGCAAAAGAATATGTCCCTTATTATCCTGTCTATCTTTGTGGTGCAGGCATAAGCAAAATTAAAGGTGGAAAAGATTATTTTGCTAGGTGTATAGGTCGTAACATTTTGTATGGCGTTCCTCCTATTCCTGCAATGGATAAACCTGAATTATCAAGTTTACTTGGATTAGTAAATACTGCTCTTAGTGAAAATTGATAAAATTATATACATTTATTACATAAAAAGCATAAATTTTCTTGCAAAAATAATGATTTTGCGTTAAAATAAATAAAAGTGAATTCAAAAGGAGTTTAATATGGAAAACAACAATGCTACTTCAGTTGTTAAAATAAAAGTCTTAGGTGTTGGTGGCGGTGGAAATAACGCCGTAAATCGTATGATTGATGCAAATGTACAATCTGCTGAATTTGTCGCAATTAACACAGATAAACAAGCACTTCTTGTTTCTAAAGCAGATAAAAGACTTCAAGTAGGTGAAAGACTTACTAAAGGTCAAGGTGCTGGTGCTGTTCCTGAAATTGGTAGAAAAGCTGCAGAAGAAAGCAAAGCTTCTATTACTGAAATTTTGAAAGGTTCAGATTTAGTTTTTATTACTGCTGGAATGGGTGGTGGCACTGGTACAGGTGCTGCACCAGTTATTGCTCAAATTGCTAAAGAACTTGGAATTTTGACTGTTGGTATCGTTACAAAACCTTTCCAATTTGAAGGAAAACAAAGAATGGAAAAGGCTGAAAAGGGTATCGCAGAACTTAAAAAATATGTTGATACAATTGTTGTTATTCCAAATGAAAGATTGCTCACTATATTACCAGAAAAAACAACATTATTAGAATCTTTTAGATATGCCGATGATGTTCTTCGTCAAGGTATTCAAGGAATTGCAGATTTAATTGTTTTCCCAGGAATGATTAATTTGGATTTTGCTGATGTTGTTACAGTAATGAAAAATCGTGGAATGGCTCATATGGGAATTGGTCGTGGTAAAGGTGAAAACAAAACCTTAGAGGCTGTTCGTCAAGCAGTTGCTTCTCCTCTTATTGAAACTACCATTGAAGGAGCAACAGGTGTTGTTCTTAATATTAAAGGTGGTAATGATATCACTTTAAGAGAAGTTTCTGAAGCTGCAAATATGGTAAGAGAGGTAATTGACCCTTCATGTAACCTTATTTTTGGAAGTAGCATTGACCCAGAAATGAGAGATGAAGTTGAAATTACAATCATTGCAACAGGTTTTAAGAGTCCTGATGAAAAATCAGCAGAAGAAAATGTTGAAGAAAAAGAACCAGAACAAAAACAAGAAAAAGTTGAGGACAAATTTGCTGGATTTAATCCTTTTGGCTATAATGCTCCACAACAACCACAACAACCTCAAAAAGATGTTCGTTTAGAACAAAATGAAAATTCTTCAAGAGTTGATGTTGGACCTAATGTAAATTCAATTCCACCTTGGATTGAAAAAATTAGGAATAAAAATAAAAGATAATAAAAGACAGCTTTAAGCTGTTTTTTTTATTGACAAAAAAACTAAAAAAGCAATTATTTTATTTAAAATTTTCATCTCAATTTCCGATTAAAAATTATAAAATAGGATTAGAGGTGAATTTTGGAAATTATTATAGAATATGTTATTCTTGAAAATTTTCTTATCAGTCTTTTAATCTTGAAAACCACTGCTCTTTTATCGAAAGAGAAGGGAAGATTGTTTTGTATTTCAGCTTTGATATCTGGAGGGGTTACAGTTGTTTTACCTTTATTGTATATAACACCTTGGGGGAGTGTTCTTTTTCAGATTGGATTAACGACAATATTTTTATGTATTTCATTTAAGTTCAAAACGTTTAAAAAATTTTTACAACTTTTTGTTTGCTATTTTGTTTCTAATTTGATTTATGGTGGGGCTTGTTTTTTCTTTGAACAACTATTTGGGATTACTTCGGTTTTAATTGTTTTATCAATTTGCGTTTTCACATATATTTTAATTAAATTTGTGATGAAAAGATATATGAGAAAGCGAAATATTGATAATTTTTATTATGATATACAAATTGAAAACTTAGGTGAAAAAGTACATTATAAGGCATTTTTGGATAGTGGAAATTTACTTTTTGACCCTTTAACAAATAACCCTGTTACATTAATCAATTTTAGAGTGTTTTCTTCTTTATTTAAATCGATTAATATTGAAGATATTATCAGAAAAGAACAAGATAAATTAAAGACGTTAAAATTAGCACATTATATTTCATTAAATACTCTAAATAACAATAGCAAAATTTTAGTTTTTCAAGTTGATAGAATATTAGTAGGAGAAAAAATAATTGATAAACCTATTTTAGGGCTTTCACTAAACAGTTTTAATAACGCTTTTGGAACAGATGTCATCTTGCATAATAATTTTGTTACAGAAAATTAGGAGGTTAATATGAATATTTTTATTAAAATAAAATTAATTTTATGGAAACTTTTACATCGAGAAGAAAAACAAGTTGTTGAAAGTATTATGTGCTATGTTTGTGGAAATCAGGCATTACCTCAACCCCTTCCTTCTGAAGAAGAATTATTTCTTTTAGAAGAAGCAAAGTCGGGGAATATTTCAGCAAGAGATAGATTGATTGAACATAATTTAAGATTGGTTGTTTATATTGCTAAAAAATTTGAAACTTCAGGTATTGAACTTGAAGATTTAATTTCTATCGGTGCAATCGGATTGATTAAGGCTGTTAAAACTTATAGTGTTGATAAAAATATTAAATTAGCAACTTATGCAAGTAGATGTATTGAAAATGAAATTTTAATGCAACTTAGAAAAAGCACTAAAGTAAAGAATGAAATATCTTTAGACGAACCTCTTTCTTCAGATGGAGAGGGGAATGAATTACTTTTAGCCGATATCATTCCTGTTGATGAAGAAAGTGTTTCAAGAAATATTGAAACAAGTGCAGAAAAACAAATTCTTATGAATGTTATTTCTAAACTTGATGAAAGAGAACAATTAATTATGCAGTTGCGTTTCGGTCTTGCAGGTAAAGAAGAAAAAACACAAAAAGAGGTTGCAGATTTAATGGGAATTAGTCAAAGTTACATTTCTAGAATTGAGAAAAAAATATTATCAAAATTAAAGAAAAAATTAGAAAAAATTAGCGAAATATAAATAAATAATAAAAAAATAATTTTTAATTATTAAAAATTGATTTTTTAAAATATAAAAAATATTTTATTTAATTTTTTTGCTATTTTTGTTTATTTTTGTCGTAATTTTTTTGATTTGCATAACTTTTTTTCTATAGGACATTATAACTCTATATTTGGAGGAAGATTATTATGTCGAATAGAGTTATAATAGCTGGAGTCAATACTGCTAATTTACCAAAATTAAAAAATAGCGAAATTATGGAACTTATGAAAAAGGTTAAAGAAGGCGATGAGTTTGCACGTGATAAGTTTGTTGTTGCAAATCTTAGATTAGTCCTTTCAGTTGTTCAAAGATTTTCTGCTCATTGTGATAAATCTGATGATATGTTTCAAGTTGGTTGTGTTGGTCTTTTAAAGGCTATTGATAATTTTGATGAAACTTTAGGCGTTAAATTTTCTACTTATGCAGTTCCTATGATTGTTGGAGAAATTAGACGTTTTTTACGTGATAATAATTCAGTTAGAATTAGTCGTTCTATCAGAGATGTCGCTTATAAATCACTTCAGGCTAAAGAAAAATATATTAAAGAAAATAATGCTGAACCTACTTTAGAACAAATATCAGAAATGATTGACATTCCTTTGAAAGATGTTATATTTGCATTAGATGCAATCAGTGAAACAGTTTCCTTGAGTGAACCAATTTATAATGATGGAAATGAAGCTATTAGAATTATGGACCAAATTGCAGATGATAAAAATTGTGATGAAGATATTATGGAAAAATTATCTCTTGGAGATGCTATTAAAAATCTTTCTGATAGAGAAAAAGAAATATTATTAATGAGATATTATATTGGAAAAACTCAAATGGAAGTAAGTGAGGAAGTTGGAATTTCACAAGCACAAGTTTCTAGATTAGAAAAAAATGCATTAAAAATGATTAAAAATTTTATTGACTAAAATATTTTATTTAGAATGTTTTGACAAAATATGACATATATTTTTTGTATGGATACGTCATTTATGGAATTAAGGTGTAAAGAAATAGTTAATGTGGTTGATGGCAGAAGACTTGGTCATATTGTTGATGTCGTTTTTAATTTAGAGAGTGGTTGCTTACAAGGTGTTGTCGTTCCAGGTGAAAAAAGTTTTTGGAATGTTTTTAAAAATGGCATGGAACTTTTTATTCCATTGACACAAATAGTAAAAGTAGGGGAAGATACTATTTTGGTTGAAATTTTTGCTAATCCTGCACCTCAAAATTCAACTTATATTTTAGAAAATAATGATAATAAAAAGAAAAAAAATTAAAAAAAATCATACGAGTTTTCGTATGATTTTTACATCTCTGTAATAAGTTTTATAAAATTTGTTACATCTTTGAATTGACGATATACTGATGCAAATCTTACATAAGCTATTTCGTCAACTTCTTTTAATTTTTTCATTACTAATTCACCAATATCTTGTGAAGAAATCTCTTGTTTTAACGAGTTTTGTATTTGCTTTTCTATTTCTTCTGCCATTTGGTCAATTTGAGAAATTGATACAGGTCTTTTTTCGCAAGCCTTTATCATTCCTGCCCTTATTTTTTCTTTGTTAAATGCTTGCCTGCTTCCATCTTTTTTTATAACTAAAATTGGTACAGTTTCAACTGTTTCATATGTTGTAAATCTTTTTCCACAACCTAAACATTCCCTTCTTCTTCTGATTGAATTTGTTTCTTCTGTACTTCTGCTGTCTAAAACTTTGCTTTCTTCACAACCACAATAAATACACTTCATTTGCTATTCTCCTTTTTGATACATTTTAACACAAGATTTTGTATTTTCACAAACGATTTAACACAATTCTTAGCATTTTTTTAAAAAATTTGAATATATCTTTAAACTTATCCATAAATTTTTATATGACTACTTTAAATAACGCCAAAAAGAACGTTGATTATGTTATTCGTGGTTTCAATTCTGAAATAAATCCAATAATAAGACGATTTATGGAACTTGGATTAATAAGGGGTGAGAAAATTAAAATCATATCAACTTCTATTCAAAAAAAAGTTTTTTTGATTGAGGTTAGGGACTACACAATAAGTGTCAGGGCTGAACTTTTAAATTGTGTGGAGGTTGAACAATGTTAGATGTTTTGTTAGTAGGAAATCCTAATTCTGGTAAAACCACTCTTTTTAATAGTTTAACTTCTTCTAATGAACATGTTGGAAACTGGCATGGAGTCACTGTAGAAAACAAAAAAAAGACTTTTTCATATAATGGTGAAGAATTTATGTTGATTGACACTCCTGGCATATATTCTCTTTGCCCTCTTTCTTTTGAAGAAAAAATTTCTGTACAAACTATCTTACAAAACAAAGGTAAGATTATAAATCTTTGTGACGGGAATAATATAAAAAGAAATTTATATCTAACTCTTTGCCTATTAGAGAAACAATGTGATTGCGTTGTTGCAATCAATCAAATAGTAAAAAAATCAAATTGTGAAGTTAATTTTGATAAGCTTGGTAAATTGTTAGGTGTAAATATTGTCAATATTAATGCTGAGAAGAAAAACAATTTAGAACAATTAAAAAAATTACTTTTAAATAAGAAATTTAAACCTAATTTACCATATTTAACAAAACTTAAATATTATGGCGAAATAGATGATTTTACTCTTATAAAGTTGTATGAAAAAGATGAAGATTATCTTAAAGAAAACAATATAGATTTTAAAAAATATAATATTCCAAATAATAGCGTAGAGATTATAAGCAAGTTAAGGTTTGATTATATTGACGAGCTTCTTTCTATTTGCGAATATAAATCTACTAAAATTTATGGCAAGAGTAAGTTTGATAAAATAATCTTAAATAAATGGCTTGCATTTCCTATTTTTATCATAATTTTATCTTGTATCTTTTATCTTACTTTTTTCTCTATAGGGGCTTTCTTTTCTGA
>CANQFL010000023.1 GCA_947598785.1 uncultured Clostridia bacterium
CAAGAAAGATGAATGAATATATTATTGATAAAACTTTTAAAAATCAAAAAGAATATGACGAATGGATCGTGCAAAATTGCCCAGACCGAAAATATAACAATGAATTTATATTATTATTAAACACTTCTCAGTGTTGTAATTCTAATGAAATAACACTAACAAGCATTACGACCATTTAAGATTTATAAGGAGGATTAGTAAATGAGCGAGTGGAAAGTTACAACTAATTATATTGGACGTAAGGTCTATCAAGTGATTAGAATCAAGGATACAAATAAAACTATACATTCTGGAAACGTGGAATATAGCGGAGGAATCTTTGATACATATCAAGAAGCACAAGAATACGCAGACAAGTTAAATAAAGAACAAAAAATTAAAAGATTATCATTATAAGGAGGATCAAAAATGTTAAGCGAAGAATTATGGCAACAAAAAGATGCTAAACTTACTAAAGATTTAAAAGAAATTAAAAATTACACTGAATTTTGCGATTGGTGGCATGAATTCAAGAAGACAGTTAAAGGCGATCGAAGAACAAAAAAATTTAAAAATGATTTATATAATTTAATGAAAGAAAAAGAAAAAGAGTGGGAAGCGAAACGAGACTTGGCCCTTTTTGAAAAAATCCAATGGAAGAATATCGATTCAGATATTGCTAGTATTAAAATTATGCAAAAAAATAATAGTTTTATACTATTGAATACTGGATCAGATGGAATTAGCAACTACGCTATTTTAAATGATTCAGATGATGTTCCAAGTAAATACAAACTGCTTCCAATCGTTTTGGCGGGAGTTTATAAAATCATGTCCTATGATTGCTTTAAAACTTTTGACGAAGATGGCGAAATTATTGAAGGCGATTATATCAGAATTTATGTAGATGATCGTTATAATTATATTTTTATTAAGTAGTAAATAAAAAATAAAAATGCTAAACTAAATAAAGGAAACATGCTATGGAAGAATTGTTTGAAATAAATTCTTATCGTTTTATAGATAAATCATCAAAATTAGGAATGACTATTTACTCGCGCTCTAGGGAATATGCTGAAAAAATAATTGGGATACATAATATTTGCTCTTGCTGCCATTGGGTGCCACAAAGAGGCAAAAAATTTGTTAAACAAATTTTCGTAAATAAACCGCCATACGAATTAGAGCAGGAGCAACTTGATGAAGCCAAACAAAAATTACTAAGGAGACAAGATAAATATGTCAAAAAAGAAGAAGACTGAGACTAGAGGCGGAGCACATAACGTCAAATACAAAACCGAAAAGCAAAGAAAGAAAGCCATTTTTGCTAGAAACAACGCGTGGAACAAAGAAAACACCCGTTGCATCAGCGTAAGATATAATCTTAAAAACGACAAAGAAATACTTGATAAACTCGATAGTGTTGCAAATAAAGGGGATTATATAAGACAACTAATACTTAATGACATTCACGCAAAAAAAGAGGAGTAATCCTCTTTTTTTATTTGCTCCAAATTAGAGAATCTTGCCGAAAATCACTTCCCATTATCTCTTTTAAACTATTTTTCATAAAAACTTTTATTTGTAAACTGCCTGCCTTTCTAACGATATCATCAATCCACCATTTTTCAGGAATAATTTTGTCTTTGCGGGTTCCCGTTTCGGCTCCTATTATAATTTGCTTAATTTCGGGATGATTGGCAAAACATGAAATATTGACAGGCGATAGTATAGGTTCTAATGATACAAAATCAACTTCGCATTCATCTAATTTAAGTAAATCTGAATTATTTGTAATTGTTATGCCAAAGAACACACAATCTGCCATTCTTCTAGTTAAATTTTTAAAAATAATAAATTTTCGGATTGCCGCTGGATCTTTGGACAAGAAAATATAAGAATTTTTAGGGTTCCTGCTTATGACTTCAAAAGTTTTTTCTATCCATTCATCTTTCCAAAATGCTATGTCTGACATTGAGTCCATAAATACTGATTTTGGATAAGCGGTATTTAATTGTCTAAGCCGTTCAATGAAAAATTGAGGATCTTCCCAATTTTCGATAAAACCAAATCTTTTATTCATAGATTTAGCATAGCAATAGGGACATCCATGTTTGCAGCCTATCACCGGATTCAATGTTGCATCACACCATTCAATTTTTGTATTTTTCATAAACTTATTCTCCTTTAAATTATTCCTTACATTTCAATCGTTTCATAATCAATTTCGAGCATTTCTAGCATATTGGCGGCAGCAGCAATCGTTCCGCACCATTTTGTTTTTTTCTCATTTCCGATTTCGTCATAAATAGTGATTTCAAGATAAATATCCACTCCACATAGACAATACCATTTTTTATTTTCGCTGTAAAACTATGCAAATCAGGTATACAGCTTCTCTTATTACATTTTAGCAAAAATTTGAATATTTTTTCGTCATCAAAATTTTTGTTTTCTCACGTAACACCAACTTTGAGGTGCTCTTGTTATTTTTTCACCTTGTAAGTTGGTAAAATCACTTAATTCTTTTGGATTTTCATATACTTTGAGATTAGAGATGTGCAAAGTATAAAAGGTATGAAAATCTTCACCTACATATTTTCGAAGTTCTTTCCAGGTTAAACATGATTCCCTTAACAATGGTATATTCTCATAATCATCTTGTTCATTATTAGCAATAAGAACACATTCAAAACCGCCATCTGATAATTCGCAACGCTCATGGATAGTAGATTCATAAGTCTCATCGCCCCAAAAATCACCATCATAAGTCTTTATTTCATCGCACACAAACTCGCCAATAACTTTACCATTTAAAATATTATTAGCACTTTGCTCATTTATAATCGGGGGTGCGATAAACGCCATATTCTCACCGCCAATTCGGTAAATTGGAGGAATTAAAACAAGATAATCTTTTGTTGACTTACTATACTCGTATCCGTAAAAAATATGTTTATGTATTTCTCTTTTCTTTGTACAATAAATATAACACTTAAGTGGAACTTCTAATTTGGGTTTGTTTTTTCTTACTTCTACAGTTTTTTTGCCGTTTGCGATAAGCTCGCACCATTTAGGATGAATAGAAATTAAAATAGATTTCATTGTTCCTCAACCCCTGTGAATATATCTAAAGCTTTTCTAATTTCATCTCTTGCTTTTTCAATAACTGCTTTTTTGGCTTGTTCACAATCTAAAAAATAACTTTTATTATCGATATTGTAACAATGAACAATGCTGTATTCACAATCAAATGATTGACGAAACGCATTCCTAGGAACTGCTATTGTTCTGCCTAAAAATTTTATCAAATACTCATATTGAAATGGATCAATATGAGCTAAATAATATTTTTTATTCACACCTAAATTTTCCTCAAGTTTTTGTAATATTTTATTATCATCTAACAAAGCTTCTCCTAAGTCTCTTATTGTTATTTTATTATCGTTTATTGCAGCTACAATTTCATAATCTTGAAAATAAGATATTTCAAAAATATTTCCTGTTTTCTCAGTTATCACCATACTTGTATCATCTCCAGAAGTAAGAGTATCCATTTGTCCTAATAAATTGTTTCGTTCTTCTTTTAATTCTTTGATTTCTTTTTTTAATTTCTCGTTTTCTGCTTTAATGTTTTCTAACATTTCTACTAAACATTCATCTGCTCTCATTTCTTTTATCTCCTTCATTTTTTTTAAAGCCTTAAATTCTTTAATGTCTTTAATATTCCAAAATTCAGGGGTATTCGCTGTTATTGCGCAAAGCAAATAATTTTCTGGGTCTCCTAATGCGCAATCTTGACAACCACCCGATTTCTCGCATACTTCTTTAAGTGTTTTTAATGCGTCAACAATTTTCTCGTAATCCATTTTAATTTCCTCCTTTTTTAATCAAATAATGTTAATTGTTTTATTCCTTGCTTCTTTTCTTTTTGAGTAACCCCGTTAAGTCTGTCAACGGCAATGTTATAATAATTTTCATTTACCTCAAATCCGATATATTTCCTGCCAAGTTCTTTACAAGCAACAGCAGTAGTTCCGCTTCCGATAAACGGATCTAGAATTATACCCCCCCCCGTTAGAAGAATTGATAATAAGATTCTTAATAATATTTAATGGTTTAATTGTCGGATGATCGTATTGTTCTTTATCGGCTTTATTGATTGGTTGCTCATAATGCGTGAGTGCACTTGCGTATGTTGTATTCAATCTAACGCCTTTAAAGAAGTATAAGCAAAATTCAGTATCGTTTAGGTATTTACCTCCACATAAAGGCATTGCGTTTGTTTTGTGCCATGTAATTATTTTCAAATTGCATTTATTTTCACCTACAAAAAATTTTAAATATTCATATACTTGCTTTTCATTACACCAAATATAGATATTTGGTTTCTTCATTACTCGCATAAATTCTGGTAAAAGAGATAAATCAATACCAACGTCTATTTTTGCTTCTCCGATTTGCTCCATAACATTGTTAATATGTTTTTCTTTTGCCATTCCACCACCACTTAATTGCTCGATTTGATATGGCGGATCTGTAACAATCAAATCAATGCTTTTGTCGGGAATTTTTTTAATAAGCTCGTAAGCGTCTCCTAGGTAAATTTTGTTTAATTCAAACATTTTCTCTTCTCCTAGATTACAATAATTCTTTTTCAAATCGATGCTCCAAAGCATCAATTCCAATCTTTTTATAGAGACGATCAGTTTTGCTTTGTTTATCTTTCAACTTTTCCCAATAGCAAGGCAAGCAATTATAAATGTTTCGTAATTCTTTTAGATTTTTATTTCCGCAACAATAACAAGACGCTCTTACTAATAGGTCATAAAGGCGATATTCTCCCTCTTGATATGTAACGCCTCTTGAATAGCAATCATTTAATGCGTCTATTTCTTTCATCTGCCACTCGTTCAATGGAAAGTTTTTTATGCCCTTTCTTTTCTTTGCAATCCGGTCTTGTTCATCAAAAGCAAGTCCGACATACTCAATATTACCTTTGCAATAGTTTTCAAGTACTCTTAGTTTCTCTGTCGTACCCCACCTGCAAAGTCCACCGCACCACGAATAGCCTTTCTGAATCGTTCCGTCTTTTTTGTGTACTTCCTTTTCAAAGGCTAGATAATCAAACGGTTTTTGCGGTTTTAAAATGGTAAATGGAATATTCAGGGATTGCAGTTTCTTTTTGTGCTCTTCTATATTCCGATAAACCGAATCAAATTCCCAGCCTGTGTCAAAGAAAACGACTTCATCGATTTTCATTCCTTTATCAATCATTAAATTAAGCATTGCGGTGCTATCTTTACCGCCACTAAACTGTACTATGTGCTTCATATTTATACCAAGCAAATTTCTTCAGGCGTTTGATGATTTCCAAGTAAAAATTTAGCGATATCGGTAAGTGTGAATATTTTTTTAATTTTAATGCAATTAGATCCAAGTGCTGTATTCTTTTTGACGATTGGTCCCAATGCCTCGATTAGTGCGTATGCAGCTGGATTTTGAACCCATCGCTTGACATTATCGATAGTTGCACAAAAATGGTATACTTTATCAGTTCCTAAACATTTAGATCCATTTTTTATTATCGTTGTATCGTCATATTGTGTTTGATAGACTTTTCCTTCTTTAAATTCCATTCCATTAAATGATTTATCTTCATTATATAACCCTTTAAAATAACAGTTTTTTGGTAACGTATAATGAAATTTATACTTTGTAATTTTTAAGGATAAAATATAGTTTTTTACGGAATCCATTATTTCTTTTGGAAGTAAACAATTACCACGATTTTTTTCATTGCCATATGCTTGTAATATTTTTTTGTTATAATCTATTTCTACTGTACCCACTGCGTTATTTTGAGAATCGTTGATAAATATCAAAATTGATTTTTGCTTAATAATTTTATTCATATATCCAGCTGTAACTAAGCATTGATTCAGTGCTTTTGCATGTTTTTTAAAATCATCAGAATCTTGAACGATATAATAGTGATTACCATCAATTATCTTTTCTTGCTTTTTTAATTTTTCGCTGACTATTTTAAATTGCTCATTAGTAATTTTATCTTGAAGATCTTCAATAGCTTTACATTCCTTCATTACTTTTTCGTGAGCTTTCGCTAAAGATTTGGGAAATTTCCAATAATCTTCCAAAAAATTGTGCCCGGCCGCAATCGCCATGTTTTTGTAATCTTGATAAAAAGAATATTCTTGATTTTGTTTAGTAAGATAATTAAATAATTCTTTATCATCTTTGCATTTAATAAAATTTTCGTAAAATTTATATTTGATATTATTTTTTAAGCAAGTAAATATTTTGTTCAAATCAAATAAATGATTGTCATTAAGGTTGTTTTTAACAAAATTTATTACTTCCATTTTTTTATTTTTTGTAAGTTTATGAAGGCGTTTGTCGAGAGCTAGATTATATTGACCGATTTCAACAAGTGGTTCTATTTCCGGATATTTTCGATACATTGCAATCAATTTAAGTAATATTTCGTTTTGATCTCCTTTAAACTTTTGAAGAAGATATTTTAAAGAAGGATCATGCCTCAGTATATAATGAGTGTTGATTTCACTTGATCTGACATAAATATTACATTCCCACCCAATTTCTTCAAATTCTTCTTCAACAACATAATAAGAGTCGTTGTGATATTTATATCTTTCTTTTTCGCCGGGAAACGATACACAATAACCTCCAAGATAAGAAAAGGTTAAATTTCTACCATAAGTTAGTCCCGATTCATAAATTTTTAGTATTTCAAGACTTCTTTCTTGTTTCTTATTATCAAGTCCATGAGCGGTTACACTGCGATAAAATTGCTTTTTCTTACAATCCCAAAGAATACAATCCGAATATGTACAATGATGTGCCATTATAACTTAACCTCCATTAAAAATCGAATAGAGACATTTGTCCCGACTCTTTGATTTTTGCCATTTCGGCCTCGCTTTTCGCTTTTTGCTTTTCTTCAGCCTTTCTTAATCGCGTTAATTCTTTTTCTTTGGCAGCCTGTTCAGCCTTTTCTAATGCTGCTTTATATTCTTTTTCCGCTAGTTCCTTTCCTTTTTGTATTGCTTTATTTTTATCTTCCTCGCTCAATTCTTTTACTGAATGAACAAATGAATTATCGTTGATGGTAAATCCGCCTTTAACTTCTAAATCTTCTTCGTAATAATGCCTCGCGAGATAATAAACTTCATCATCTTCAACTGTGATAATTCCTGAAGATGCTTTCTTGTGCATTTCTCCGCCAATAAATTTGCAACATTCTTTTATTGATTTTTTTTGATTAGAATACTTGGCGGCAAATTCCGGGGAATTTTTAGCCAATTCATCCAAGTATTCTTGTATAATTTTTTCGAATTCCATTTAATTTTCTCTCCTTTAAAACGGCAACTAAAACGGCAAAGGAAAACAAAAATTATTAGTTTGCTCCTTTAGTTTTATAAGTCGTTCTTTGTCTTTAGCGCTTAAAACTTTTTTGTTTTCTAATTTCGAAATTTCTTGTGATAATTTTTCGTAATCATACATTTGTTTTGCATCTTCAATAGTACCTACAACATCGCCGATTGATACCTCAACATAATCGTAGTCTGTATCGGAATATTTCTTTGCAACATGCAGTTCTTGAACTTGTTTGTCATCCTTGTAAGCTACACCATTCAAGGCATCTAAAATTGTTTTTGCAATATTATCAAGATCTTTATGATTAGCACACTTGATACCGAATGGTATATATTTTTTAAGAGCATTTGGGCATTTAAAGTAGGCAACAATCACAACTTCTAATGGTCTTTCACCAAAAAAGTAATTTACTTTTTCTTGATAATTTAGTTTGATAAAATTTTCATAAACAGAAGTTTTTTTAGGTGTATACATTTGAGCATATCCGTTAATTACTCTTGCTTTAGGTCTTGCCTTTGTAACTATCGGACTAATAATTTTAAATTTTACATTTTTCAAATATTCACTCACTCGCGTTATCCTCCTTTGAAATTAGGTTTAAATCAATTAAATCTTTTTTTAATTTTTGAATTATAAAATTAACACCATCTACTGAATAATTGGTTTTTTGGGCGATTTCTTCGTAAGTATATTGACTGATAAAATACATTAACCAAATCTTTTTGTATTTTGGATTATAGATTTCTAAAATCTGTTCTAAAGACTGCCACGTTTCATTTTTTCCGTCGGTTAATTGTTGAATAAATACTTTTATTTTTTCTTCGTCGATGCGAGCACATGTGTAAATCTCCTTTTCTCGGTTATTTTTAGGATTTTTATAGCGGAGAGTTTTTGCTCTTGCGAGTTTCAACTCCCCAACACTTGCAGTCATTTCCAAATCAAAGTTAAATAAAATTTTTCTGACCGAATCTGCGGCTGTTTTAATTACCTTGTTTTCTTGTTTTGCCATATTGATAAATTAAGGATAATCCCTAACACCCTTCATAAGGCTTTTTGCAAAGGCGAAGCGCACGGCTGCCGCCGCTCCACGCGTTGCTCACGTCCCCGTCCCAGTCAGAGAAGAACCCAGCTTCTGATTCTTCATCGGGATTATAATCACCCCATAATGCAAATTTTTCATTAGGATTAAAGTCTTTATCAAAGTTCCATTCTTTATATAATCCCCATAGTTCTGTTTCAGGGTTACTAAGGTCAACAAGATTCCTACCAGAAGTAAATAATTGTTCTATGCCCAAAAACTCGCCTATTCCTTTACCGGTGTCGCCAAAAGCACAATCTCTTTCATTGCTCCATTCATATTTTTCGTTTGGCAAGATGTCATTATTTTCTTTGGTCTCGTATGCATACGCCCACATTATTTGAAAGTAAAGAACGGTTTTCCAATTTAACATTTCTCCATTTACCCATCTGCATAATTTTAAAGATTTCAAATAAGAAAATTGATTTAAGTCTGGTGCAACATTCGGAATTGATCTAACTTTGCCATCAATCCATGAATTTTTATATTTAGAAACTAACTGAGGCTGTAACTTGATATAGCCATCGATCTCATTAAACGAGAAGTAAATAATTCTCCCCACTGTATTGATATAAATTGTAGGTAATTTTACATAGATGTTCTTGTGTTCATCTTCAATCTTTTCTGAAATAGATTCTACATAATTCAAAAACTCTTTGCCTTTGGGTTCTCCACTGCTTTTAAAACTGTCGACATTCAATGCAAATTCCTTTGTTGCTTTTTGATTTGCTATTTGGTTACTTATGTATTTTTCTAAGAGTGTTACTCTTTCTTCTAGTGTTAATTTTTCATTTTTCATTTTATTTTCCTCCTTATTTTTTAAAATGGTAAATCATCATCAGAAATCAAAATTCCTTGTGCACTAACACTTGTGTCCATATCAATTCCTTTGGATATGATTGATAATTCGTTAACGACCATATAAATGTAGTGAATAATCTTTTCTTGCGAGTTATAACGATTGCCTTGAATATAGCCTTCGACTGCCACTTGCATGCCGGTTAAATCACGATTGTAATCAGTAATAGGGTTTGCCGATTTAGCATAAAAAGTAAGCGGAATTGTTTGAATAGATTTCCCGTTTTGGATTTCTATCTCAACTTCATAAACCGTATATTTACCCCTTTTAACTTTGTTGAATGGAGTAGTGATAGTGCCTATTAGTCTAAAAGAGTTATTTAAAGCCATATTTGCCTCCTATTTTTTTATCATTCTTTGAGCCACTTTCTCTGGATCATACAATTCAATTATTTTCAAGAATTTATCTTCTTGCACGATTTCAAAATTTGTTTTAGAAATCAATTGCATTTCTGTTGCAACAAAATCTATCATCAATTTCCCGTCTTGTTTTTCTCGTGAAGAGATTTGGCCTTTAATGGCCACAACGTCGCCAATTTGAAATTTAGTACAAACAACATCAACTTCTTTTCCAAATATGATTATTGGAATATATATTTCGTTTCGAAATCGAGTTTTTAAAGTAATGCGAGTAAATAGTTGATTATTTTTGGTAAATTCTTTTTGAGGAGTATTACACATTCGGCCAATAAGATTAAATTCATTGAAAATGGCAAAAGTTTTTTTCATGTTTGATTTTTTCCCGTTGGTAAATAAGTTTCAAAATAATCTCTTGCACGAGAATCTTTTTCTATGATATCCCCTCTATTCGAAAGTAATTTCATTTGCCCGTCGTTTCGTATCTTATCTAATAAGGTCCAATAGCGTTTCAAATGTCTCAATCCGCGAATAAATAGCTTATTGCGAATAAAATCGAAAGCTTCACTTGAATCTTTTGCTAAACGGTAACTTTGATTCTTATACATAATTATTTTTTCAATTCCAATGTCTTCATTGATTTTTAAAATGTGCTGCTGAATATGAGACGAACACATTTTATTTATTGCTTTGTGATTTAATGAAAATAAATCTGGAAGTTCTTTACATATTTCTTCGTGAGTAACCCAGTGTTCTGGATTCTCTTGGCTTTTATTTTTTAAAAAATTATATAATCTCCATTGTTTTGTATTCATAACATTTCCTCTATTGTTTTTTTTGTTTGGTCGGTTTTAAAAATTTTTTAGTTCTGGATGAACTTCTAAGAATTGATCGTACTCATCCATCCAATCCGGATTATTGTAATTTCTAGAAAGTGAATCGCTAATTGATGTTTTAATGTAATTTAATTTGTCATCAATAACCTCAGGGTTAGCATAGGCAATCATATACTTGGTTGCTATAAAAACATTTTTATATCTTTCGCGCCAAAATTCGGTTTTTATTGGGTAGTCATAGAACAATGAATCGTAAAACTCTTCGATTAGTGGAATAGCGACATAATCTTCTTTTTTAAGAAATTTTTTCGATAAAAGAAACACCACGAAGGGATTTTCCGATACCTCGCAAGAGGTTTTATCATTTTTATCATTTTTATCATTTTCTAAAATCTTTTTTCTATTATCTATATCTCTATACTCTGGATAGACAATGTCTATTCCTTTGTCTATTCTTGTTTCTATCCTTTTGTCTATCCTTTTTCTTTGCTCTCTTTTTTCAATAGCGGCACCCGTTTCAGAACCGACAAGTTCGTCAAAATCTTGAATTTGGAGGATGCCCTCTTCATCCGGAACAATTAAACCGAGTTGTAGAAATAGAGTCATAGCAATCCGAATGGTATCGATTTCAAAATATTTCAATTCCCGTTGTATTTTTTCGTTGTCCCACTTAATTCTACATTCTTTCACGGCTGTCTCTAATTTACCGTTTGTGTTAATCGCTTTTAAACAAAGCATTTGGTAAATAACTACATAATTAGCTCCACCGTTTTGGGACATTAGAAAATCTACCTTAGGGCTGTCCAAAAATGATAATTTTAATTTGAACCAATAATACCTTTGGGCTTTATTTTTGTTATTCATCGCTGCTGGCCACCTTATCTTTCCGAATGATAATTGATCCAGATTTAGTGCTTTCGAAAAAAACAACATCGCCGGGATTTAATTTGCATTCTCTTAATAAAGGTGGGGGAAGAAGAATTCTTCCCTTAGAATCGATTTTACGAGTCCATTTTAAAAACATATTTACCACCTATTCATCTTCAACCGATTCAACTGACGGCTCGACAGTTGCAACAACATCTTCCACCGGATCCGCGACTAACTCATCAGATAATGGGGCCTCGCTTTCTGGTAAAATATAATTGTTTACCGTTGTTTTTCTTGGAGTCTGAGAGTTTTCTATATTATTTTCGTATTCTTCTTCGGTTGTTCTATTGTAAGAAGCGATTGTCGCTGCAATATAGTTGTCGCTCGTGTTGGCAGTATTAAAGAGCATCTTTACAAGACGACGGATAACAGTTCTTTTGGCCATTTCTTGTGGGAACTCTTTTTGCACTTCTCTTTTTTGTGAGCGCGATTTATTCCAGTTGGCCTCAATTTCTTTCTTAGTCATAATGCAATATCTTTTTGCTCCATCTGGCAATGTTGCAACAGCATAAGCTCCAATAATTTCATTGTCTCTGTTGACAAAAGATGTTTTATGAAACGCAACAACTTCTTCATCATTAGAAATGGTTGTTTCAAATTTATCTCCTCTGTAAACAACCATTGCTTTAATGTCCTTTACCAATTCGGTTCTGTAAGCAACTGCCACGTCGCCAAAATAGGATCTAAACATTTTTAGTTGATTTCCAAATTTAATGAAATAAACTTGCTTTTTATCAACCTCTAAACCTTGAAGCGCAAATTCAGTCAATGCTTGTCCGATAGATGTAGGTGTACACCCAGTTAAATCTGGATTTTGAATAATGCTTAAATAAGCTAATTTTAATTGATTGCCTACGTTATAATTGTCGGGAAATTTTAATTGCTCTGCTACCACAAGTTGGGTAAAGTTTTTTAAAATCGAATCTGCAATCGTAGTGTTGCCAATAGCAGCACTAACCTCGTTTTTTAGATTTTTATTAAGTTCATTTGACATTGTTATTTCCTCCTATTTAATTGCTGCCTCTAAGCCTTGCTTAATGGCATAATCTTTTACCTTTTGAATTTTTTGCATATCGTATCCTTTAATAGTTAAAGTAATCTTCGAAGGCTTGTCTTGCTTGTTACTAATCAATTTATCGTAAGCATCAATTTTTTCCTTTAAGATTAAATCTGTTGCATCGATTTCTCTTTCAATTTCTTTTAGTTGAGATTCGAAAACACCAATTAACATTTCAGATACTTTAATACGAATATTTTTTATCGCCTCTCTTTTTTTGCGAATGTCAGTTCTCGTATTCTTGATTAGTTTATAATCTTCAGCCGAATTGATTTCCATTTCAACGTGACATTCATTGGCTAAGAAATCTTTAACTATTTTTTTGTTTTCCTCAAAATTTTCAATGTGATAAACACCTGTTTCTTTGTCCTGCACAGGTACAAGTTCAAATTCTTTTTCCATATTTCCTCCTAAAATTTAATTGAATAATTTGGTATAATTTTTTTTTGGACGTTATTTTCATAAAAGTCCGTTTCTTTTTTTTCTAAGTAATCTAATTGATCTTTAACATCGTCACGCCAAATCACATGATAGATAATTTTTTGATAAAGTAATTTCTTTCCACTTTCGTGATAATAATCAAAATATCTTAATTTCGCCGTTAAAATTACAAAATCACAATCATTCATTACTACAAGGTAATGTAAGCATTGGATGAAATAATTATCTGGTAATCCTAATTGCCACATTTCATCATCCGCCTTGTTTCTTATATCATGTGTTTTGCATTCCCATATTCCTTTGGCTCCAGTGATTAGGTCGGTTAATCTTCCGTCAAGAGTTGCGGTTAAATAAGGTTTGTCTTTTCGTCGATACATTTCATACTTATAAGGAGCTTTAACTTTGTATTTGTCCTTATAGTCTAATGCAAACAATTTTCGCATGAGCGGTTCACACAATGTCCCATACTGCATAGATTCATTAGAATCATTCTTTGATGGGCCACCATGAACAATACGTTTGTATAAATCGACAATTGTCATATAAGGATTTTTTCCTAAGATTGCGCTTGCAGAACTCCCCCCAAAACCTCTATTGTTGAGCCATTCTTCTTTAGTTGGGTAAATTTCTCTTTTATACATTTTTTTCATAGCTGTATATATCCTTTTGCTATTCCAATTAGTCTCATTTCTGCCTCTATTGTTGTGCCTAGGGCCAAACATAATGATTTAGGTGTAATTGCATCGGTTCTAATACCAGCGCGGCCGTTAAAATTTTGTCTGCATTCATTCATCAATTGATAACACATACTACGGCCATATCCCGTTAGAACCATAACGTCTTCAACTCTAATACATGGCTTCGACAGTAATTGTTCTTTTTTTTCTATCGTTAAGTTTCCAAATTGCTGTCTCATAAGTTCCTCCTTTCCCAATTTAGTTTGATTTTTGTTTCATTTTCGAAACTTAAAGATTAAAAAAATATAAGTCTATCTGTTGCGGTGATAAACCAAACTCTTTTTTAATCTTAACAATTTGGGGAATAGTAAAACAATGCACGCCAGAGTATTTTTTGTTTAACTCTTGCGGGGAAATACGCAAAAAAGCAGCGAATGCTTTGTCGCTTCCGAGAGCCGGGCAGTCCCGAACAAATCCTTTTAAGTAAGAATAATTTATTCTTACTCCCGATAGTTCACCCATAACAATCTCCTTTCTAGTTTCGTTTTCGAAACCATTTTAATTATAAGTTGGGTTTTTTATGCTGTCAACCTTAAAATTTAATTTTCGAAACTTTTTGTTGAGTTATCGAAACTTTTGGAATAAAATAAACTTGGAAAGGAGATGATGCTATGTTTGCAGAACGATTAAAGTTAGCAATGAATTATAGAAATAAAACTTTAACTGATATTGCTGATAATTGTAAATTAAGCAAAGGATTATTATCTAATTATTTGAATGGCAAATTTAATGCAAAGCAAAAAAATATTTATATCATTGCAAAATATTTGGAAATAAGTCCATCATACCTTCTTGGAATAACTGATAAGATGGTGCTGTCAAAATTCGATTTCGATTCTGACGCATCTCAAAAGCAAAAGGAAGACAAATCTTGTTATATTCTAGATGAAATCTATGCCATATGCTCATATCAAGATCAAGAAACTTTGCAAACAATATTGGCAATTGTAAAATCATTAGATAAACGGAAAGGGGATGAAAAAAATGGATAGAAAAAAATTATATGAATTAGAATTAGAAAAATATAATAAGGGAGATAAAGAAATTCTTATAAATGCAAAAATAGCTTTAAATCATTCACCAAATTTAAAAGTTTTGTTAATATTAACTTTTTTAACAATCCTATTTCTTATATTTGGAATTGTTACTGTATTTCTTTATGTTTCTGTTATAGATAAAAATTTTATTATTTTGTATGAAACACTTTTTATAATATTTTTTGCGATAGCATTCATTTTGCTTTTACTATCAACATTTATATTTTTAAAAAGAAGCATCTATTTAAAAAAGGTGGAAGATTATTTGATTAAACTAAAAATATACTATTAAAAATAAAAGAACCTACTTTCCCAACCGACCAAAGTTTGAAAGTAGGCTCAACAATAGAGGCAAAAAGGTTTACCCTTTTCGCTCCTCTATTATAACAAAAATAAGGAGGAAAAAACAATGAGTATTTGCTACAACAAATCAAGGAAAAGATATTTTATATGTTATGATTTAAAGTTACCAGATGGTACGTTTAAAACAATTAGTATATACAATAAAGAATGGACAAAAGAACGTGGCAAAAAGTTTGTCCAAGCAATAGAAGCTGAAGAAATAGAAAAAGATAAAAGAAAAAGAAAAATGTTTATGCATTTTGGCGATAATATTTCTTTAAACGAATTGCTTGAAAAATATAAAAATTCAGTTTATTTAGAATTTGGCGAGCAAACAGCTTATGCTAAAATAGGAGGCTTAAATAAGTATTTGCTATCAATTGTAGCTGGATATAAAGAATTAGACAACGTATTTACAATACAGACTATTGAAAAATATAAAGAAAACATTATAAGTCGAAACCTAACTCCCAAAAGAACTAACGATTTACTTAGATATTTAAAAGAATTGCTAATTTTCGCAAGCGATAGGGAATATATTACTTTTGAGTTATGTAGAAAATTATGCAACTTGTTAAAATCAGTTTCAAACAAAAATACTTTAAATGAAAAATTGAAATATTGGACACCAGAAGAGTGGGATAAATTCTTTATGTCTTTTTCTGACGATGACAAATGGAAACTTTACTTTGAAGTAACATATAAAGCAGCTTTGCGAATAGGTGAATCTTTAGCATTAACGTGGGACCATTTTTATCCTGATCGTAATATTTTATTTATTGAGTATTCCATGCAAAACAATGGCAAATTGAGTAAAACAAAAAATAGTAGCAGCACTGCTACGGTAACTTTACCAAAAGCACTTACTCAAAAATTACTTAAATTCAAAGAAGATTATTGTGCCTCAGAAGAAGATTTTATTTTTTTTGCGAATGGTAAAAGTTCTAAAAATACGGTAAGAAGAATTATGAAAAAACATATAGACGATTGTGGCGTGCCAGCAATTTCTCCACACGGATTAAGACATAGTTGTGCCTCTCGAATGATCAATATGGGATTATCTCCTCTAATAGTAAGCAAGCATCTAAGACATAGTTCGGTTAAAGAAACTTTAGATACCTATTCGCATATCTTTCCAAACGAGACTGTTGGTATTATTGACGAAATATTTAAATAAAAAATATTTGTTAATCATTTATAGAAAGAGGTTAAGAAGTTGAAAAATTTCTAGTCTCTTTTTTTTATTTTTTGTTATTTTAAGAAGCATCGCACAGGCGTAATAAGTTGCACCATTAAAAATTTTTCCCTTACATTTTCCCTTACATTTCCCTTACGCAAAAGTAAAAAAGCCCTATTTTTAGGGCTTTTAGCACATAATGGAGCAGGTGACGGGAATCGAACCCGCGTAGTTAGCTTGGAAGGCTAAAGTTCTACCATTGAACTACAC
>CANQFL010000024.1 GCA_947598785.1 uncultured Clostridia bacterium
TACAACGATAATAAATCGGTAAGCAACGAACCAACTTCAAACAACGCATTGCTAAATGGCGTTAATTATCATGCACCTGATCACTCTTTAGCAAGTGGTACTAGCGTAATTGACTTTCCAATGCATTGGAACTTTTATAAGGCTCAAGATGCATTCAATGTTGCAACAGGAAATGATAAGTACTACAACGATGCAACTTACAATGTTGTTTATGTTGATTCACATGATTACTCACCAGATGATTGTCAAGATTTTAGATATAACGCTGGTACTGATGCTTGGGCAGAAAATATGTCATTAATGTTCACTTTCCGTGGTGTTCCATGTATATATTATGGAAGCGAAATTGAATTTCAAAAAGGAAAGAAAATTGATGGTGGTCCAAATATGGCTTTATCAGAAACTGGAAGAGCTTACTATGGTGATCATCTCGAAGGGGAAGTCACCGCAAGTGATTTTGGAAGATTTACCGCATCTGGTACAGTCAGTACAACATTGAATTCTACCCTATCAAAACATCTTGAAAAACTTAATCAAATTCGTTTATCAGTTCCAGCATTAAGACGTGGTCAATATACTACAAATGGTGTAACTGGTGGAAAAATGGCCTATATAAGAAGATATACCGCAGGTAATATTGATTCCTTAGCATGTGTTACTATTTCAAGTGGAGCGACATTTAAAGGTATTCCAAATGGAACTTATGTTGATTTAGTTTCTGGAAAAAGCATTAATGTAACCAATGGAACATTGACAACTGATTCTATTTCTAAAGGAAACGCCAGAATCTTTGTTTTACAAAATGCATCAACCGGTACATTATCTAAGATTGGTGATAGCTTAACTTATTTAAAATAAAATTATGAACAAAAATAATTTATCAAATGATAAGAACTTGGACTAACAGCCAAGTTTTTATTTTATTAAAATAATAACTATATGGTATAAAGATAATTATTCTTATTAAAAGAGTTATTTTTTAACAAAATAATGCATTAAAAGGCTTCTTTTTTTCTTACCCTCTTACCTTTTAAATTGTAAAATAATGTTATGATTTTCTAGTATTTTACTTTTCAAAGATAAACAATTATAAAACTTTAATTTATTATTAAATTTTATGATGTCAAATTCTGAAAACAGATCTTATATATAATTTAATATTATTAAAATATTATTCTCCAAAGAGTCATTTAAATATGTTATCATATAAATGTTTCAAAAAAGGAGTTAATATGAAAAAGATAATACAAGATACAGGAAGAAAACAACTTGGGGATTTTGCACCAGACTTTGCACATTTCAACGATGATGTGCTTTTCGGTGAAAATTGGAACAATAATGACATTGATATTAAAACGAGATGTATTATCACGGTTGTGGGACTTATATCTTCCGGAATAACTGATAGTTCGCTAACTTATCATTTGCAAAATGCTAAAAATAATGGCGTAAGCAAAAAGGAAATTGCCGCTATAATCACACATTGTGCCTTTTATGTTGGTTGGCCAAAGGCATGGAATGCATTTAGACTTGTCAAAGATATTTGGAATGAAAAATTAGAAGCAAAAACTGAAAAAGAGATTTATCAAAACACCATTTTCTTTCCTATTGGAAACCCAAATGATGCTTTTAAAGATTATTTTGTCGGACAAAGTTATCTTGCACCAATTTGCAAAGAGCAAGGAATTTACAATGTAACTTTTGAGCCAAAATGCAGAAATAATTGGCATATTCATCATGCTAAATCTGGTGGTGGTCAAATTCTTATTTGTGTTGGTGGCAGAGGATATTACCAAGAGTTTGGCAAAAAGGCCATTGAACTCAAGCCAGGGGATTGTGTAAATATTCCGGCAAATGTCAAACATTGGCATGGTGCAGCAAAAGATAGTTGGTTTTCACATCTTGCAATTGAAGTGATTGGCACAAAAACTTCAAACGAATGGTTAGAACCAGTTGATAATAAGCAATATAACAAATTGAAATAAAAAAATTAAAAAATTTATAATTTATTATAAAAGTAAACAATCCTTCATTCCTTTTAACATAATAATCTATTAATAATGCATAAATGATTCTTTGAATCTAAACAATATTCTTTTGTATTTTTAATAATTGTCAGCAACAATTAATCTAACTACTAAACGCTCAGATTTTAGATTCACACACATATTTGTTGTCTTTAGTTTTCACTATTAAGCTTTTCTTTTGCCACTGCAAGCATTAATTTAATTCGATTTTCTTGATTAACTTTACTTGCGCTTGAATCATAATCAATTGGGGTAATATTACTTTCCGGATACAATGATTTTAATTTATTCATTACTCCTTTTCCACAAACATGGTTTGGTAAACAACCAAATGGTTGAGCGCAAATAATATTGCTATATCCAGTTTTAATTAACTCGCTCATTTCTGCAGATAAAAGCCATCCTTCACCCATTTTTGCACCATGCTTAATAATTCCAATCGACTCTTTTCTTGTTTCTTTAAAAGGCTTCATTGGAGTAAAAGATGAATTATTTTTTATTGCTTTTATCATTAAATTCTCATAGTGAGAAATAAATCTAAGCAAAAGAGAATTATAGATTTTTTTGCTTAATTTAGTTTTATAATAACGATGATCATATTCACCATTTGCAAAACAATAAAGTAAAAAACCAAAAACACCCGGAACCATAATTTCCGCACCTTGCTCTATTAACATTTTCTCTAAGTTGTTGTTTCCTATCGCTGCATATTTAACATAGATTTCACCAACAATTCCAACTTTAACTTTTTTAATATCATTCAAAGGCAACGCATTAAAATCTCTAACCATATTTTTCAAATTCTTTTTGATTTTTCTTGGTGTACTTGCCTTACCTAAACAAAGTTGCTCACGTAAAAATTTTTTCCATTTATTTACAAGTTTTAAACTTGATCCATTTTCTTTTTCATAAGATCGTGTTTTGTTATATAAGAACATCAATGTATCACCATAAGTTATTGCTGAAAGTAAATCCATCAAAAATGGAACGGTAATTTTAATCCCCTCTGACGCTTTTAAATTACCTAAATTTAACGTAATAACTGGAACTTGTCCAAATCCGGAATTATTTAGTGCCTTACGAAGTAAAGGAACATAATTTGTTGCTCGACATCCTCCGCCAGTTTGAGTTAAAACTAAGGCAATATGATCTAAGTCATTTTCATGTCTTAAAGCATCTAAAAATTGACCGATTACACATAGAGCCGGATAACAAGTATCGTTATGAACATACTTTAATCCTTCACGGACTAACATTGTATCAGTATTGGTTAATAATCTAACTTTATATCCCTTTTTTTCTAAAACGCCAGCAATTAGATCCATATGAGAATCAAGAAATGAAGGAATCAAAATCGTATGAGTCTTTTTGAATTTATCAGAAAAAACAGGATAATCTAAAATATATTCGCTCTTCATTTATTTCTCCTTCGATTTTAGCGCCTCTAACAACGATCTGATACGGATTTTTACTGCGCCTAAATTCGTAATTTCATCAATTTTAATTTGAGTATAGATCTTATCATGACTTTCTAATAGTTTCTTTGTTTCATCTGTTGTAATTGCATCAAGTCCACAGCCAAAAGATACTAATTGAATTAGATTCATATCATCATTATTTGAAACAAACTTTGCCGCACTATAAAGACGCGCATGATAAGTCCATTGATTTAAAACATTTGTTGCAAACTTCTTATTTAAATGTGAAATGCTATCCTCCGAAATAATTGCAACATTAAATCCTGATATCAATTTATCAATGCCATGATTGATTTCTGGATCAACATGATAAGGTCTTCCGGCCAAAACAAAAATTAATTTATTTTTTTCCCTAGCCTTTAAAATAATTTCTTGAGCTTTATTTCTAATATCATTTAGATACTGATTATATTCTTTATAAGCAAGTATCGTAGCTTTATGAATATCTTTTTTATTAAATCCGCCAATTCGATAATTTAAAATCTCAATAATCTTTTTTTCAAAAATTTTACTATTTGCAATTGGTAAATAATCTCTAATAAAATTAATCTTTTTCACTTCTTCAACATTATTAATAATTGTTTCAGGATAATAAGCAACAATAGGACAATTGTAATTATTATCTGATATTCCTTCATTAATATTATATGACATACAAGGATAGAAAATGGTTTGATATCCTTCTTCAATTAATTTAATAATATGACCATGAACAAGTTTAGCAGGATAACATACAGTATCACTTGGAATTGATTGTTGTCCCTTAACATAAATTTTTGCAGAAGATAGGCCACTGTTATGAACTTCAAATCCAAGAGAAGTAAAGAAAGTATACCAAAATGGGAATAGTTCATACATATTTAATACTAATGGAAGTCCAATCTTTCCTCTTGAAGAATTTTCCATCGGTTTATAGGACATTAATTTCTCTTGAATGAAATGATAAATATTCAAATCATCATCCACAACTTTTTTCGATAGAGGTTTTTCACATTTATTTCCAGAAATAAACTTTTTGCCATTTGAAAAAGTGTTTACATTTAATGGGCAATGATTAGAACAACCATTACAATTAAACGATAAAGATTTATAAGAAAAATTCTCTATTTCTTCTTTAGTTAAAATAGATGATTTTTCAAGTTTTAAACTTTTCGCATGCAAACACGCTCCATAAGCGCCAGATAATCCTGCGATATTTGGACGAGTAACATTAACTTTCAATTCCTTTTCAAAAGCTCTTAAAACAGCTTCATTATAAAATGTTCCACCTTGAACAACGATATTTTTACCAAGTTCACTTGGAACTGATATTCTAATAACCTTATAAATTGCATTTTTTACTACCGACATTGAAAGTCCAGCGGAAATATTATCAATCGTTGCGCCATCTTTTTGGGCTTGTTTAACACTTGAATTCATAAATACCGTACATCTTGAGCCTAAATCAACTGGTTTTTTAGCAAGCAAACCAAGTTTAGCAAAATAAGCAATATCATAACCTAATGCATTAGAAAATGTTTGTAAAAATGAGCCACATCCACTTGAGCATGCCTCATTTAAAAAGATATTTGAAATTACCCCATTTTCAATTTTAAAACATTTGATATCTTGTCCACCAATATCAATAATAAAATCGACATCTGGCTTAAACTTTTTTGCCGCTTTAAAATGTGCCATAGTTTCAACTAAACCATCATCTAGTGAAAAAGCATTTTTGATTAAATCTTCACCATATCCAGTTGAGCAACTACCACAGATATTAACATTTGGATTTATTTTATATATTTCTAAAAGAATATCTTTAAAAATATTTAATGGCTTTCCTTTATTTGGTAGGTATTTGGTATAACGTATATTATCATTCTCATCAGATAAAACCACTTTAATTGTTGTTGAGCCTGAATCTACACCTAAATATAACTTACCTTTATATCCATCTAAAGGAAGAATATCAACTTTAGCTTTAGCATGTCTTTCCCTAAATTCATCGAGTTCCTTTTCATCATGAAATAATGCCTCATTAAAAGCATATTGCTCTTTAACTTTACTTGTGTAAAATTCTTTTATAATATCTTTTAGATTCTGCCGTTTATTTGAAGCTAAAGCCGCACCTAAAGCGACAAATAATAATGAATTATCTGGGAAAGAGACGTAAGAAGAAATATGTCATATTACTTTTGGAAGGAAATTTTGAAAGTCATACCCGGTCAAAGAAAATAATTATCTGGACAAATTCCTTTAACATGTAAAGAATCATCAAATGATTTTCTTAATTCTTCAATAAATGATAAAGGTCCGCCTAGGTAAACAATATTCCCTTCAATTTTTCTTCCTTGAGCAAGTCCACCAATAGTTTGATTTACTACTGATTTAAAAATTGAAGCGGCAATATCTTCTTTTGTCGCTCCTTGATTTAATAATGCTTGAATGTCCGTTTTGGCAAAAACTCCGCATCGAGAAGCAATTGTATAAATTTTTTGATGATGAGAAGCATATTCATTCATCTTATCAATAGTAATATTAAGTAATGTTGCCATTTGATCAATAAATGCACCGGTTCCTCCGGCACAAGTACCATTCATTCTAACTTCTAATCCGTTAGATAAAAAAAGAATTTTGGCGTCCTCTCCGCCTAATTCAATAATACAATCAACATTATTCAAATATTTATTCGCCGCAACTCTTGTTGCATAAACTTCTTGAATAAAACTAATTTCAAAAGCATCAGCAATTCCCATTCCAGCAGAGCCAGACATACCAATATATGCATCTGAAAGATCAATATTTTGTTCATTAACTTCATTTAATATTTTTAATAAGTTATCTTTAATATGAGAATAGTGTCTTCTATACAACGAAAAAACAATCTGGTTGTTGTCATCAATAACCACGCATTTAATTGTTGTTGATCCAATATCTAAACCTACTCTCATACTTCTAAACTTCCTTTTAATAGACTACAAATTAGTTAATGATAATCGATTATCATTATCAAATTTCAATAAGCATTTTAGCATAAATATCCTTTTCTTCAAGTTAAAGGACTAATGTCGAGAAAAAGTATTATCACAAAAGCAATTAATTTATTTTAAAAATAATAATTGAGAATAAAATTTTCACTTTTACTTTTATTACATTTAATTATACAATTAAATACTACATAAGAAATATGAATGAAAAGATTAAGCTATTCAAATGTGATTATCCTTTACGCATACAAATTTTTCCTTTACATTTCCTTGCTAATAAAAAAGCCCTATTTTTAGAGCTTTTAATAACTGATGGAGCAGGTGACGGGAATTATAAAAGAATGTGCGTATCGTTAAAATTTGTGTTTTTTTAGGCTTTTTTTAATCTTATATATCCATAGTATTTCATAATTTTGCATATTTTTCGAAAAAAATCCCTTACATTTCCTTACACAAAATTTGAGTATTTAGAAACCTTACTGAAGTATTTCCACTGCCTTTTTATAATTGGCTCCGTTATTTCTTAAATAATTGCTTAATACTAACTTATTTTTATCACTTAGTGAGAAACCAAGCAAATAAACTAATAGTAGTTTTTCTGACTTGGTTAATTCAGTCATTTTGTTAATTTGAGCCATAATCAATTCTTTTCTTGAGGCAGTTTTAGATTCGGTAATTGTTGATAAGGAATTAACCCCTATCAAAAATTTTGAAATACCTATTTTGCCGTTTGTTAAAAGTAAAATATTTGTAATTCTATTTTTAGATTGCATTCCGGTTGTTTTTGCTTTTGCATACTCATAATAAGTGTCATAAACTTTTTTAACCAACTTTGCTTGATCGTAGTAATTATATGATGAGTAATCGCTTATTTCTAAAAGATTGTTAACTTCTTTTTTGGATTCTTTATACAGCGACGCAAATTGAGTAATTTGTTGTTTTGTTAAACTTATTACTTTTCCATCGATATCAGTGTAAGATGACATGAGATCTTTAGGAAGAGCATTATATCCATATTTTGAGAACGTATATAATTCTTCCGCAATATTATCGTCTATAATTCCACCCTTAAAGTAATTCGAATTATAAAGTAATTGCGCTTTTGCTTGGCTTTCCCAATTTTCAGAAACATATTCATTATATGCTTTCGTAGCAGCTGTAGAGTTCATTGTATAAAAGACATTTTTAATTCTTAAAGCCGTTAATGGATCAAATTGTGATATTGCGCCGACAATGTAATCATAAATAGTTTTAAACGGAATACCGGTAATATTGCTTAGAACATTAACTGCATTCCTGATTAGTGTTTTTACATTGCTTTCGCTTACATCTCCAATTAAAAGGCCATACAAGCTTGAAAGAGTATCCGTTACTTCGTTAATCATTGTTGAACTAGGCAACGACACATCATAGCCATTTAGAACCGAATTAGAAATAGTATTTATTACCGGTATCCAAGAGAGCGTTGAGTTATAAGCCGTTTGTTTTAATATTTCTTGGCCATCAAATTCTGTCCATTTTTTTCTACCTTTAATCCGTTGATCGAGTTCACTAACTACCGTTAATCCTACTCCCATCATTATTAGGCCAGTTACCATTGATAGAATAGACTTTTTGCCACCCATATTTTTGAATCGATGAAAATTCTTTTTGTCATTTTTAGCGCTATTGGTATTTGCCTTTTTTTCGCGTAATTTATCCTCTGCTTCATATAGTTTATTTTGCTTATCTTTAACGACTTCTTTCGCTTCATTGATTCGACGTTCTCTTTCTTCTTTAGGAAGCGTTTCATTTTTGCTTTCTTCTTTAGTTTTATCCAATTTTTCAATGGCATTATTTAACTCATCTTCGGCTATGTCTAACAGTTTTTGAGCTTCGTTTTCTTCCTCTTCAGCTTGTGTTATTGCAGTATCAATATCTTTACTAGAAAGTTTATGGTATCTTTTCCAAATACGTATTTTGTTGTTTATCGTTGCCAACGCAACTCTTGCTGGTCCTTGGAATACAAATACATCTCCAAATCTAGTACTACCAAGTTCGTTTTGGCCTAAAACATCACTATTGATTTGCGTTAAAACAAATTCTGTAAAGTCATTTACTACTAATTCAGCAAAGTAATCATTATTTGGACTATATCCTTCGTCAAGAGCCGCAATAATGGATGCCGCAAGTCCTGTTCTAATGGTACCTTTGTCCATTTTAGAAATACCTAGCATAAAAATATCAGTGACTTTATCTAATTTAGTTGCAAAGTCATTATTACTATTGTAATGATGAATTGTATTAGATTTTTTTTCACGATTGATATACTCCCCAATAGAAGTTTCAAAATCTCTTAGCAAAGTTTTAAACTCTTTAGAGCCAAATATCAATTTTAATTCAGCTCGTGTAATCTTTGAAATCGAATAATTACTAACAAATTTAGAAAAATTTTGTTTTATAATGGTTGTCCATTTTAAACCTAAAGTAGCTTTGTACCAGCCGTTAAAAAATCTACCCAACAAGGTTTTTCTGTTGCCGTTAATACCCGCAATTCCATTCATTGTATTATGAATAATATCATAACCTTTTTCGCCAAATTTTTCTTTCAAAATGGTAATAGCGTTCATTCTATTGCCGTTAACATAGACTTTAGTGTTTAATGTTTTTAATAAATCTCTGTATAATGGCATAACGTACATATGATTGTATAAATTGTCTACATATTGTTCGAAAGAATCAGTCAAATCGACAATCTTAATTGGTTCGCTAGACTTTCTAACTCTGTTTTGTTCATTACCAAAAAGTTTGGGCGCGTTTATCATACTTTCAGCACTTGCCATCTTATCAATTTGTCGTGATAAAAACATATAGTCTTCCATCACATTAGCATCTGATACACCATATTTAATTTTATAATAGTCGCCATAATCCTTTTTGAGTTCATTATTTAAAATGTTTTTAATAAATTGTGCATATTCCTTTACTTCAACAGGTAGATTATCCTCTAAGAATTGTTTAATTTCTGCCGCTTTACCTTTCGTCTTATTTGCTAAGCCGGCAACTCTTTTTCCTTTTGAATTAGTATATATCAAACCACCTAAATCAATTTGTTCGTAATCAGCGTCAGTCAATAACTGTGCATATGTTGTAGCTAAACTTCCTAAAGATATCTTGCTTCCATAAAAATCAATTTTCTCATGAAGTATTTTTGTAAGTTTGTTGTCTTTAATATAAGCAGATACTTTATCTTTAATAACTCTAGAGTGTAAACCTGCTTCCCCTACTGCTTTTCTAAAACCATTAGTCATTTCATCGGCTAATGTTGAATCACCGAGCATGGACCTCACGACATCCCAACGCGCCTCTAAATGCTTTAGTGCTGGCATTCGTCCGTATTTTTGTATTGCATTTATTGATTCAAAAGCGTTAGGACCTATTTTGGTTTTAAAAGTTTCTATTGAATCTTTTGAAACTTTTGAAATCATTCTCATAAGTTTAACAACTTGCTTTAATTGGGCACTATTTAAAGAATAATTTTCGCCGGTAGAATCAGGAAGCATATCATAAAGAGTTTGATATTCATTCCGTATATTTTCATCAAACAAAGAAAATCCTTCTTTAAATTCTCCATTATTATCTAGTTCAACGGGCTTATATTTTATAAGTAAATCAGCAATTTTTTGTTTTAATCCTCCATCATAGTAAGAGTTAGTGCTGTTTGACGCCAGTTTTAAAGGATCCAATAATAGCGACAACTGATGATATGTTTCATTGTTCTCTGTGAAATCTAAATCCTTTCTTAAATATTTTGGTAACTTATTTTTTAAATTAGTGTATACTTTGGCGTAATGTCCTAAATTTCTTTGTTCTTTTATTTGTTCAGCCATTT
Organism: uncultured Clostridia bacterium; assembly: GCA_947598785.1. Taxonomy (GTDB): domain Bacteria; phylum Bacillota; class Clostridia; order Christensenellales; family UBA1242; genus Caccovivens. Next base: position 10,346 of record CANQFL010000024.1, read on the forward strand.
TGTCAATTATATTAAGATATTTTTCTGTCAATCTTTTTACATATGCTTTTTGGCCGGTATGATCAATTAAACCTTTAATACATTTTCTTAAATCTTGGATTAAGTTATTATCAAGATAATCGCCTAATTTTCCATAGGTTTCAGAACTTTCCCCTTTGTTAAAATATATTGTTGATTCAGTAATAGCTTGTATAAGTCCGTCAATTACATTATCCGTTTCTTTGGATAAATTGAGTTCTTCAAAAGTTTTTCTAATTAAAGCACTTTTGGAACCTTTCAATTTTATTTCAACTTTTTTTGCCGAAAGTTTATTTTTAATATTAGTTAAAACATTTTTTACAATTTTTGAAGTAGAGTTAATGGAATATACTTTTTCTTTTCTCAAATGAGCACTGTCTTTCACTAAATTGGAGGGTGCTTTTATTTTCGATGTTTTTTCTTGTGTTTTTTTGATGTCTTTAGTTATAATATTATTAGGATTTGACGAAGCCCTAACTTTCGTTTCGGACGTAGAAGGTGGTAAGGATGATTCATCATGAACCGTTGGTGGATAGTCAGATCCTTTTTTATTTTTGCTTGCTCCACTGATTTTATATAAGCTTTTTAAAGATAAAGTTTTGCCTTTGATTGTAAATTCAGCGGCAACCAAAAAACTAGATCCAATGTTTTTTTTAAAAACTAAAACGTTTTCATTTTTAATATTGACACTATCATACTCAGATACAATATAAGGGTATTTTAAAATATCACTGTACTCGAGAGGTAAATTTGTTTTGCTATTTTCGATATGTCTTTGCACAATATGCCTAATATGAGACTTATCTATAGCTAAGCTAAAACCCTTTAAATTTAATCCTGTATCATTGAATAATTTATCTGTTGTTGTTTCTCTTAATTTACCAATGTACGCCTTGTTTTTAGCGCTGTTATAATCATTGAGTACGGAAGCTATATACTTTGAAAAACCATTTTGATCAATGGCCAAAATTCTATTGCCACTATTGAGATTGCTGACTTCTATAGGAGTATAATTATTGTCTAAATATTTTAAAGCGCTCTCTCCGTTGTTTAATCCATATAAATCATTATTTTTGTTTTCCATCTCTTGCTTTACATATGAAAGATTCTTTTTTGTCAAAGAATATGTTTTATTTTCATAAACGAAAGTGCTTGGTAAGTAAACTTTTGTAGAATTATTTAATGTACTAAGCATAGCAATTGCTTGATTTGGAGAATTAAGCTGCAAAGATACTCCATCGTTTTGCTTGTTTTCAAGAAGAGGAATTGGACTATTAGGACTATTAGGCAACGTTATTGCTGTTCCTTCACTATCGGTGGCAGAAATTAAAAAATCGCCTTTTGCAGAAGTGTACGTTCCTCCACTTTTTGCTTTCCATCCACTTTCTTTTAAATATTGATATAAAACAGATTTTGACACTGTACCACTAGAATAAAGAGTTGTTTTTAACGTTTCTGATTCTTTCGCATTGTTTATTGCTTGTTCATATTTTAAAGCAGATGTGCCACTTAAATCGGGTTGTTTTTTAAGATTGTTTAACAAGTCATCAATATTATATCTTTCATTTAATTTTAATATTTTATTGGAATATTTATTGATTATTTGAATTGCTTCTGTTTCTGTTTTTAGGTTGTTAGTCCCAATTCCTAGTTCTTTATTCATATGTTCTAAATATTCATGATATTTTTTTTGATATAGCTCTGCTTTTTTGATATCGCTTCCAGCAATTTTGTTTACAAAATAATTTTCTTTATATTGTTCAAACGAACCAGCTTGTGCAAATGACACAACTTCTTTGCCTGCACTCAAAACTGCACTTGTAAGACCGGCTTGCATCATTGCATTTCCCAAATTTGCTAATGTGTTTTGAATTGCTTCGTCTGATCCGTAAGCGTTTTGAATCGCTTCACTATCATATGTAATTTGTTTTAAAACAGGATCTAACAATGTCTGTGCTCCGGCGCTTGTCGCATCGATTCCAGCTCTAAACAAAATTTCCGCACTTTTGCTAGCAATAACTTCGGCCGTAGCACTATTAGAAAACACACTGCCAATTTTTTCTCCGATAAATTGTGATCCCTTAGAAATGATTCCTTCGCCACTTTTTGATAATACTGATCCACCAATGCCTACAGTTGCGGCTGTTATAGTCCCAGCAATTATACCTTTAGTTGTTCCATATTTTAAGGCACCATGAAAGTCTGCGCCTTCTTGTAGCGCACGTTCCGTTGATTGTCCGGACGCTTTCGCTGCCGTCACACCACCTTGAATAGCCATTTGTGTTCCCAAAGAAGTTCCACCTGTAGCAAACGCTAAGGCTACACTCGGCAACAATTCTCCAATTCCTTCTGTAAAGTTATAATATCCTTGTTGAAAATTTGGATTTGCGTCTGAAACCCAAGATCCGCTATGCCGTTTTGCTGCTCTTAAACGAGCTTGCTCTGGACTTTTAAAAGCATTCGCGTATTCGTTGTAGTAATCTGCAGTAAAAACGTCCCCGCTTAAAATATCAAAAGGATTAAATATGTTGGTTACTTCACTAGCTTGCGAAACCCAATCATATTGTATGGCATCCTCTGCCCATTGTGTATCAGCGCCGAACCAAGATCCAACCCAACCAGCAGCTCCAATTAAAAAATCACCAATGGAATCTAAAAAGTTTAAAGCACCTTCTTTAACGTTAGTACCAAATTCCTCCATAGTATCCATGGTTCTTTGCCAACCATTCCTATTTTCTTTATATTCTTTTATTTCATTTTCTTTTGCTAAAGAAGGAAGAGGCGTACTCATGGACGCAAAAGAAGATAACTCTTCTCCGACAGAAGTAGAGTCATCTATAGTATTTATTATGGCATTACCATTATTTTGGTAATTATTACGCATTGCATTTAATTGCTTTAAATATTCATTTCTTGAGTACGCCATGATTTATCACTTCACTTTTGTGTATTCATTATTTTTAGATTTTCCTCTAGTTAATGTGTATTGAGATGGAGCACTATTATAAGCTGTCTCATCAATGGTTCTAAATCCACTTGCAGTCCATTGCATAAATATGGTATTCCCCTCACCATTAGTTATTTTAATGGCATCTCCTTCGTTATATTCTCCTGCCGAGGCATGATGCCAAATAACTTTAACTTCCTCAGCAAAATGATCGCCCAATGTCTCAACATTACCCTTGTCATTTGTGTAAGTGGCATTATTTAGAGAATCGATGGAATTATAAGTTGCATAATTTCTAGTTTGAGAATTTTCAATAGAGTATTTTTGTAAATTAAAATAGTATCTCAGTTCATTCCAATCGTCGTCACTGATTTCTTTTGGTTTATTGTTCCAATTAAATACTGAATTACCATTTTCATCTTCTGTTATCACTCCATAACCATAATCAGATAGTAATCCATACATTTGGTCTAATGTTTCTGCTTGTGAGAGCATTGTAGTTATACTTTCAAATCTATCATTTGCTTCGTTTAATTGTTCCTGTCTTTGCTGCTGATTTAAATTGTTAATGTTAGTTTGATATGCTGCATTAGCATTTTCATAGGCTGTCAAATATCTGTTCCCTATTCCAGATTGGACCGAAGATCCATATCCTTGTGTTGAAAATCCTTGTGCAGCCATTTGATTATTTGTCTGCTTAAATGCAGCGGCCTTTGCATTTTCCAATTCAATTTCCTTATCTAGGAGAGATGAATATTCTTGATTCTTAGCCATTTGATAATAGTTATCTCTTACAGAACCTTGATTCACTTCATCTGATGTATTGGCTAATTCTTGATATTTTTTTTTAACATTATCTTCCATCTACTAAATTCTCCTTTAATTTATCAAATAAAGGTCGATAATCTTCTTTATTTATTTTTAAATCGTGTGCATTTTGCAAAATAGAAAGTTGAGCAGAAGTGAGATTATTCGATTTGTTTTCAAGCTTAAATGCAAACAATAGAAAATTCCAAAGCCTTTTATCATCCATCTTATAAGTTTGTTTATTTTCTTTTTTATAATTAAAAAAATACTTATCATAAATTTCGATGACAAATTTTTGAATGGCTTTGTCGTTAACAGGATCAAATCGCAAAAATTTTTCGTCGTTTCCATAAATACATACCATATCCGGAGATTCAACTATATATTGAGCATCCTTTTTGTATTCAAGAACTCTAGACCAATCGTTAAATGTATAATAAGTGCAATCCACTTTATAGTTTGATATTGAAAAGCTTTTCATCATTTCAGCTTTATTGTTATATCGTTTTAACATTACTTTAAGATCAATATCGTTAGCATTTGTTAAATACAGTGCACTGCCTTCTACCAATATACATTCAACATTATAAATTGGAATCCCTATATTATTAAGATTCGCAAGTAAGTCATTTATAAAATCCTCTTTAATTATTTTGTTCAAATCCATTGATTAAGCCCTCCTTTTTCTTAATAATTTTTTAATGGTTGAAAATTCAATTATAGGTTGCAAATATTTTTTATAATACAGATATGAATTACTCGTGCTTTGAAACCATCCGAACAATGACACAATGGTTTTAGCGCGATTTTTAGAAAAATCTTTCATTCTTTTATAGAGTCTAACAAATTTATGAAAAATAGGTTTGCACAGAGTTATATTATTTTTAGATATTTTGTATCCTAAAAATTCAATTTTATCTCCTTTATCTAAATTTAAAAGTTGATAATTTTCTTTTAATTGAAGGTGCAAATTTATTTTTAAATACTCATTTATTTGTTGAATAAAATAATGTAATTTTCGTTTGTTATTTCCAAGAATTACCATGTCATCCACATATCTAACATATATTTTGGCTTTTAACGTTTGCTTGATATAATAATCTAATCCTTGAAGATAAAAATTGGAAAGCCACTGACTTGAATTAAGTCCTAAGTCAAGTCCTTTACCTTCGTGTCCTATTACTAATGAGTAAAACTTTAAAAATTTTTCATCACTAATTCTTTTTTTTAACAACTCAAATAATACTCTCTTATCAACATTATCATAGAACTTTTTAACATCTAATTTTAAAGCGTATTTATAATCTTTACTTTTTCTTTTTAAATAGGAAATGCCCATATCTTTTCCTCTTTTTTCAACATTTCCGACGCACCATTTAAACATAGATTTTTTAATAATTGGTTTAATTTGAGATACTAGCAAATAATCAAACATCTTATTAGGAAAATATGGACTAATAGTTATTTCCCTATCTTTTTTGCGATCATGAATGATTATTTTTTTGGTATCTTTCATTTTAATGTTAAATGTTTCCATACAAGAAAGCGCATAAATTGCATAAGAATCGAGTTGTTTCGATACTCTTTCTTTGTACTTTTTACCTTTTAAACTATCAGAAATAGTTTTTTTAATGTAATCCACATTTAGCATTTTCGAATAAAGATTTTTTGAGGTTTTCATTTTTTCACTCCTTTGCTAATTCTCATGAGGTTTCGACAATGTTTTGCTACTAACTCATGCCTCTTATCGAATTTTCTTTTTGCCAAGTGGCAAGGAATTGCATTGCACTAAATTTAAGGAAAGCCATCTTCTATATTTTAATTAGCAGATGCGAAGCGCATTGTTGTCGTTGTTCCACGCGTTGTTCACGTTCCCGTTCCAGTTAGAGAAGAACCCAAGAGACCACAGACCAACCGCCAATCGCAATGAAATCCCTATTTTAATATTATAGCGCACCCCTTCGGGTTTTTGTATGTAAGGGGCAACCCCTTACCAACCCCTTAAGAGGGTGTTTTGCAAAGGCGAAGCGCAAAGTCGTCGTAGTACCACGCGTCGCCCACGAGCCCGCACCAGAAAGAGAAGAACAAGCCACTATCAGGATACTGTTCGGTTGTATAATAAGCTAGTGCATATAATTGA
>CANQFL010000025.1 GCA_947598785.1 uncultured Clostridia bacterium
TATCAATATCTCAAACAACATTTGGATATATAAATGAAAGTAGAATAGTTGAATTTGGAGAATATATACAAATCAATTATGCAGGTTCTGTATATTATGTAGAAAAGAAACTCACCTCACTTGAAAAGACATTAGAAGAAACAATAAAAGATGTAAATATATTTTACACAGATGAAAAATATGTAGGATTCTTATATAAAGACCAAGCAGATTCAGCTGAAAAGCCAGTATTTGTATCAAAAGATTTTAGACAAGAGAATTATAATAACCCTGAAAACGAAAATGAAGTCACATATGACATTATATCTGGAGCAGAACTTTTTGAATGTTCAATAATATACAATCCATCAACAAAAAATTATACAATACCATATGAAACACCATATTATGACCAAGAAACAGAATATATCTCAATTAATGACAAAATATTAGGTTCAATATATTTGTCAGGAATTGATTTAGAAACAGAAGAAAGAGCATATGTAGGAATAACATCAAAAGATTGGACAACTTTGTATTTCTTTGTAGCAACAGGAAATAAAGAAGAAGATGTAACCCTTGATTTATGGTTAGGTTCAGAAGATGGAGGAATCAAATCAAGTGGTGTAGTATTTTATGATGCTTGCCACCTTTACCAATGCAGTGAGAATGCATTTTGGGAAACTTATGATTCATACGAAAGAACAAAATATTATTCATATGAAGAAAAAACAGAAACAGAATCAAAACTTACAACACAAAAATGCACTAAGTTAATTGATTTAAGAGAAGATGAAGAAACAATTAATGAAGGACAAAATTTCAACTTTGAAAAATCATTAGATATACCAGAATTATGGATTGTTGACCCTGAAAGAGTAAATGGCGAAGCACAAGTATTTGATACATTTACCCCTGGAGTATTCAAAAAAACAACAAATCGTAATTTTGTAGGTTCAAATCTTTCATGTGAAGCAACATATGATGAAAATAAAAGTAATGTCAAGATAGAAACGAACAACAAAGTACTAGCATTATGGGCAAACGATGGATATGTTTCCATAAAAACAAAAAATGCAATAGAAATAAATGCAAATGAGATTTACAAAATAAAAGTAAATTATAAAGTATCAGAATTAGAAAGTGGAAATGTATATGTCAAAGTTAAAGAATCAGAAAACATTTTCAATGGAAAATACAAAGGATTAACTAAAGACAACTATACATTAACATCTGAAGTATCAAGCACAGGTGTAAATTCAAATGGAACAAACAACTTTACAAATAACTATGGAACAATAGAATTTTATGTTAAAGGTGGAGTTTTATTTGATAGTGCAATAGACTTATCTTTAGCTTTAGGTTCATCAAGTGAGAATGCAAATGGTTGTGTTTTATTTGATGATATAACAATTACAAAAGCAAATACAAGTGAATATTCTTCAGCAACAAATAAAATTGAACTTGGTTCATCTACAATAACATCAGATAATGGCATAACAAATGGTAGTTTTGATTTAATGACAATAACAGAAAATAATCAACTCTATACCCCTGACAACTGGACAATCACAAAAGAAGAAAGTTATTATAGCTTAACATATAGTGGTGTAGTAAACACAGAAGAGAACCAATGGAATAGATATATAGAAATATATAATAAATTAGAATCTGAATTAGTTAATCAATCTGATAATACAAAAAATCCATATTATTTTGTAAATTGCACAACAAATCCAGGCAGCATAAATGGAAAAGCAACAACAAACAATGTTTTAATGATGATAAATAGAAATAAGACATATCAAACACTTAAATCATCAAATTTCACATTAGATTCAAATTCTATATATGAACTCAACTTTGATTATTACATTTCAACAAACTCAAAAATCAGAGTTTCAGTATATACAAATGATGGAATAAAACTCTTTGAAAAAACAGTAAATTCAACAGGAGATAAATGGAATTCTGGAAATTCAAAATATTCAATCTACTTTGAAACACTAAAAGAAGGTGCAGTTGAAGCATATATTCAAATAGATTTTGGAACAAATGAAAAAAATGGAAAAGAAATAGGTCAAACATTCTTTGATAATTTCAAAATAGTAAAGAATGAAAATGATGATAAAACACAAAAATTTGAAAATGCAATAAATAAAGTAAAAATGAGCAATTACTATTTTGATTTAGTAGAATTGCCAACAAACTTAAGAGATTTAACTCCAAATCCAAAAGAATTAAATAACCCAGCTTACGAAGGTATTTCAAACAGCAATGCATATATTGCAGGGATTGTTAAAGGACAAGCATTTTCAAAAGACCACCCTCTTTATGCAGAAGGTTTAACAGATAAAAATGTATTCTTTATAGGAATAGACCAAGGTTCTTCATTTTCAATAGATAGTAAATTTACTTTTGATTTAAATAGTTCAAATTATTATACAATCAAATTTAAATATAAAACTAGTTTCTTAGTAAAAAATGAACCAAAAGAAGGAGAGGAAGAACAAGAATACGGAGTTACAGTTGGTCTTTCAACAGGATTTAATTACATCACTCACCTAAAAAATAATGATAAGGAATATAAAGAAATAACAATATACTTTAAACCAACAGAAACAACATCTTCAAAATTCCATATAGCACTTGTATGCAATGAAAATGTAGTTGGAAATATGGCTCTTTACGATTTCAGTTTTGAAGAAAGCACAGAATCTTCAGAAGATTACACAAAAATAGTTGAAAGAGTAAATAATGCAGGTGAAGGAAATGAATTTATAGCTGAAGCTGAGAATAAATCAGAAGAAGATGAAAGTGATACAGATAGTGAAACAGACACAGATAACGAAACCTCATCTTCAAATCAAAATGGTTTTGATTGGCTACTAATCCCTGCCCTGATAACAGGTCTTGCAATTGTAATTGCAGTTATTGGAACTATTTTAAGAAAAGTAAAAATAAAGAAAATTGAAAGAAAGAGAAAAGAAACATATGATAGAAAAGGTAGTTTAAATGTAGATACAATCAAACAAAATGCTAGAAAAGAAAGAGATGCAGAAATTAAAGCCTTAGAATCTGAAAAAGAGAAATTCCAAAATGAACTTAATAAACTTGAAGAACTTCATAAACAAAAAGTATTAGAATTAAGACAAAAAGATTTAGGAAAGATTTCTAAAGAAACAGATAAAGAATTTAAGAATTTTGCTCAAAGAACAAGTGTTTTAGCAGAAAAAATTGAAAATTTGAATAAACAAATTGAAGAAACTAATTCCCCTGAACATTTATTATCTCTTGAAAGAAAAATTTATTCTCAAGAAGAAATGAAAAAACATGAACTTGAAAAAATGAGCAAAAAAGAAAATAAAACAAAAGAAAATAAGACCAACAAGAAAAACTAAATTAAATAAAAAATAGAAGGTATTTAAAACCTTCTATTTTTTTATAAATCTTTAAAAATCATCGTCTTCGTCATCTTCTTCATCGTCATCATCGTCTAAATCATCATCGTCATCTTCGTCTTCATTATCATTTTCTTCATCAAAGTCGTCATCTTCATCAAATTCTTCGTCAAATTCGTCACCTAATTCATCATCAATACTAGAATCATCAATACGGTCATCGAAGCCAATATCAGTATCGATATCATCATCTATATCATCGTCAATATCGGTCACTGAAGCCATATCGCCTGTTTCTTCGTCATCATAAACAATTTCTTCTTCATCTCTATTAAGATAGTCTTCCCAATCAGCGCCATCTTCGTCTTCAGATTGATGTTCTTTCAAACAAGTTGAGCACATAATTTCATCTGGTTGAATATAATTTGTTTTGCAAATAGGACAAAGCTCTAAATCGAGGTCACCAATAAGTTCATCTTTTTTTGCAGAAAGTTCAGCTTTACAAACGCTACAAAGTTTGTCTTTTTTTTCGATATAATTGAGTTCACATCTAGGGCATCTAATATATACAGGTTTTTTCATAATAATCTCCTTTTCAGAAAAGTATTCTACAAGTATTTAAAATGATTGTCAACTTATTTTACTACATTTTTTTACTTTTTTTTAATAAGCTATCTTCGGCTTGAGAAGGTCTAATATATTTAGGTAAAAGTACGTCTATATTAACATACTCATGTTGGTTGTCTTTAATACTAGCAAAGTCTAATAAATCAATACAATTCAAAGAAATTTCATTTACATGGAAATTTTTAACATCTCCCAAAAGAGCAAAAATAGGTATATTTAAAGATTTAACAAAATCTTCTTCAACCATAGTTTCTTCATCAACCGGATTTCCATTTTTATCAAATTTGCAAATGAAATATTTACCAGAAAGAGCATTAATTATACATGCGAAATTACTATTACACAATCTCTTTTTGGCTATTATATATGCCATAAATTGTAAAGATGACAAAGAGATAAAATTTAATTGTTTTTTTACACAACCCAAAGCTTTAGCGATAGCCACCCCGATTCTAAGTCCCGTAAAAGAACCAGGTCCAACGACAACAGCAACAGAATCAACATCTAAAATATCAATATTAGCCTCTTGACACATACTATCTATAGTTTTCAGAACATTTTCGCTATGTTTACTTTTAGCATCTAAGTCTTTAAGAATAGTTTTATCATTAGTTTTAAGAGCCAAATTTGCAGTCAAGAAGGCAGTGTTAATAACAAGTAGCATAAATTATTGTTCCTCCCCTTTTATGACAATAGTTCTAGTATTTACACCATTTTTAGTAATTTCAATAATGAAATCAGGTTTTTCAATTAATCCCTGAACATTTTCTGGCCATTCAACGAAACAAATTCCATCTAAAGTATTTTTATCAAAATATTCTGCAAAGCCAACACCTAAAGCTTCTTCTGCAGAAGACAGCCTATACATATCAAAATGATAAATATTATATTTTGCGTGATAACAGTTTAGAAGAGTAAAAGTTGGACTAGTTACCAAATCGTTACAACCAAGAGCAGATACAATTTCTTTAACAAATGTAGTTTTTCCACTACCCAAATCACCTTTCAACAAGATTATCATAGGTGTTTTAAGCGTTTCAGCAAAAGCTTTAGCAAGTTGCTTTAATTCGGTTAAATTTTTAATTACAACTTTAATTTTCATTTTTTGGGAAGTCCTTTTTTCTTATAATAAAAATGCATAACTAAAAGACCGATGATACTAATAGTTCCTGCAATCAACATACCTGCCAGAAGGTCAGTTAAATAATGTTTACCTAAATACATTCTGGAAATAGCAACCAAACCGACATAGATGACAAGACAAAGCACAATACCAAAACGAGTTGAAGATTTTTTAAAATATTGGAATAAGAAATATCCTAAAAAGAATGCGATAGTGACAGCACAAGCAATATGACCACTAGGGAAACTAAAATCAGTAACTTTATCTCCAATATTTAAAATAGCATCACTTACAACAAAAGGTCTAACTCTTTTGACTAAATTTTTAACAATAAAATTGTTTACAAAATAAACAAAAGCATATGTAATCAAGAAGCTGTAACATAATTTTCTTTTAAAGACAAATAAAAGAAGAGTGACAGCAATAATACCAATAGCACTGCCAATATAAGAAATAACTTGAAAAGCCAAATCAAAAAATGGAGTTCGGCCTGCTTGTAAAAATTCAATAATTTTTAATTCAAATTCCATAGATATATTTTAACAAATTTTTTAAAATATTCAAATAATATAACAATAATTTTAAATTTATTTTGAAATTAATACAGCGACACAAACGCCATCTTCAAAATCATAAAAAAAAGAATTAAAATCTTTATCAGATTTAACTAAATTAATAAATTTTCTTAAATTGTTCACAATGGTTCTGTGCTTATGGGCAATTTTTTCATTAGAATTAACAAGACCATAGAAAAGAATATCGTCAGCTATCAACACTCCACCTTTATTAAGTAATTTTTTTAGAAAAGGAAAATATTTATAATATTGCCCCTTAGGTCCGTCAAGAAAAATCATATCATAACGATTATTATCATTTTGTAAAAAATCAAATGCGTCAATATGAATAACATTATATCTATTTTTAAATCCCAAACTTTCTAAATTAGCACAAGAATCCTGAACATTTTTTTCATCTTTTTCAAGAGATGTAACAAAAGCTGAACTATTTTCAAGAATAACACTTGTGGAATAGCCAATAAAAGTACCTATTTCTAAAACCTTTTTAGGTTGATATTGATTAAGTAAATCAATCAATAAATTTTCAGTTTTAGGTCTTATAATAGGATTATATTCATGTCGTTCAAAACCTTTAAAATCTTCTTTTCTCATATTCACCCTAATCAAGTAAAACAATAGTTAAAATCATTGGTGTACGTTTAGTACGTTTAAAGATAAAGTTAGATACATTTCTTCTTATTGTATTTCTAAGGACAGAAGGTTCACAACCTCTTAAATCTTGTTCTTTAAGAGAAGCGATAATCATATTACGTGTATCTTGAACAAAAGCTTCAGCTTCATCTTGATAAACGACTCCTCTAGTGATTATGAATGGGTCACCAACAACATCACCTGAAACATTATTTATAGTAAGAACAACCACACAAATACCATCTTCAGAAAGTTGTTTTCTTTCTCTCAAGACGTTACTATCCATATCTCCAATACCATAACCATCAATCAATCTTTGACCAGCAGTAGTAAATCCCACTTTTTTGATTGAGTTAGAAGAGAGTTCAATTTGAGCACCAAGAGAAGGAAGAAGGATATTTCTTTCTTCCATACCCATATTCATAGCAAGTTGCTTATGCATTTTAAGATGTCTGTATTCCCCATGAATAGGAATAAAGAATTTAGGTTTAACTAAAGAATGGATAAGTTTAATTTCTTCTTGACAAGCATGTCCAGAAGCATGGACATCAGCAAGTTCGTCATAAATAACATCAGCACCCTTTTGAAAAAGAGCATTAATTACAGAATAAACATTTTTTTCATTACCAGGAATAGGAGAAGAAGAGAAAATAACGACATCATTTTCTCCAATTTTAATTTGTTTAAATTCACCTGCAGCCATACGAGTAAGAGCAGAAAAAGGCTCACCTTGACTACCGGTAGAAACAATGAGGAGATTTTTATCAGCGATTTTATCAATTTTATCAATATCTACAAGAATTTGCTTATCGAAATTAAGTTCACCAATTTTAAGGCCGACTTCAGAAATATTAATCATACTTCTACCTGTAAAAGCAACTCTTCTATCATATTTTTTTGCCAAATCCAAAATTTGTTGTAATCTTGAAATGTTAGAAGCAAAAGTAGCGACAAAAATTCTGTTATCAGGGTGAGATTTAAAAATATCATCAAGAGCTCTGCCGACACTTTTTTCACTGAGTGAGTTACCAGGCCTACATACATTAGTGCTTTCACACATTAAAAGGTCAACACCTTTCTTTCCGAGTTCGCCAAATCTTGCAAGGTCTGTCATAACGCCGTCTACAGGTTCATAATCAACTTTAAAGTCGCCCGTATGGACAACATTTCCGGCTGGAGTGCTAATAAATAAAGCAAGTGCCCCTGCAATAGAATGAGAAACCTTAATAAATTCAACAGAAAAAGCGCCTATTTTTAAAACATTTTTAGGTTTAACAGAAATAGCCTTATAAGAAACCTTAGGGTGTTCTTTCATTTTATTTTCAATAAGTGCAAGAGTAAGCCTAGAGCCATAAATAGGAGCTTTAATTTGTTGTAATAAGAAAGGAATAGCACCAATATGGTCCTCATGACCGTGTGTTAAAATGATAGCTTTAATTTTATCACGATTATTCACAACATAAGTGAAATCAGGAATAACGACATCAATTCCAGGTAAATCTTCACCAGGAAAAGTCATACCTGCATCAACAATAATGATTTCGTTATTGTATTCAAAAGCAGTCATATTTTTACCGATTTCACCGACGCCACCCAAAAAGGTTATTTTAAGTTTATCTTTCATTTTATCTCCTTATAAATTAAAAGGAAAAGTATAAAAATCAATTCCTTTAAATAGAAAAATATTTGTCAAAACGACATAAATAAACATATCCAAGAGGTATGTAAAAGAAATTAAAGGATAAAAGCTGTTTTATTAATGTTATCAACTTCTTCCAATTTCTTAGGTGTCAAAATATTAGTTTCGTTAAAATAGAATCTCATACCCTGACTAGTAAAGAACACAACCATTTCATAAACACAAAGAAGAATAGTTGTAATAGGAACTAACACAAGCATAGTGTATAATCCAAAGATGAAAATAAGAGCCCAAAAGATAATGAAGAACAAAGCAGTTGTAGTTAAAGTGATGTAGAAATGTCTTTTAACAGCCTTTAGCCCCTTTTTATAAGCAGAGAAAACGTTACAATCAAAAACAATCATTGCTGGACACCAGCCCAAAACTAGCAACTGATTAAGAGTAAAGAGGATTGTAATTAGAACCAAGATTGTCCAATGCAATAAATAATTTGTAAAGAAAGAATTATTTATAAGAGCAATGTAATATCCAGAAACTAAAACAATAGCAAAGAATAATAAGTTGTGAAAAGTTTTACAAATGGCATAACAAACAGAATTTCTTAAGCTTTTAACAAGAGCACTAAAAAAGCCAACTTTAGCCTTACTTGTCATATAAAGATATAGCATTTCACAGAAAGTATATTTTCCTACATTCAATAGGAAAGGAAGAAGAATAAAGCCAACAAACAAGCCATAGATTGCAAGAGGAATATTAAAACTAAAAACGGAGAGCAAAATCTCACGAGAAACTAAAGCAAAGATATTAATACCTTTTCCAATTGAACCTAAAATAGCGCCTGAAAAAGTAGTCGAAAAATCAATAGAACTTAGACTATTAATAAAAATATTTTTAAAAGTGAAAAAGACAGGCAAAAGCAGAACGATACAAAGTCCCCAAATTACGATATAGTAAAGAAATAATTTGAGTGCTTTAGCCCAATTTGAACCAAAAAGTTTTAAAGAATACACAAAACTCATAAAAAAATCCTTAAAATGATAAGAATAGTGTATCAAAAAACAAATAAAAAAGCAAATAAAAAGAATAAAAAATTATTAAACTTCAATTTTGACAATTTTATAAGTGGTTGTTCCACCAGGAGTTTGAACAGAAATAATATCTCCTTTTTTATGTCCAATTATAGCTCTCCCAACAGGAGAAACATTACTGATAATACCTTTTCTAGGGTCACTCTCTGAAGAACCAGTGATACGATATTCAACTTCTTCCTCATAATCTTGGTCATAAAGAGTAACTTTACAGCCAATAGAAACCTCATCACCATTAATTTTTTTCTTATCAATAACTTCAGCATTTAATAAAATATTTTCCATTTCAGTGATTTCAGCTTCGATTTGAGCTTGAGCGTCTTTAGCAGCATCGTATTCGCTATTTTCAGAAAGGTCACCAAATTCTCTAGCAACTCCGATACGCTTTACTACTTCAGGTCTTTTTACAGTTTTATAATAATTCAACTTTTCTTCAAGTTGAGCTTTTCCTTCAGGTGTTAAATAATGTTTTTCCATAATCTCGCTCCTTTAATGATTTCAAACTCAAAAAAAATCGCCATGAAGAAACACGACAAATTTTTAATTAATTTGATTAAACCACAATATTATATTCAAAAAAACTAAAAAAGTCAACTAAATTTTTAATTTTTTAGTATTTTATCAAATTTTGCACAAAATATACAAAAATAAAAGGAGAAAATCATGATTACTTTTATAGCATACATTTTGACAATAATTGGTTGTATAAATTGGTTATTAGTAGGACTTTTACAGTATGATTTTATTGCAGGTTTATTTGGTTTTCAAGCTAGCATATTTTCAAGAATATTTTATATATTATTTGGAATAGCGTCAGTATATTTGACCATAAGAGTTATAGCAAATAAAGGGACATTCAAAATATATGAGAAAAGAAAAAAGAAAGAAAAAGAGCAAGTAAATCAACCCAATACCACACCCTCTTACGCAAATGTAGAAGCAGGACAAGAAAATGTAAAAAATAAACAAAACTATCAATCAGAAGAAATGAAGCCAGAAACAAATAAAGAAGGACAAGAAAATAATAATGGCTTATTTGATGAACATATAAAAAAACATTAAAGTTTAATTTTTATTTGACTTTTTCCTTATCAAGTTGTATTCTTTCAACTAGGAGATAAACATGGTTACATTAGTTATATTAGATGGATTTGGAGAAAAAAAATCTAAATTAGGAAATGCAATAAAAAGTCAAGGAACGCCAAATTTAGATAAACTAAAAAAAATGTATCCACACACATTAATAGAAGCGAGTGGAGAGGCTGTAGGGCTACCAAAAGGAATAATGGGCAATAGTGAAGTTGGGCATTTAACTATTGGTGCTGGAAGAGTGATATTACAAGATTTACAGCTTATTAACAGCGAAATAGAAAATGGAAAATTTTATAATAATCCAGCCTTAATAAAAGCAATCAGACACGCAGAGAAAAACAAATCAAATCTGCACCTGATGGGACTACTTTCAGATGCTGGAGTTCATTCAAACATAAATCATATGTTTGCGATATTGGACTTGGCAAAAAATTATGATATAAAAAACATCTATATACACGCATTTTTAGATGGAAGAGATACTGGAGTCCATGATGGCAAAAAGTTCATAAAATTAACCGAAGAAAAGATTAAAGGAACAAATGCAAAAATAGGCACATTAATAGGCCGAGTTTATATCATGGACAGAGAAAATAGATATGATAGAGTTGAAAAAGGATATCGCCTGTTATGTTACGGAGAAGGAAGAAAATGTAATACAGCACTAGAGGCAGTTGAAAAATATTACGAAGAAGGCGAAACTGATGAATATTTTATGCCAACAGTAATAGATGAAAATGCTAAATTTGAAGATGGAGATAGTGTAATATTCTTTAATTATCGAACAGATAGAGCAAGAGAAATTTCAAACGCATTTGCACTTAACGATTTTAGAGAGTTTAAAACGAAACCATTAAAAAATTTTTTATATACAACGATGACACAATACTCTGATAAATTGACACATTTAAACATCTTATATCCACCCGAAACAGTAAAAGACAATTTGGCGAGTGTTATATCAGAACATGGAAAAACTCAATTTCATATATCAGAAACCACAAAATATGCTCATGTAACATTTTTCTTAAATGGAACAATTGAAAAGCCATACGAAGGAGAAGATAGAAAAATAATAGATAGCATAAATACGAAAGACTTTTCTGAATATCCAAGAATGAGAGCAATCGAAATAACCCAAGAGGTGTTAGAAGCGATAGCCTCAGAGAAATATGATTTCATAGTAATAAACTATTCTAATCCAGATATGTTAGGACATACAGGGAATTTCAATGCCACAAAACAAGCAATAGAATGTGTAGAAAAACAAGCATATGCTGTAGCTTTAGCAACATTAATGGTTGGAGGAGAATGTATAATCATAGCAGACCACGGAAACGCAGAAGAGATGTTTGATAAAGATGGTAATAAAATCACGACACACACAACCAATCCTGTACCATTTATTTTAGTAAGTGAACGCTACAAAAATGTCAAACTGAAAAAAGGGAAATCTCTCACTTGCGTAGCACCTACGATATTAAAACTTATGGATATTCCTGCTCCTAAAACTTATGATGAACCAATATTTTAAAATAAAAAGTCACATAATAGTGACTTTTTTTTAATCATTAACAGCATTTTGATTATAAATTGGTTTTTCAATAGAAGTAACATTTCCTAAGACAGAAATAGTTTGACAAGAAACCTCATAAGCAGTTAAAGTGTCAAATTCTCCATTAGATTTAAGTTTTTTATATTCTCTAGATTGGATACGCCCAACAATTTCGACTTTACAGCCCGTAGTTTGACTTGCCATAAATCTAGCATTTCTCCCCCACAAAATACAAGGGATATAATCGGATTTATGATAATTTGTTCTATTAACAGCAAGTAAAACATCACAAATTTCTCTTTCAAAAGGGGTTTTACGATACACAGGTTCTTTACAAACAAAACCTGTTAATTTAACTTCATTATTATAAAATTCTTTATCTAAAATAGTAAAAGATTTTGCAAAGAAATGTAAAATCAACTTACTTTTATCTCCAAAAAGTTTATTATAACTTCTATATTCACCATCAAGTGCAACAAAAGTTCCGATATTAATAGAAGACTTCATAAGAGTTCTTTCTGAAATGGTTACTGGAATGATATCGACTACGCTTGACAACCTTACGATTTCAATTTTAAACTCGTAAAATTTTTCACCTTCAATTTGGTGAGAGCTTTCAAGTTCACTAATAACTTTACCTGCAATTTTAGCACAATTGGTTAATTCATCTTTAAAATTTGTGTAATTCATAATTTTATCTCCTTAATTTTTATGTTGTACGCCATTTCTATCAATAGTATAATTGTCAGAATAAACTAAATCAGAAATTCCTGTCACCTTATAACCAGCCACTTTTAATCTATTTAAAACAAGTCTAAGACCATCAAGGACGAAATCAGAATTATTATGCATTAAAATGATAGAGCCATTTTTAACTCTAGACATAATTCTTTGGCAAATATCATTAGCAGAAATACCTTTCCAATCTAAACTATCGACGTCCCATTGAATAGTTTTAAGTCCAAGACCAGAAGCGACATCAATCAAATCATTATTATAACTTCCGAAAGGAGCTCTAAACAAAGATACATCTTTATTAGTAATAGATTTGATTTTAGATATACAAGTTTCAAGTTCGTTTTTCATAGTGTTTTTATCAAGTTTAATCATATCAGGGTGAGTATTTGAATGAGTACCGATTTCAAAACCAGCATCATCAATAGCCTTTACCATATCCGGATAATCATCAACCCAAAATCCGACTAAGAAAAAAGTAGCAGAAGCGTTAAATTCTTTAAGGATATTGATAATATCTAAAGTTTTATCAGCACCCCAAGCAGCATCAAAAGAAATAGCAACTTGTTTTTCCTGTGTATCAACATTGTAGATAGGAACTTTTCTAGTAGAATAGCCAAAATAGACTTCAGCCGAAGTAGCCCCATCAATAGAAATTGATAATAGAACAGCGACCAGAATAACAGCAACAAAAATTTTCAATGTTCTAGATTTGATAACTATAGAAAGCATACAAACCTCACTTTTATTTTAAGAAAAATTCAACTTTCAAACAAAGCCGATTTTGTTTACAAAATAGTTATTTTGTCCACAATTGTCGAAAGCATATAATAACCTATTCTTAAATTTAAAAAAATATAACAAATATAAAAAATTTCTAAAAATAAAAAAATATGAAAAAAAAATAAAAAATATTGAATAATACCATAATAAAAGAGAATAAAATAGTTAAATAAATAAAAAAAATGGCATTTTTTAGCCATTTTTTATTTATTTTTTATAATTAAATATTTTCTTTAAAAGTATAAGCTCCGAGAATTTTCTTTGAAATAATTTGATTTCCTATATTTAATCTATCATTTGAAATATTTAATTTTTTTGTTTCAAGAATAACGAATTTTAAACCTTGGTCTACGGCAAATTTTTCATCTATACCAACATAAGCTACATTTTTTCCATTTTTATCAAAATTGATATATTTTACACCTTTTCTATATCTAGCACAAATAGGAATTTGAATAGCATTTAAACGTTTTACATAGCCATTGTCTGTCAAAATAGTATAGCTTTCAGCAATATTTTGTCCAGCAAAAACCACTTGGTCTTTATCTTCCAAATTAATACCCTTTACTCCACCAGAAATTCTTCCTTGAATAGGAACTTCATTTTTTTCAAAATTAACACAATAACCAAATTTAGAGAACATGACAAAAGTTTTTCCTTTGATTTCTTGTTCAACAGAAATCAATTTATCTTTTTCTCCAAGTTTTAACACTTGATAATAAGATTTTGAAATAACAAGGTCTTTCAAAGAGCTACGTTTAACCATACCATCTTGTGTAAAGAATACAACTTCACCCTCATCGCCAGCTTTCATGACAGAAACAGGAGTTTCCATAACATCAATTTCTTTATCTATGTTTTTTAAAGTAATACCTTTTTCACGCCATTTACATTCCAACAAATTATCAACCAAGACTTTAACACAATTTCCCCTATCAGTGAAAATTAAAATCGTATCAGTAGCTTTAACAGGTAAAATTTGAGTATGAATATCGAATAAAGTAGAATTATCAGTCAAATTTCTCTGAGATTTTGAAAAATTCTTCATGTTGACTTTTTTAATAGTTTTACCAGCAGAGAGAGCTATTAAATAATCTTTCGTATCTTCCATTTCTTCAATTTTGGTTAATTTAATATCAGAATTTGCGATTTCAAAAGAACGTCTAGGAGAATTAAATTTCCTTTTTATTTCCAAAATTTCTTTTTTTACCACATCAAGTTGAAGTTTTTTAGAATTCAAAATAGCTTCTAATTCTTTAATTTTTTGTTTTAATTCGGCAAGTTCCTCTTCCAATTTAGTAACTTCCAAATTTACAAGTCTTGCAAGACGCATATCAAGGATAGCCTGAGCTTGTTTTTCACTTAAATTAAACTTAGCACGAAGCCTTTGTTTAGCTTCAGACACATTTGAAGAAGTTTTAATAATTTTAATAACAGCATCAATATTTTTGATAGCAATCAAAAGACCTTCTACAATATGAGCTCTATCTTTAGCGACATCTAAATCAAATTTAGTTCTTCTAACAATGACATCTCTTTGGAAAGCTGTATAATATGAAATTATGTCCATTAGGTTCAAAAGTTTAGGTTTTCCACCAGCAATAGCGACCATATTGATAGCAAAAGAAACTTGCAAATTGGTAGATTGTAATAAAAATCCTAAGATTTGTTGAGCATTTGCTTCTTTTTTCAATCTAATGACAGCTCTCATTCCATTTCTATCACTTTCATCACGAATTTCGCTAATGACAGAAAGTTTTTCTTTATTTTTATCTTTTAATTCGGCAATTTTTTGTAATAATTGAGCCTTATTTACTTGATAAGGGAGTTCAGTAATAACAAGAGATTGTTTATCTCCATTTTGTTCAATTCCAACTTTAGCGCGAATGATAATTTTACCTTTTCCTGTTTCATAGGCACTTTTTAATCCATCACCATAAATCAATTCTCCACCAGTAGGAAAATCTGGACCTTTGATGATTTTCATCATTTGTTCAAGTTTAATATTTGGATTATCAATATAAGCAACTACACCATCAATAACTTCTCCTAAGTTATGAGGAGGGATATTAGTTGCAACACCGACAGCAATACCGGAAGTTCCATTAACAAGAAGATTAGGAAATCTACCTGGCAACACATCTGGCTCTTTCAAAGTGTCATCAAAGTTAAGCCCCCAACGTACAGTATTTTTATCCAAATCGCGTAGAAGTTCCATAGCAAGAGGCGTCATTCTTGCCTCAGTATAACGCATAGCAGCAGCACTATCACCATCAACCGAACCAAAGTTACCATGACCATCAACAAGTGGAGCTCTAAGGACAAAATCTTGAGACATTCTAACCATTGCATCATAAACAGAACTATCACCATGAGG
>CANQFL010000026.1 GCA_947598785.1 uncultured Clostridia bacterium
GCACCATCTTCATTGATAGTAACAATATTTTGCACAGCATTTCCCAAAGCAATTTCAATAGCAGTTTCAAATTGAGCAGGAACTTTGATAAGAGAAGCCAAGACCCCGACCATTTTACTTTTAAGAGCAGAATTTTTTTCGCTTTCTTTTAAAATTTTCTTTACACTATAAGCATAGCCTTCATATTCTGCTTGCATTTCAGTTAAAAGTTTTTTTCTATTCTCATAAACTTTAACTTGAGTAATCATATTTGCACGTTCAGTTTCAAGTTCTTGAATATCACGAGAAGCAACAAAAATACGTCCTGAAATTTCTTCAGCTTCGGCTTTAATTTTCTCATAATCAGTTTTAGCTTTTTCAATAGCATCAATACTAATTTTTTGAGATTTTTTAATTTCTTCTTTTTTAGCATTTGATTCGTTAATATTTCTTTTTAAATTTTCTTTATTTTGAATTAAAAGATTTTTTTCAGTTTCAAGTCTAGAAACATTACTCTTAACATCACTCAAGCTACCTAAAGTTTCGATAATTTTTTGTTGAGATTGACCTGTTTCAGTTTCACTTAAGGACATTTCGTCAACAATTTTAAGATGTTTGTTAGAAAGTTCTTCATAAGAAGAATTTAAAGCATTCAATCTTTCTTGTAATTCAAATTTTTCTTTTTGTTTTAAAGAAGTTTGTTCATCACAATTTTCGATAATGATATTAGCATTTGAAATATCTAAATTGATTCTATCAATTTCTTTTTTTACAGAGTTAATTCTTTCTCTAGCGACCCTAGTTTCTCCTTCTTGTTTTTCCAATTCAACAGTAAGTTGAAGAAGTTTTTCATTAAGTTCTGAAATTTTCTTATCATGAGATGAAAGATTATCCATTTCATCGTTATAAGAATTTGTTATATTTTCCAAGTCTGTTTGTCTAGCAAAAAGTTCTTCTTCGATAGCCTGCATTTTAGCCTTTATTTGTTCCTTTGCAACACTAGCATTTTCATATTGAAATATGTAAGCATTAACTTCCAAATCTTTGAGTTGAGCTTTATATTCCAAATATTTTTTTGCATCTTCAGCTTGTTTTTTAAGAGGTCCCATTTGTCTATCGATTTCACTACGAATATCGTCAATTCTAACAAGATTTTCACGTGTTCTCTCAAGTTTACGTTCTGCCTCATCTTTACGAGATTTGAATTTAGCGATACCTGCAGCCTCTTCAAACATAGCTCTACGTTCTTCAGGTTTTTCGTCAACAATTTCACTAACTTTACCTTGTCCAATAACAGAATAACCGTTTTTACCAATACCACTATCAAAAAGGATATCAGTAATATCACGCAAACGACAAGTATTTTTATTAATTAAATATTCACTTTCACCTGAACGATAAAGTTTTCTAGTGATAGAAAGTTCATCATATTCAATCTTGAAGAATCTATCAGTATTGTCAAAAGTCAAAGTAACTTCGCAGTAAGAAAGACTTTTTCTTTTTTCAGTACCCTTAAAGATAACATCTTGCATATTATCTCCACGCAAACTTTTAGCGCTTTGTTCTCCAAGCACCCACCTAATCGCATCGGAAACATTACTTTTACCACAACCATTAGGGCCAACGATAGCAGTAAAGCCACCGTTAAATTCAATAACAGTTCTATCTGCGAACGATTTAAAACCAATCATTTCAATTTTTTTAAAATACATATACTCACCTTAAATAAGAAAAAAAGTTATAAAAATATAATTAATCTTCTTCAAATAATTTTTTAATAGCAACACAGGCACAATTTTGTTCTGCAGCAATTTTTTCTTTACCATAACCAATAGCAATCAAGTCTTCATCCATAAAGAATTTTGCTTCAAAATAGTCGCCAACTTTTGTTGTATCATATTTCATAGTGCACTTAAAGTTAGCTTGAATAAGTTCTTGAAGCTGAGATTTAAAATTATCATTTTTAGCAGATTCAAAACCTTCTATATGCAACTTATCGATAACAAAAGTTCTCGCGTCATCAAGTCCACTATCAAGATATATTCCTGCAATAATAGCTTCAATAATATCACCTTTTATTGCTTTAGTAACTTCATGATTAAGACTTTTCCCTGTAATAACATCTTCGGTTAGATTCATTTCATCAAAGCATTGAGATAGGTGTTCTTCTGACACATAATGAGCTCTTAAAACAGTAAGTTCGCCCTCTTGTTTATCTGAATGTTGAAATAAATATTCCCCGACAATAAAATTCAAAATGCTGTCACCCAAAAATTCTAATCGTTGATAATTATTTTTTGATTTAGACGGATGTGTAAGAGCTCTTGTAAGAAGATTTTTATCTTTAAAGGTATAAGAAATTTTAGAATTAATCATTCTTTCACCTCAATTTTTTCTGTTAATTCATGAACTAAATTTTCAATTTTTTCATTTAATTTGTTTTCGTATAATTTAACTACTTGCAAAATAGTGTTACAAATAACTTGTCTATTAGCAGTCCCATGTGTTTTTACAACAAGTTTTTTACAACCTAAAAATGGAGCGCCACCATAACTATTTACGTCCATTTTTGCTTTCAAGCCTTTAAATTTGCCCATCATAGCAGCACCAATTAAAGTAAAAATATTTTTCTTAGCTTCAATTTTAATTAATTTAGACATTCCACTTGCCACACCTTCAACACTTTTGAGTAAAACATTTCCAGCAAAACCATCAGTGACAATAACATCAACATCACCAGACATAACATCTCTAGCTTCAATATTTCCAACAAAATTGATAGGGAGTTTTTTTAGTAGAGAATAAGTTTCTTTTGTAAGTTCATTACCTTTATGTTCTTCAACTCCATTATTTAAAAGAGCAACTTTAGGATTTGGTTCATTTGCCATAATAGAATAATAAGACGAAGCCATAATAGCAAAATGCAAAAGATGTTCGCTCTTACAATCAACATTAGCCCCACTATCACAAATCATAACACTCTTACCATCTTTAACAGTTGGAAGAATTGGACAAAGAGCAGGACGAGAAATCCCCTTAATTCTTCCGATTTTTAAAATAGCGCCTGTCAAAATAGCACCTGTGCTCCCAGCAGAAACCAAACCTACGACATCGTCATTTTCTTTTAAGACATCAAACGCCCTTACTAAAGACGAATCTTTTTTTTGACGTATAGCAACAGTTGGACTATCATCATTAGAAATAATATCTGGTGCATTGACAATTTCAATTCTATCAATTCTTTTTGAAAGAATTTCTTTAATTTTATTTTCATCACCAGTTAAAATTATGTTTAAATCTTTATTCAAATTAATAGCTTCAATAGCGCCTTCAACGATTTCAACAGGTGCATTATCTCCACCAAAAGCATCAACAACGACTTTCATAAAATAGACTCCTAATACACTATATATATAACTATAACAAATTAAGAGAATAAAAGTCAAATAACTTTAAAAACTAAGCAGAAAAAAATAATAAAAAAACACGTAATAAAACGTGTTTTAAATATTATTTTTTTGAATTTTGTTTTTTGTCTTCAACAACAGTCATATTTTTATAAGTTCCACATTTCTTACAAACAGTATGTGGCTTTTTTAATTCATGACATTTTGGACATTCAACAAGAGAAACCTCTCCTGCTTTAAAGTTTGCAGAATTTCTTGTATTTCTTCTCTCTTTTGAAACTTTATGCTTAGGAACTGCCATAATTTTTCTCCTTTTATCGTATCATTAAAATCAACTATGCATTATTCTACACAAAAAACAAGCATTTGTCAAGTTTTATTTTGATTTTTTCAATTTTTTCACAATTTCTTCAGTGTCTATAGCCATCATAAGTTCTTCATTAGTAGGAACGACATAGATTTTAACTTTTGACTTATCAGAAGAAATAAGTTCAACTTCACCTCGTTTAAAGTTTTTATTTTTCTTCTTATCCAAAACAACACCAAGTTCGTCCATATCTGAAACAACAGCTTCTCTAGTTAAATCGCTATTTTCTCCAATTCCACCTGTAAATACAATAGCATCAACTTTATTGAGAACAGCAAGATAACTTCCGATATGTTTTTTAATAGAGTAAGCCAACATATCAAGAGCAAGTTGTGCACGTTTATTTCCTTCTTTAGCAGCAGCGATAACATCTCTTTGGTCACTAGAAACGCCAGAAACACCATAAAGTCCACATTGTTTATTAAGATATGACATACACTCATCAATAGAGAATTTCTTTTTATTCATAAGGAATTGAACAACAGCAGGGTCGATATCACCTGAACGAGTTCCCATCATAAGACCTTGAAGTGGAGTCAACCCCATAGTAGTATCAACACTGACACCATTTTTAACAGCAGTAATGCTTGAACCATTGCCAAGATGAGCAATGATAAGATTAAGGTCTTTAACTTTTTTACCAAGTATTTTTGCCATTTCAAGAGTAATGAATCTATGAGAAGACCCATGGAAACCAAATTTTCTTATATGGAATTTTTGAGAATCTTCGTATTTGATAGCATAAGAATAAGCTTTTTCTGGCATTGTTTGATGGAAAGCAGTGTCAAAAATAGCGACTTGAGGAACATTAGGCATAACTTTTTTACAAGCTAACATACCTGTAACATTAGCTGGGTTGTGTAATGGAGCAAATTCGTCAAATTTTTTAATTTGTTTAAGGAGTTCATCAGTAATAAGTTGACTTTCACTATAAACCCAACCTCCCATAACTTGACGGTGTCCAACAGCTTCTATTTCAGAAAGGCTTTTAATAACGCCGTAGTCTTTATTTACAAGAATATCAAGGACTTTAGAGATAGCTTCTTCATGATTTTTAGCGCCCTTAAAAGTTTGTTCTTGTCCATTATGTTTATAACTAATAGTAGGATTTTGTAAACCAATTTTTTCACAAACACCTTTAGCAATAACATTTTTTGTTTTTGTTTCAAGAAGTTGATATTTCAAAGATGAACTTCCTGCATTGATAACTAAAATTTTCATAATTTTCTCCTTTTATTTTAATTGGCGAAAGCCATAATATGTTGTCAATCACAACTTAGGGTTGTGAAATTGAACTTTGAAGTGCAGTAATAGCACTGACAACAACAATTTCATCGACTGAACAACCTCTTGAAAGGTCATTCACAGGTTTTTTCAATCCCTGTAGTATTGGACCATAGGCATTTAGCCCACCGACATACTGGATTGCTTTATAACAAATGTTAGCAGATTGTAAATCAGGGAAGATTAAAACATTAGCGTCACCCTTAAGAGGGCTATTTGGACATTTATGTGCAGCAACTTCTTTTACCAAAGAGGCATCAAATTGAAGTTCTCCGTCACAAATAATATTTTTTTCTTTCTTTTTAAAGAGTTGAAAGGCATTTTGCATTTTTTCTACATAAGCAGACTTAGCGCTACCCTTTGAAGAGTATGAAAGGAAAGAAACTTTTGGTTCGATATTGAACATTTTAGCACTTTCAACACTTTGAGAAGCAATGATAGCAAGTTCTTCAGCAGAAGGATTTTCCATAACAGAACAATCTGCAATGAAAAGTGGCTTATCTTTTAAAAATTTATTTTTACCTGCAAGAAGCATAAAAGAAGAGATAGGCTCTTTTTTATTTTTAGCTTTAATAATTTGAAGAGCAGGACGAATAGTTGAAGCCGTAGAACATTCTGCTCCTGCAACCATACCATCAGCATAGCCACATTCAACTAAAAGAGTAGCAAAATAATAAGGGTCTTTTTCAAGTTCATCAGCTTGTTCCAAAGTCAAGCCTTTATCTTTTCTTTTTTCATAAAGAGTTTTAACAAGTTTTTCTCTAGCAGGGAAAGTGATAGGGTTAACAATATCAAACTTTTCAAAACACTTATCACGAATAATCATAGCGCTTGCATCACCAACAAGTAAAACCTTACAAATTTTATTTTTTTGAAGGATTTTAACTGCTTCAATAGTTCTATCTGAAAAACTAACTTCAGGAAAAACAATAGTTTTTTGTTTTTTCTTAGCTTCGTTTAAAATATCGTTAATTTTAAACATATAAACCTCTTTCATTTTTAAATAAAAACATAAATAAGATATAAGTGAGAAGTAAAATTAAAAACAAACCTTCTAAAAAGAATGAAAATTTGTTAAAACAACTTCAAAGATATTTTAAAATATTTAGAAGAAAAAAGTCAAATAAAATGAGGGATTTTACATTGAAATTTAAAAGTAGAAACAAAATAGGACAACCAGTAGGAAAAATAATAGTCACATTGCTAGTAATATTTTTTCTAATAAACATGATAATATCTCCTGCAAAATATATAACGAAGTCGTTAGATGGAATAACTGCATGGGCATTTAACGTATTGCCAAGCGTATTGCCATTTATGTTTTTTACGCGAGTATTATCAGCATTAGATGTCATGCCCCAGATAACGCAACCGTTTTCAAAAATCAGCACAAGAGTATTTCATACTCCCCCAATATCGGTATATACATTTGTAATGGCAATATTATCAGGATATCCTGTTGGAAGCAAAATGGTAGCAGATTTATATTTACAAGGGAAGATAACAAAAGAAGAAGCGTATAAAATGACATCATTTTGTTCAACGTCCGGGCCAATGTTTATAATAGGTGCAGTTGGAATAGGAATGTTTAGAAGTGCACAGATAGGATATATTCTTTTTATTAGTCATGTTATAGGTGCAATATTAAATGGAATATTATATCGAAATTACAAAATAGAAGATAATGAAAAGAGAGATAAAAATATAGAAAATGCACAGAACAACTTAGACATCAGTCAAATAGTAACTAATTCAACATTATCAATCTTATCAGTTGGTTGTATAATTACAATATTTTTTATAGTAATAGAAACTTTATCACCCATATTAAATTTATTTCCATCGAATATAACTGCATTTTTAGAGGGAGTGATAGAAATAACAAAAGGTTGCATATCACTAAGTGCTTTACCAAACAAATTCATAGCGACATCATTATGTTCATTTGTGATAAGTTTTGGAGGGATATCGACTGTATTGCAATCTCTAACAATGCTATCAAATTTAAAGATGCCGGTAAGATTGTTTGTGAAACAAAAAATCACCCATGCCTTTTTATCGACATTGGTGACAATTTTATTATTAATATTAATTTAAAAACCTTTTCCATCAGGACCATAAATTTGTTCTCTGAACTCAGAAACTTCTTCACTTAACCCAACAGTACAAATGTTTTGAGCTTTTTGTAAAAATTTTTCATTTGAAACAGTAACAAATCTATTTTGATTTTCATCAGTTTTAAGGTCTTCATGATTACTAAACTTTGTTAAATTTTTACTAATCTTAGCCAAGCAACTATAACAATTTGGACCTATGCAATAAAAATCAATACCTTTTGCGATATGTAAATTTACACAAACATTATCATCATTTTTTTTCAAAATCAAATAACTACCAATTTCATCTTGTTTGTCTATTTCATAATATTTATTCTTAACAGGAAAGTAAATTTTGTCAGGAATGTTAACTTTCTGACTATTATAATAATCATCAAAAAAATTGGAATTGAGATTTTTTAATATTTTTGCGATAGGTGAAAGAATATTTAACTCTGATTTTGTATAATCATTTATATCTATAAACATTCTATCCTGAAAAATAAGTTTTAAAAAATTGTTAGTAACTGAAGCATAATCAAACACATTCAAAATATTATTATTAAAAATTTGTATAATATCAGATGCGTTTTTTGAATTTAAAATATCTGTTATAATTTCATCATAAAAATATTTACAAACAGTAGATTGAAATTCATCAGTTCTAAAAATAATATCAGAAAATTTTGAAACTATAACCCCATTTTCTGGTTCATCAAAAACACTACAAGAAAAGTTTCCTTCATCATAAAAAATAATTAACGAATCTTTATCCCAATTCAAATCTTGTGGAATCATGTTTTATCTCCTTTTGTGAAATAATTGTAACAAAAAAAATAATGATTGTCAATATGCAATTTTTTTGAAATAATAAAAAATTACCATTTTGTAATTTAAAATGGTAATTTAATAATTTAAAAATCTTTTCCATCAGGCCCATAAATTTGTTCTCTGAATTGAGTAGCCTCGCCACTTAAACCGACTTTACAAAATTCGCAAACTCTTTTAAAATCTTTAATATCTTCAGCAGTGCCCTTTTCAAAGACATCTGAATATTTACCCAAATTTCCCATGCTCATCATCTTGACATTATTTGAAATTTGTTCCAAACTATCAAAACAGCTTTTACAACAAGAAGACATATTAATATTTTCTCCCAAGTGTAAATCAGCTAAAACATATTGACCTTCTTTTTTTATAGTCAAAAATGAAAAGGCATCTTCATTTTCATTAAATTGATAAATTTTATCACCAACAGGGAAATATATTACTCCCGGGAAGCCAACTTTTTCAGAATTTTTATAGTCGTTAAAGAAATTCAAGTGTAAATTTTTGAGAATAGTAGCAAGAGGTCTAAGCCTATTCAATTCTTTTTCAGTATAATCTTCTGGATTTATAAAAAGTCCTTTTTGAACAACCAAATTAAATAATTGACTATTATTTAGAACTTCATCAAATTTAGGATTATAAGATAATGAAAAAACCTCTTCCAAATTTTGTGGTTTAATTTCATTAATAATTTCCTTTGTTATATACTTTTTAAAAGCAAGCATAAAAATAGGTTCTCTAAAAATTATATCTGAGAATTTAGGTACACTAATATGACTTTTTATGTCATCAAATGGTGCACAAAAAAAAGATTTCCCGTCACTTGCAATAGTTAATGAATTACTTTCCCAATCAACATCATCAAATTCCATAGTCAATCTCCTTTATGGATATATTGTAACACGAAAAAAAATGATTGTCAATAAGCTAATTTTTTGAAATTTTAGAAATCTCTTCTCTAGCCAAAGCATCACAGCGATTGTTATAGACATTATCACTATGACCTTTAACCTTAATAAATTCTACATGAAGAGAATTTGTAAGTTCAAGCAAAGTTTGCCACAAGTCTTTGTTTAACACTTCAGAATTGCCACTAGTTTTCCAATTATTCTTTTGCCAAGAAGAAATCCAATTTTGATTAAACGCATTGACAACATAAGCGCTGTCACTAAAAACTTTAACTTTTGAATGATTTTTAATATTTTTTAACCCGTGTATAACAGCCAAAAGTTCCATACGATTATTAGTAGTAAGTTTTTCACCACCAGAAATAACTTTTTCTTTTCCATTAAATGAAAGAATACTAGCCCAACCACCAACACCAGGGTTACCCGAACAAGCACCATCTGTATAGACAATAACATAATCTTTATCGTCAAAAGTTGGTTTAATTTCTTCAATCTGAATTTTTAAATTGTCATCATGCAAATTGAGATGATTCTCAGGAAAAGTTGGATACAGAACTAAATTATCGCCTTGTTTACGAGGGATAATTTCAAAAGAAACATGAGGAACTTTTTGTTCAGCGAATTTTCCATTAAATGAAAGAATATCAAAACCATCAAAACCACAATCATTTACGTAATGATTTCCAATTTTTTTACATAATTCAATAAGCCTAGCGAGTGTAGAATTGTCACAAGTTTCAACACTTTCATAATGTTTTTTACTAATTACAATTGTATGCCCATAAAAATCATCAGACAAAAAAGCGAGGACAAAATCGTCCTCATAAATAATAAATTGGTTATTTTTTTCGTTAAGAATAGAACAAAATTTACAATTTTTCATAAAACCTCATACTTAATATGTTCTATAACAGCCAAGAGCCAATACTTTAGGTCCAGTATGAGTTGCAACACTAAGAGAAAGGGCATCAATATACTCAAATTTAATATTAGGAAACATAGCTTTAATTTCTTCTGCAAATTCTTTAGCAGCTTCTTCATTACAAGTATGAGCAACAGAAATTCTCATTGAGCCATCAGCAACAAAAGAAGCAAATCTTCCAGAAAGGTCAGATTTAAGAGCTTCAAGCATTTTGATTTTAGCAGCTTTAATGTTAGTAACTTTAGCAAGTTTATCAAGTTTACCCCCTTGAATTTGAAGGATAGGTTTAATGCTTAAAATAGTTCCAATAGCAGCAGCTGCTGGAGTAATACGACCCCCTTGTTTAAGATATTTAAGAGTATCTACCATAAGGTAAATAGATGAATCTAAAGCAGTTTCTTCAAGCCATTCTTTAATTTCTTTAGCACTTTTGCCATCTTTAGCCATATTGACAGCATCAATAACAGAAGCTTTCATAGTAAAAGAAATTCTTTTATTGTCAACGACTTGAACTTTACCATTAAAGTTGCTAGCAAAATTTATAGCTGTTTCACAACTTTGGCTCAATCCACTTGACATTGGAATATGGACAATTTCATCATATTTTTTTAATAAAGACTCCCAATGTTCAACAATTTTGTTAATATTAGGTTGAGAAGTAGTAATTTTTTTACCACTGCTTTGAATTTGGTAAAATTGAGCATTAGAAAGATTAATTCCTTCAAAGAATTCTTCACCATCGATAATAAAAGGCATAGGTATAAGTTCACAACCTATTTTTTTTGCTTCTTCAGGTGAAATACCACTATTACTATCAGTAACAACTGCAATTTTTTTCATAAGTAACTCCTAGTTTGGATTATAACATAAGAGCAAAATTTTTGTCAAAAAAAATTAAATAATTTCAAATATATTTTTTAACAACAAAATAATAAAAAGAATAATAAACAATAGAGGGAAAAAATGTTTACAATAAGTGTATGTATGATAGTTAAAAATGAAGAAGAAACTTTAGAAAGGATACTTTTATGTGTAAAAGAGTTTGCAGATGAAATAAACATAGTTGATACAGGCTCAACAGATAAAACAAAAGAAATAGCAAAAAAATATACTAACAAAGTATATGATTACAAATGGAATAATAATTTTTCAGATGCGCGCAATTATTCTTTTTCAAAAGCAACTTGTGACTATATCATGTGGTTAGATGCAGATGATTATATAACAGAGCAAAACATAAAAAAAATTAAGAAATTAAAAGAGAGTTCTGAAAATGTAGATATGTATTATTGTTATTATTTAACAGGCAAAAATTTAGAACTTTCGTATTATAGAGAGAGGATTGTTAAAAGAGAAAAAGGCTATAAATGGCAAGGCTTTGTACATGAAGCAATAGTACCGAGTGGAGAAATCAAATATCTTGACATAGAGATTCATCATAAAAAGGTTAAACTAAATGATGTTAAACGCAACTTAAAAATATATCAATTAGCATTGAAAAAAAACATAAAATTCAATGCAAGAGAGCAATATTATTACTCCCGAGAATTATACTATAACAATAAAATAAATGAAGCCATAAAAGCATTTAAAAAGTTTTTAAAAATGGACGGATATGCCTGACAATTTGAATGCAAGGATAATATTAAGTGATTGTTATCTAATAAAAAATAAAATAGAAGAATCACTAAATTGTCTAATAGATGCTTTAAAAAAATATATACCGACAGCAGAACTATGTTGCAAAATAGCAAACATATACGAAATAAAAAAAGAATATATACAATCAATTTATTGGTATAAATGTGCTTTGATATGCCCAACACAAACATATGGTTTTATATATAAAGATTATTCTGATATAATTCCATGTTTAGAACTAACAAAACTATATTACAACATAGGATATTATGAAGAAGCAAAGAAATATCACAAAATAGCAAAAGAGATATCACCAAACAATCAATCAGTGATTTATAATGAACAATTTTTCAAAGATTAGTTATTTTTTCTTATCTTTTCATGATGGAAATAATTTTTAAAATTTAATTTTTGTTGAATACAAAATTCATCAATTTGTTTTGCCAAAAAATCCCAATAAGAATAGTCACCCAGATTATAGATTTGATTATAAAGTGGATATAAATTTTTATAATTTTTCTTTATGTAATTTAAAATTGTATATTTATAGCCAGCCCTAAGATTCAAATTTTCAAACCAAAATTCATCGACAAAAAGTTTGGTTTTATTTATAATCTCTTTAAAATCAGTAATTTCAGGAAATATTGGAGACATAAAAAGGACAGTTCTAACATTATTTTCATGCAAAGTTTTTAAAGCAGAAATTCTATCTTGAATTGAACTTGCATTATCCATATCAGTCTTAAATTTTTCATCAAGTGTATTTATAGAAAAAGCAATAGTGATATTTTTAAATTTCTTAAATAAATCAATATCTCTCAAAACAAGATTAGATTTAGTAGTAATAGTGACCTCAGCATCTGCATCAACAATATTTTCCAAAATTTTTCTAGTTGAACAGACTTCTGCCTCAACAGGATTATAGCAATCCGTAACAGAGGAAAGGAAAACAGTTTTGCCTTTGAGTTTATTTATATCAATATCTTTATCCCATTGTTTAATATCAACAAAACTACCCCAAGGTTCATTTTCATGATTAGTAAATCTTCTCATAAAAGTAGCGTAACAATATTTACAACCATGAGGACACCCGACATAAGGATTAATACAGAAATCACTAGTAGGAAGATTTGATTTAGATAAAATAGAAGAAGTTTTAACAAATCTTTTATTGACAATCATAAAATACTCCTATTTAAAAAGAGGACTATTCAACCAATTTTCAAATATTTCAAGCAATTTTTGAAACTTTATAAAATTTTTACGATTGTTAGTAATAGCATAATTTATTTCAACTTGTAATGTCCATGAATTAACAAATTTTTTCTTTACGCTTGAAGAAATAGAGTTATAACTAGCATTAAAAGGTTGGTCAATTTCAACAATAAAGCCATTATCTCTTAATGATTTAACAAGATTATCAAAAAGAGGGATATTTTTTTCAATATTTCTGCCAAAATTAGTACCCAAATTCACATCGCAGGACCTAAAAGATGCAACGCCGTGAAAATCAATAACATAGTTAATGTTTTTGTTTTCTATTAAATCAAATAGATTACGTTTATAAATGCTATTTTCATCGAAATTTGCATCATCAAAATTATTTTTAGTCTTTGCAATAAAATAACAGCCAGTAGCCTTTTGCAAATATAAAGAAGTAGTTAAACTACCAATTTCAGCGTGCTTAGGTTTTCCAAGACGAACTTGAGAAACTCCATGAGGGGCAGAAATCAGGATATTTCTTTCCCCTGGAATAATAACATTATCTTTATTAGCATTTTTTAATAAAAATGTTTTTCTATTTTTGTGTAACTCTTCAAAATTCATAAAGATATAATAACACAAAAATAATAAAAAGCAAATCAATTTGTTGATTTTTTTAATAAAATATGATAAACTTGGTTAGTCAAAAAAAATAAGGCATAAAGACATGAGCAGAGGTGTCCGAGTGGTTTAAGGTGCAGCCCTGGAAAGGCTGTGTGTGAGAAATCACACCAAGAGTTCAAATCTCTTCCTCTGCGCCAAGAGAGGGAAAATATGAAAGGTGTAATATTTGATATGGATGGAGTAATTTTCAGTACTGAAGATTATTGGAAAGAAACATACAACATTCTAAGCCAAAAATATAATTTAAATTTATCAGAAACATTAAGAAGAAAAACAAGTGGAACAAATTATTTTTCAATGTTAAAAATTTTAGCACCAAGCCTAAAAGGTATTAGCCCTGAAAAATTTGTTTATGAATGGTGTGAACTAGTAGATAAATGTATAAATGAAAAAGGCATAATTTTTAATGAAGGTTTTGAAGAATTAATAAAATTTTTAAAATCTAAAAACATCAAAATAGGTCTTGCCACAGGAAGTACAAGAACAATGATACAAAATTACTTTGCACAA
The DNA here is from genome assembly GCA_947598785.1 of uncultured Clostridia bacterium. Lineage (GTDB taxonomy): Bacteria > Bacillota > Clostridia > Christensenellales > UBA1242 > Caccovivens. Next base: position 13,830 of record CANQFL010000026.1, read on the forward strand.
AACAAACAAGATGAAAATGAAATTTTTGACGTTATAATAAGTGCGCAAGAAATATCAAATGGAAAACCTGCGCCAGATATATACATAAAAGCGAGCAAAATGCTTGGATTAAAACCAGATGATTGTTATGTGATTGAAGATTCAAAAAACGGAATAGAAGCTGGTTTATCTGCCGGTTGTAAAGTTATAATAAAAGAAGATATGATGAAACCAAATAAAGAATTAAAAGAAAGATGTATTTTTGTATCAAAATCATTAAAAAATATAAAAAAATTTATTGAAAATAATATAAAATAAAAAAATAATTAAAAATTCATAAAAATACGTAAATATCGAATAAAAAAATAATTTTAAAAATAATTAAAATATTATTTTTTAAATAAAAAAGTGAGAAATTTATTTTTCTCACAAATTTTTTAATATACTTTCTAAAAGTTGATTGTCAGATAACAATTTTCCTGCTCCTAAAATGGTTGAATTATCAACATCTTCACTTATCTCAACAGGATATTTTAAATTTTTCTTCATATAAGCTTCAAGCCCCTGAATTTTTGCACAACCACCAACAATCAAAATTTTGTTATTGATAATATCTGCAACAATTTCAGGTGGAAGAGAATTAATTGTTGTGTCAATAGTTCTAATGATTTCACTATAAAATGGTTCTATTGCTTTACGTAATTCATTTGAAAAAAGACAAACAGGTTTTGGTGTTTTAGTATGAGCATCGACACCTGTAATTTCCATATTTAAAGTATCATTTACATACAAACTTCCAACATCATTTTTAAGAATTTCAGCAGTAGGAAGTCCAATAACAAGACCTTGAGAATAAGCCAAAAAATTGACAATAGAAGCATCAATTCTTTTACCACCAATTCCAAGAGTAGCACCTTTAATAATACTACACATATTGATAACAGCAATTTCAGTTGAAGTTCCCCCAATATCAACAATCATATTAACTTTTGAACTATCAATATTTCTCCCATTACCAATACAAGAACAAAAAACAGAAGGAATAAGAATAACATTGCCCAAATTTGCTCCTTCACAAACATTTAAAATATTTTCTTTTTCATGAGCAGAAAGTCCACAAGGAGTAATAAAAATTGCACTATCCTCAAAAGGTCTAAATCCAACTTTACTAAGAAAATGTTTAAGAAGAATAACAGAATATTCAAAATTAGAATTTTCACCATAAGCGCATGGAGTAAAAATTTCAACATTTTCTTTAGTTTTTCCTACAAGTTTTTTAGCATCGCTACCAAGAGCCATAATTTTAAAGCCATCTTCAGTAGGTTCAGCAGCAATTAAAGAAGGTTCTTTAAGAGCCAACCCCTCACCTTTGACATAAATACAAGTGTAACCACCACCCATTTCAATAGCAAATTTAATATTTTTCATATATACTCCTTATAAACAAAATTTAGAAGTTTCATGTTCA
>CANQFL010000027.1 GCA_947598785.1 uncultured Clostridia bacterium
GTTCCCCTTGTCCCTGTAAAAAGATATGCATGGCCAATTTGGTCATTCATAATTTGATTTTGCAAAGTTCTTGTGATATGGTCTTGTCCAATCACTTCATCAAAAGTTTTAGGTCTATATTTTCTATATAGTGCAAGTCTATTCATTATTTCTCCATTAATAAGTTTCTCTAGCAATCACAGAGAAATTGTCAACATTTAAACTAGCTCCTCCAATGATTGCACCGTCTACAAATTCATTTGATAAAATTTTTTTGTAATTATTCAAATCCACGCTTCCACCATAAAGTACTTTGATTTGTTCAGAAGCTTTTGTGGAATATTGTGTTTCAATTTCTTTTCTTATCACATCAACCATTTTGTTGATATCTTTTTTACTGATATTTCTGTTTTCTGCAGTTTTGTTTGTGCTAATAGCCCAAATTGGTTCATAAGCAATTAAAACACTTTCAAGTTCGTTTTCATAAATACCCTTTAGGTCATCATCAATTTGTTTACGAACAAAGTCATATTCTTGTTTGTTTTGTCTAGTTTGCCAATTTTCACCAACACAAAGAACAACTTTTAATCCATTTGCAAGTGCTGATTTAATTTTTCTATTGATAAATTTGTCAGTTTCTTTAAACTTATTCCTTCTATCAGAATGTCCAATTATGACATAAGTTGCACCTGCATCTTTAATCATGTTTGCACTAATTTCCCCGGTATAAGCCCCTTTTTCTTCGTCAAAGATGTTTTGAGCGCCTATTTTCACCTTACTTCCAGATAAAAATTCTTTTGCAGTAGTAAGATGTGTAAAAGGTGGACAAATTACTATTTCATTTTTGGAATTTTTAGTTTTTGTAGCAAGTGACATGGCGTAAACCTTAAATTCACTTGCAATCGTATTCATTTTTAAGTTACCAATAATTATTTTATTCATTTCTCCTCCATTTAAAGTGTATCAATAACTTCAACTGCTGGCAATATTTTTCCTTCCATAAGTTTCAAACTTGCTCCACCACCAGTAGATAAGTGGTTGATTTTATCACCTAATCCACACATATTCACTGCACTAACACTATCTCCACCACCTACTATTGTATATGCTTTTGAATGAGCAACTGCTTTAGCTATTTTTGTAGTGCCTTTCTTAAATCTTCTATCTTCATATTTTCCAACAGGTCCATTCCAAATTATTTGTTTTGCACCCTTAATTGCTTTTGAATATAATTTCACTGTTTTATAACCGATATCAAGTGCAGTCATATCTCTTCCAATTTCTCTAACTCTGACAACCATTCCTTTATCAGTCAAACACATATGGTCAATCGGAAGTAAAATTTCAGTTCCTTTTTGTCTTGCAAGACGTAAAATTTGTTTAGCATTATCTAATTGGTCCTCGCTTAAAATAGAATTTCCAATTTCATAACCTTGTGCTTTCAAAAAGGTGTATGCCATTCCACCACCAATAATAATTTTATCGGCAACTCCTATAACATTTTTAATAAGGTTTAATTTATCACTAACTTTTGCACCACCAAAAATTGCAACAAAAGGATGTTCTGGTTGCTTAAAAGCCTTTTCAAAAACATTAATTTCTTTTTCAATTAAAAAACCGATAGCATTAGGAAGTTTTAATGCTACTCCATAATTTGAGGCATGTTTTCTGTGTGCTACGCCAAAGGCATCATCTACATAAAATTGAGCAAGAGAAGATAGTTCATTTACGAAAGTAGGGTCATTTTTTTCTTCTCCATCATGAAATCTAAGGTTTTCTAAGACCAAAATATCTCCATTTTTCATTTGGTTAACAGCTTTTTTTACTTCTGGTCCAATCACTTTATTGCAAAATTTAACCTTATTTGGAAAATATTTCATAAGAACTACAGACACAGGAAACATAGATAAAAATTTATCATACCCTTTTGGACGACCTAAATGAGAACAAACAATAAGTTTTGCACCTTGGTCGTTAAGAAATTTAAGGGTTGGAATAGCAGCAATAATTCTTGTATCATCAAGGATATCCCCCCAGTTATCAAGTGGCACATTGAAATCACATCTAACTAAGATTCTTTCACCCTTTATATTTTTTAAATCTCTAATTGTTCTCTTCATTGCCAACCTCACTATCTTGATATTAGTTTACAACATTTAAAAATATAAATCAAATCTTTTTCCTATGAATTTAGAAAGTCTTTTAATATTTCAAGAGCGACATCAATATCATCACACATTGCAAGTTTTGCTCTAACAACACTTGAAAGAGGTAAATCTTTTGCATACCAAAGTAAATGTTTTCTCAAATAAAGTTTTAGCCAATTTTCATCAAAATGTTCTCTTAAATATGAAATATGAGTAAAAATAGCATCAAAATGGCTTATTTTTTCATTTTTTTTCATTAATTGTGAAAAAATCCATGGTCTTCCGAGTGCACCACGTCCAATCATTACTCCGTCAACACCCGTTTCTTTCATGTTTTTTAAACTGTTTTCATCAACAATGTCGCCATTTCCAATAACCTTGATATCAAGTTTTGCTTTTAACGATGCAATTGCATCTAAATCAACTTTTCCACTATAACCTTGTCCAACAGTTCTTGCATGAAAAGTAACATAATCTGCTCCACTATCTTGACACATTCTGCCAAATTCTAAATAATTCTCAAATTTATTTCCTTTTCTAAATTTAACGGATACAGGTTTGTTTGTTGAAATTTTAGTTGTTGAAATCAATTTGCTTGCTAAAATAAGATTATCCATGAGTGCTCCACCTTCGCCATTTTTAATAATTTTAGGTGCTGGACAACCCATATTGATATCAAACGAATCAAATTTATTTAAAATAGGATTTTGAACAGCTTTTATAAAATAATTTTCTTCATGTCCAAAAATTTGTGCAATTTTATATTTTTCTTCAGTTGAAGTAAGAGTCATAAATTCGGTTTTTTTAGGGTTGAAAGCCATTGCACGAACTGAAAGCATTTCAGTCACTGTGGCATCTGCACCAAAAATTGAACATACAGCTCGAAATCCAACATCTGTAACTCCTGCCATAGGAGCAAGAATAAAAGGAAATTTTGTTTTTTCAAATATTGTATTCATATTATCCCACCAATTCTTCAAAAGTAAATCCACCATCACTTTTAAAAATATTCATTTCTAATTCTTTAGCTGGAAGTAAATCAGTTTTATATTGGTCACCAACAACCAACATATTTTCAGGCAAAAGTTTTTCTGATTCCATAATTTGTTTATAGAACACACCTTTTGGACCATCTGCTATATTGGTATCATTTGAGTAGATTTTCTTAAATAGTTTTAAATTAATTCCATAAAGTTTAGCTCTCATTTGTATTTCTTTGATATGTGAATTAGAAACAATATAAAGATGTCCAAGTTGTTTGCATTTTTCTAATTCTTTATTTAAAATTCCTTTTCCTTGTTTTTCTTCAGGTTGAAGTTCTAATCCTCCTTTAAAGTTTATCCATGCGTTAGAAGAGCCCTCATAATCAATCAGAATTTCTTTAATATGGCGATAGACTTCAAGTCCTTTTCTACCACAATGATATTTTTTTAGAATTTGTTTTTTCTCTTTTTCACTATATTGAGAAAAATGTTCGTTAAAGAAATTCAAAACTAATTGCTTAAAGGCATTACTATTCACCCCATAATAAAGAGTATCATCAAAATCAAAAATAAAACATTTAACTTTATTTCTTAAAAGATTAGGGTCTTCATTGACATTAGCAAGCCATTTTTTTCTTTTATAAATTATAAATTCAATAGGAATTGCCATAATTTCTGGTATAGAAATAATCAAATATGCTAAATAAACGTTATTAGGGATATATCGAGAAATTAAACATAGCACTAAATAAAGCAAGGTCTTTATTGATTCAATAACAAAAAGTGAGAAAGCTTTTCCACCCAACCTCAACATATATGATGAAAAAGTCCAATTAGTAAATTTCAGCAAATAGACAAAAGCATAACAAGGTAAAACTGAGAACATGATTAAGAAATACTCTTTATTAACCCCTAAAGCAATTGGATACGAAAAAATCATACTTACAGCAAAATAAAATAGCCATATCACAAAAGTTCCATAAATTGAATACTTAGCATAAAGACTAGCTTTATCAAAATTACTTCTTCCTAAAGCACGAGCAATTTTAATACTAGTGACATCAGCAAAAGCCAGATAAAATCCTAACAAAATATCTAACACAACTTCCAAATAGGAAAATGTATTTAACAAGGCATCAGAAAGTCTTAAAAAGAATACACTGATTAAAAAAATACCAATTTGCCAAATAAATTCTGCTCCAAGATTATACAAAATAATTTTTATTTGTTTTTTTGTTAATGAAATTTTTTCAAAATGAAATAAATTCACCGAAACTGTTTTATTCTTGGTTATAACTATAATGCCAATAATCATTGTAATAAACACTGCAACGATATAAATCGAAGCAATATAATTCAAAAGGTAAAAACCAGAAAAATATAAAATAATAAAGCCCAATACAACTAATATATAATTCAAACAATCACTAAAAAATTGCATTTTAAAAATTTTAAGTTGTTTTAATGTTTGTAAAAGATATTCTTTAATTCCACAAATGAAAAAGTAACCACACATCAAATAATAAAATGTGTAATCTTGTGGCACATAACTTGTAATAGTTTCCATTATAAACCTAGGAAAAAGTGCCAAAATCATTGTAAAGATTGTGACAAATATGAGATTGATAATATTCCCAAGTCGAATATATTTTCTTACTCTAAATTTGGAATTGATGCTTTGATTAACCATAACGGTTATTCCTTGACTTATTCCAAAAGATATAGAAGTTGAAAAAGCATTGATTGCAAGCACAGCATTAAGATAGGTGAGTTCTTGTACTTGCAAAAGATTTGCAAGCACAGTTATTACACTCATCAATACTGCACAAACTACATATTTGAAAAGAAGATATTTTGCTTCTTTAAAAGTATTCCAAAAATATCTTCCAAAATTTTTTATGCCTCTTCTTTTAACTTCAGTCATAATAAAAATACCTATATTAAATATAATAGCACATAAAATTATCAAATCAAACAAATTTAGTGGATTAAAAAAAGAAAAGCACTTTAAATGTGCTTATTCTTCGTCTTTATTTTTTTTATTTTTCTTTTTGTCTTTTTTATCTACTTTCTCTTTTTTTTCTTTTTTATTATGTATGTGCAATTTTTCTTTTGATTTATTTAAAACCATTTTCAAGCCATCTTCATGCTCTTTTTCTTCTCGCACTTTTTCAACTCTTTTTTGAAGTTTTGGGCCAACTGGCATTTTAACATTATCTTTTCTTTCACGAACTTCAAGTTGATTATAAGGAATAGAAATTTTATTTCTTTTAAATTCATTATAAACATTTTCCATTATATAATAATATACGTCCCAATAATCTGCGTTATCACACCAGCAATTTGCGAAAAATCTGATACTGCTTGATTCTAAAGATTTTAAACGACAGAAAGGTTCTGGATTAAGGTCAACTCTTCCGTCACTTTTCATAACATCTGTAACAACTTTCTTAACAAGTTCAACATCTGTTTCATAAGCTACATCAAAATTAAAATCAACTCTTCTTTTTGGATGTGCACCAAAATTAGTAACATTGTTATTTAAAATTGCTGTATTTGGCAAAGTAATTTTTTTATTGTCAACTGTAACTAAAGTAGTGAAAAGGAAATTAATATCTACAATGCTTCCTTCAACACCATTGACAACAATGTAATCACCCTTTTTGAACATATGGCTTGAAATTATAATAATTCCATTTGCTACATTGGCAATAGCATTTTGCAAAGCCATACCTACAGCCAATATGATAGCACTAAATGCTGTCAAAATTCCTGTCACTTCTACGCCAATTCTTGACAATAAAAGCAAAATCAAAGCAAGCCATAACACAAACTTCAGAATCGTACAAGCAAATTGTTGAGCAATTTTTTCAATCTTGGTTTTACTCAAAACTTTTCTAACAACAGCCATAACAATTTTAATGACAATAATGCCAATAACCAAAATAGCAATAAACCAAACGATATTCCAAATGTTGGCATTGTTATTTTCAGTAAAAAAGGTTACGATGCTGTTCCAAATTCCATTCCAATCCATTTTTATCTCCTTTATACGACAATATTTTAGTTTTTAGTTAAAATTTTGTCAAATAAAAATAAAGATTTTTTTAAATTTTATAAAAAAAGACGATAATTTTATATCGCCTTATTTAATTTCAAGTTTGTCAAGAACTTTTTTAATTTCAACCATTGCTTTATCCATTTGCTCTTTTGTATGAGTAGCAGTGTAACTTGTACGTAAAAGAGCTTTTCCTGGAGGAGTTGCAGGTGTTACAACTGGATTGACATAAACACCTCTTTCAAGCAATAATTTGCAAGCCATAAATGCTTTCATATCATCATAAGTGTAAATAGGAATGATTGGAGTTGTACTTTCAATAATATTAACACCCAATTTTTTCAATCCTTGTCTCATATAATCACTTATATCTCTTAATTTTTTAACTCTCTCTGGTTCTCTTTCCAAAATTTCAAGGGCTTTAGTTGCACAAGCAACTGAAACCGGAGTTATACTTGCACTGAAAATGTATGGTCTAGAAGTATGTTTCACATACTCAATAACTTTACTGCTCGAAGCCATATAACCACCAAGACTTGCAAGAGATTTTGAAAAAGTCCCCATAATAATATCAACTTCATCTTCTAAACCAAAATATTCTGCAGTACCTCTTCCATGAGCACCTAAAACTCCAAGTCCATGAGCATCGTCAATCATAACTCTTGCGCCATATTTCTTTGCGAGTTTAATAATTTCAGGAAGTTTACAAATATCTCCACCCATGCTAAAAACACCGTCAGTAACAATCAAAGCACCTGCAGTTTCTGGGACTTCTTTAAGTTTTCTTTCAAGGTCGTCCATATCACTATGATTATATCTAACCATACGTCCAAAACTCAACCTACATCCATCATAAATGCTAGCATGATTTTCTCTATCACAAAGAACATAATCGTTTCTTCCAACAATAGCACTTATAATTCCCAAATTACTTTGAAAACCTGTAGAAAATGTCATAACGGCTTCTTTGTGTAAAAATTTAGCAAGTTTTTTTTCTAAATTAACATGAATATCCAATGTACCATTTAAAAAACGTGAACCAGAACAACCTGAGCCATATTTTTTTATAGCATCAATTCCTGCTTGTATAACTTCAGGATGAGAAGTAAGCCCAAGATAATTATTTGAACCAATCATGATAGTTTCATGTCCTTCCATGATAACTTCAGTATCTTGTCCTGAAGAGAGCTCATGAAAGTAAGGATAACAATTAGCTTCTTTTACTTTGTTATATAAATGTTGTTCTTCAGTTTTCTTAAATAAATCAATCACAATTAACCTCTTTTAAATATAAATAAACTTAATAAATTGTATAATAAATTTGTCGAAATATGCAAATAAATTTAACAACTTTATAAAAAAAATTTAATATAACATTGTTACGATATAATATGCTAAATAAAATAAAAATATAAATATGTTTAAAATACTTATTTTTTTACATAATAGAATTATGTTTTATTATTTTTATTTATTTTGGAAAAGAATGTACGATTTTAAAGGAAAATCAAATAGAAAAGAATTTTGGTTAGGAATATTATTAAACGCAATAATAATGATAATTCTTTTAACCTTACTTATAATAAGTCTTACATTCTCAAACATAGTTATAAACGCATTTAGCATCACTATGATAATTTTATTTAGTATATTCTGTATAATAGAATTACTGCCATCAATATCTTTAATATTCAGACGAATGCATGATATAGGTTTGTCATGGAAATATATTTTAGTTTTATTTATTCCAATAATAGGTTGGATATGGTATCTATATTTAGTAACTCGCCCAAGCAACTATTTTATAAAATCTTAAATTAAAACACAATTTAACGAATAATTATTTTTAATTGGTTTAATTAATACAACAGAATATAAAAAAACCGAAAATTAACTTTCGGTTTTTTTGATTTAATTTTAATACAAATATTTTTAATTTTTTGTATATGTTTTGTATCCATCAATAAGCTCATTTGCTGCTTGACTTTCGTCCATTAAAATTGCTGAATCAACATCATTTGTACCCTCATAATCTGTTGCTATCCAACCTGTTGGGTCTTCAAATATTGCGCTGGTGAGTCCTGTTCCACCAAAAGCAGTTTCTCCGATATAAATAACGCTTGCAGGAATTTTTATTGTTGTAAGTGCTCCATCATACCAAAAGGCACTTTCTCCAATTCTTTCAATCTGAGGAACTTCATTTTCTTTTCCAAACTTAACTTCTTCAAGCACGCTGCAACCATTAAATGAATAAGCTCCTATTTCAGTCACTGTTGATGCAATTGTGATTGATGTTAAGCTTAAGTTTTCTGAAAATGCGTAGTCTCCTATTTTTGTAACACCATTTTTAATTTCAAAACTTGTCAATGCACAACTTTCAAAAGCATAATCTCCAATTTCTTTCACGGTTGTTGGCAAATTTACGCTTTCCATAAGTCTTGTAGCAAAAGCATATTCTCCAATTTTTTCAATATTGTCTTGGCTGAAATCAACATTAGTTTTATTAATACACAAAAATAATACATTTCCATTTTCAATGATTCCATCATTTGTGCTTGACATTTTATAAACAGGATTTTCTGCATCAACAATCACATTGCCCAAATTTGCTGTATAAGCAAAAGAAGTTGGGTCAATTTTGGTTGTTTTTGCTGAAATTTCCAAATCTGTTATTATGCAATTGTAAAAAACCCAAGGCTTAATTGTTTCAACTGTTTCAGGAATTACCAATGAATTACTTTCATAATCAGCTCCATAACCTGTCACTTCAGTTCCATTGATGAATATTGAAGCACCCCAACAAATAGGACTTGAGATGCCATCTAGCAAATCAACATTACACCAACTTTCAATATCTTTTAAATATACAGTTCTACTTTCATTTGGGTCAAATGCCATCTCGCCGATTGATTTAATGCCATTTCCAATTCTAACTACATCTAAATTGCATCCCCAAAAAGCGTAATCTCCAATAGTTTCAACACTGTCTGGAATATTGATTTCATTGTTAGCAATGTCCCCCAAACCTTTGAAAGCACAATTTGGAATTATTTTTACATCATCAGGAATTATACTGTTTTTACAAGCAACCACAAGAGTTTTTGTATCTTTTTTTACAACACAGTTTTGACTTGCTTCAAAGGTAGTGTTTCCGTCTGCAATTGTAATTGTTTCCAATCCCTTGCACTCAGTAAAAGCAAAATCTCCAATTTTATTGACATTTTTTCCAATATTTATTGATGTTAATTTGTTATAACCAGCAAAAGCAAAAGGAGAAATTTCTGTTATTTCATCTGACATATTTATTGTTGTAACCACATTTGATGAATCTACAATCAATTCTGCTTCTCCATTATATAATGGATTTACATCACCTTGATATTGCATTTGGTCGTCAGACACATTTACATCAAATTTAATTTTTAACCAATTTTCAATTGAATCTATATAAACTTTTTGAATAGCGCTGCAACCATAAAAAGCATATTCATTTATGTTTCTTAAATTTGGGCTTAATGTCAAATTTGTAAGAGTTGAACAACCAGAAAATGCACTATCTCCAATTGATGTTACACTTACACCAAGATTTACTGTCTCAAGTTGGCTGCAATATTCAAAAGCACTTCCAGCAATAGCACGAGTACCTGGCTCAGAAGAGTAGTTTGTAATTGTTTCATCAGCTTTCATTGCCACTACAAATTGATTTTCATTATTTCCAATATAATCAACATTGTTTTTATTGTTAAATTCGATAATTTCACTTGTGAATACTCCACCTGCAAATGATTTTACATTTTCACCAATTGTGACATATTTAATTTTATCACAACTATAGAAAGCACCCCATTTAGCTGCCAAACTTCCATTTCCTAAATCTACTCTTTCAAGTTCGGAACAATTATAGAATGAAAATGACTCTAAATTTTCAAGGTTATCTTTGAAAACAACACTTGTTAAACCATTACAATTATAAAAAGCATATTGTGACACTTTTCTCAAACTTTCTGGCATTTCAAGCGTAGAAAGTGATTCACACCCTGAAAATGCTTCTTGTCCAATTTCTTCAACTGAATCAGAAAAAATTATATCTTGTAAATTTTTGTTGCCTCCAAAGCTTTTCTTACCAATCTTTTTTATATTGTTTCCAATTGTTACTTTTGTTAAAACGCTTTCATCTGGAGTTGTAGTATAAAATGCAGCTTCAGCAATTTCAGTTACAGGCAAATTGTTGTATTCATCTGGTATTATTATTTCTGTTGCCTGTGTGTCACTTGTTCCTGTAATCGAATATGACACACCATCTTTGTTTTTGCTGTATTGAAATACATTGTTTCCTTTGTCATAATCGCAAACTTCACACTTGGTTTTTCCATTGCTATATTTGTGTTCTTCTTCATCACTTTTTGCTGAGCAACCTGTTCTCAAACAAGAATGATAGTGATGAGTGTCAGTATATGACCATACTTTTGAAAAGTCATGCCCCAATTCACTTAAAGTTTCTTCTTGTGGAATATTGCATCTTATGCAATTCCTTACTCTTTTACCTTTTTCTGTGCAGTTTGGATGAACGGTCTCTCTCCACTCTCCATAACTATGTCCCAACTTGTTTATAGGAGTTGTTTCATAATAATCACAGTCCAAACATTCTCTTCTCATTTCTCCATCTTTTGTACAAGTTGGTTCTATTGTTTGAACCCAATCAGAAAAAGTGTGTGTATGTGTCGCATCACAACCACAACCACTAACCATTGGTATAATTAAAGAGCAAAGTAAAAGTGTAATAATAAATAATTTTTTTGTTTTCATAAAACACCACCTTTTTTTATTATTATTCTAAACCAACCAAATAATCTATGCTTACATTAAAACATTTAGCAAGTGCAATCAAAGATGACATGTTAGGTTCTCTTAAGCCATTTTCCCACAAACTAATAATACCCTTACTTACACCAATAGCTTGGGCAAGCTGTATTTGTCCAATTCCATATTCCTTACGGAGCATCCTTAAATTGTCTTTAAATTTGTTTAATTCCACATTTATAATTATTTCACTTTTATAAGGAAAATACTTGACTTCTTACAACTGTAAGATGTATATATGGATAAGATAAAGAACATAGACCCAGCATTGCAGATTTAACAAAGAAGAAATAGAAAAACTTGTGAACAATATTCAGATAAATTATAGGATAAAGAAAATATAAGAGCAAGCGAAAAGTATAAAAATCTTATGAAAAAAATCCGAGCGTTGTTGGTTCGGATTATTCTTTTTCTAATTATGCTTGTTTATCTATTTAATTACAAGTATACACAAAAATTGACTATTTCTTTATTAATGATGATATCAAGCAAATTATAAAAAGAACAATAAAAATAATAATAAAAGTAGTAATTTTAGAATTTTTTGATTTATTAATTGGTTTATTTATTTCTTTTATCTCGTTTTTTGAAAGCTTTGATTCTTCCACATTATTTTCTAGAAGTTCTGATTCTTCACAACATTCCTTTATCGTTTGTTCAAAGTTAGATTTTGAAGATAACAAGATTTTATATAAATTTTTTATATCAGTGTGATATTCTTTTGCATATGCAGCGATGTATTCATTATCAGTTAAAATTAAAGACTTTAATCCAATTAATCTTGATTCTTTGTTAAGTTTTTCTATCTTTTTTAAACAAACATTTCCTTCTTTGGCCAAAATTAAAATAGTTAAATAAAAATCTTTGAGTTCATCATCTTTTAACCCTAAATTTTGTACATTCTTTATAATTTCACGAACACAATTGCATTCTTCGTTTCCTATAACTGTTTTTTGAGATATCAAAATTAATAATTGTTTTGATAAGTCAATATCTATTTGCCCATTATTATTTGTAAAATAATCTGTAATTGGTGATGTGGAAAAATCTATACTCACAAAATCACCATGAATAAGGCTTTCTGCAATTACGTTTAATTTGTAAAACATTTTAGCAAGTTTATTTTCTGGATGTTGTTCCAAAATTTTTAAACTCATGGATTTAAAATTTTCAAAATCGTAGTCTTCTATCATAGTGAATAATATTTGACATTGTTCCTTTTCTAAAATGTAATTATTTTTTTGTTCTTCTCCCATAAGTTTCTCCTCAGGAGAATTATAACACACCAATATGGTTATATACAACCATATTTAAAAAATTTTTTGAAGTATATTTATTGTTGTATATGACCATAAAAGGAAATAAATGCCAAACACAGTTAATCACGCATTGGCTCTAAGAATTAAAGAGCTACTATTAAAAAAAGGAATGACAAGATATAGGCTCGCCATGAACAGTGGGCTAACTCATTCAACACTAAAAAATATAATGCATGAAACTATAAAAGACAATTTACTTTCTACCACAATTTTAATAGCAAGTGGATTTGATATGACGATAAGCGAATTTTTAGATAGTCCTCTTTTTGATGAAACAAATTTAAATATATAATAAATAAAAGAATAGAAAATTTGCTCGAGTATCAAGGCATTCCTATAGGTAATCCGAAATAATCTTGTGTAAAAAATAATCCGAGCCGTTGTTGGTTCGGATTATTATTTTTCTAATTGAGCCTGTTTAATGGAATATAGCGACGCCCTTGTATTTAAAATTTTTTATAAGTGTCCTACAATTCCACCTTCAAAAGTATTGTTATTTCCCCAATTAAATTGTCCGTTATCTATTACAGTATATTTGACATCAAATTCTTTACCATAAAAATATACTCTTGCATATTTGATTCCTGCAGATGATGTGTCTATACCCTGTATAGTATAAGAATCCTTTTTATTTGGAGATAATGTATAATTATTATTTACAAAATAGTATTTAAAAGTACTTTCATCTTCCAATGTAAATGTGACAGTGAAAGATATTGAGCCAAAGTAAAGAGTTCCAGTGTAGAAAGGTTCTTCGATTTCAGCAGAAACAATTTTATCTATATCTATGACAGTGTATGCTATTTCAATCTCTTTGTCATCAAACATTATTTTTGCCTTGTGCAGTCCAATGGTGGAAGTATCAATATCTTCCACAACATCTTCTGTTTTCAAACCATCATAAAGGATTTCTTTTCCATCGCTGGTTTTCAAGTATATTTTAATATTTTTGTCTAGCAAGGATTTTTGAGCATTTATTAAAAATGGATTCGTTAATTGGTCAATATAACCACTTTCAACTGCTACTGGGTTTACTGTGTAATTTATCAAAATTGTTTTAAAATGATATCGAAGTTGAAATGTAGATGAGCCAATAAAATTTGTGTATAAACCATCAGTTGAATAATTTGCTCCAAAATCACTTTCTCTCAAGACTTCTGTTCCTTTTTCACCATTGACTTTTTCCCAACTAACAGATAAGTTTTTTGTTGACAATTCGGTTGAGTTTCCAAAGTTGAAAGTTAAATCTTCTGCACCTAAAATTGAAAATTTTTCTATGTCACTCTTAACATAATATTTAACCGAAGTGCTTGCTAATATGTGTTCATTACTTAAAGCACTAATATAAAACGAGTCACAGAAATCATATAGAGGATAGTTCGTTGAATAATAAAAATTTTGACCATTGTCCTCTGTTGAAAAGTCTCTAACCATTTCAGGAGTTATTTCTACAATTTCATTTGCATATTTTGCGTCCTTATATTGTACTAAAAGTTTGGCATTTCCAAGGTCAAATTTTTCACCATATTCATAATAAATTTTTGGCTGTCCAAGCACAGTTAAAGTATCAATTTCCTTTGCGACAAATTTGCCATATAATATTATAAATTCATCTTCGATTATTGAGTTTGCCATTCTCATAGGTGCTTGCATCGTCAAACTATCATCATAAAACCAACCAACAAATTCATGGTAGGCAACATTTGGTTGATACAGCGTTATTGTACTTTGTGGCTCTATTATGTCGTTTGACTTTTCTAAACCAAAGCCATCAGCAATATAGTAAATTGTTTTTTCTTGTGAATCATCTACTTTCCATTTAGGATATAGATAAACCTCATTTTGCTCGTTCTCTTTAACAATTGTTTTTGTTGTATAAAGATTTTGAAAGGTATTGTTGTCAAGATACCAACCAACAAAAACATAACCTTCTTTATTTGGAACAGGAAGTTTTTTGTCTAAACTGTCTAAATAAATATCAGATATAGGCTCATCGACACCAAGAAACACCAAATTTACTTTCTTAAGCCATTTAGCATAAAGAGTTATATTTTCCTTTTCCACATAATCACTTACTTTACTAGAGTCAAATTCCTCTTCCCAAGTGCCATTATCTTCAAACCAGCCACCAAACAAATAGTCTTCTCTTGTTGGGTCACTTGGCATAGCTAGTTCACCACCAACATACTCTATGGCAGAAACATTTGTTCCACCATTACTATCAAAAGAGATTGTTAACTTGTTGCTTTCTCCACCACCACAGGCCGTCAAGCATAATCCACCTAAAAGCAAAATGCAAAACACGGCTAATATTGAAACAATCTTTTTTGCTTTCATATGCCCTCCCAAACATATATTATATATAACATAAATTGGTGTGCAAAGTCAACGGCTTTAAAAAATCTTGACGCAAAATCCGTAATATTGTGATTATTCACACATTTTTTCCTATCACATAACAAACTTTAGTTTTTTAGTCATTTTCTTTTAAAAAACATTGTTGTTAAAAAATGGTATAAAACTTGTCAAAAGGTTATATTATGATAACAAAAAGCCCGATAAAATCGGGCTTTTACTGGTTGGCTTGAGTGGACTCGAACCACCGACC
>CANQFL010000028.1 GCA_947598785.1 uncultured Clostridia bacterium
TTTCATAACCTTTTAAAACTTAATGAAATTGCTTTTTGTGAAGGATTTTATTATAAGCCAAGAATTGATTATGAAACACTCGCTAAATACTCTAAGGGAGTGATTTGTCTTTCAGCTTGTCTTGCTGGACATATTCCATCTTTAATTTTACAAAGACGTTTTGATGAAGCAGATGCGCTTGCATTAAAGCTTAAAAATATGTTTGAAGAAGGAGATTTCTATCTTGAAGTACAAAACCATGGATTAGCAGAACAAAAGATAGTAAACCAATATCTTGCTGAAATGTCTAAAAAGCTTTCTATTAAACTTGTTGCAACCAATGATGCGCATTATTTATATAAAGAAGATGCTGAAATGCAAGATGTTTTAATGTGTGTCCAAATGGGAAAAACTGTAGATGATAAAGACAGAATGAAATTCTCTACAGATGAGTTTTATTTAAAAACTTATGATGAAATGCTTGAAGCTATGCAAGGGTTTGAAGAGGCTCTTGATACTACACTTGAAATTGCCGATAAATGTGATGTAACAATTCAGACTAAATCTTTAGGTGAGATTTTTGATGTTGATGAAAAATATAAATTACCTGCTTCAAAAAATTACATACCTAAATATACTCCAAGTACAGGCGAAGAACCTTATGAATTTTTAAGAAGAATCTCTTATGAGGGGTTACATAAAAAATATAAGGAAGTTACACAAGAGCTTATTGACCGTCTTGAAATGGAACTTAACATTATTCATGAACAAGGATTTGTTGAATATTTCCTAATTGTTTGGGACTATATAAACTATGCTGAAAGTGTTGGAATACCTGTTGGACCAGGTCGTGGTAGTGGTGCTGGAAGTTTGGTTGCTTATACTTCTGGTATTACAAAAGTAGACCCAATGCGTTATAATTTGTTTTTCGAACGCTTTATTAATAAAGAACGTGTATCTATGCCAGATTTCGATGTTGATTTTTGTATGGATAGGCGTGGAGAAGTTATAGAATATGTTAAAAGAAGATATGGTGAAGACCATGTCGCTTGTATTGTTACCTTTGGGTGTATGCAAGCTAAGAATGCAATTAGAGATGTTGGAAGAGTTATGAAAATTCCTATCCCTGATGTCATCAAAATTACTAAACTTATTCCAAATAAACTTCCAGACGGAATTAAAAAACCTCCTGTTTTAAAATATTATTTCGGAACAACAGGAAAACCTGAAAATGAAAAATATATTATTCCTGAATTGAGAGAAATATATGATAACGACCCTAATATAAAAAAGATTATAGATATAGCAATAAAACTTGAGGGTGTTCCTAGAAACACTTCTCAACATGCTTGTGGCGTGTTAATCGCTCCTGAACCTGTATCTAATTTTGTTCCTGTTGCTAAATCTGAAAATGAACGCGTTACTCAATATAGCATGATTGAACTTGAACATATGGGGCTTCTCAAGATGGACTTTTTAGGGCTTAGAACACTTACAGATATCAAAAAAGCTTGTGATTATGTGTTGGAAAATCATGGTGTTAAACTTGATTTTTACGATATGGATTATAATGACCCTAATGTGTTCAATTTAATCTCAAGTGGGAGAACTGACGCTGTATTTCAACTTGAAAGTGCCGGTATGAAAAAGTTTATGAAAGATTTAAAACCTTCTTGTATGGACGATATTATCGCTGGAATATCTTTATATCGACCAGGTCCTATGGATTTCATACCTAAATTTGTAAAAAACAAATTAGACCCTTCACAAGTAACTTATGACGACCCTTGTCTTGAAAATATATTAGATGTCACTTATGGCTGTATTGTTTATCAAGAACAAGTTATGAAAATTGTTCAAGTTATGGCTGGTTATTCTCTTGGGCAAGCTGATAACATAAGAAGAATAATGGGTAAAAAGCAAGTTGATAAAATTGATAAAGAAAGAGAAAAATTTATCAATGGTTGGACAGACCCTGCTGGGAAGAAAAGTATCCCTGGTGCAATTAAATTGGGGCATGACAAAGAGGTTGCAGAAAAGATATTCGATGAAATGAAAGAATTTGCTAAGTATGCGTTTAATAAATCTCACGCTGCTGCTTATGCATATGTTTCATATCAAACTGCATATTTAAAATGTTATTATGAAACAGAATTTATTACTGCTGTTTTGAATGATAGAATTAATAACGGAGATGATATTAAAAAATATGTTTCTTTTGCTAGAAGTGAAGGTATTGATGTTTTACCACCTGATATAAATAAATCTTTAACTTTGTTTAGGTGTGAAGATAAAAAAATTAGATTTGGTCTTGGTGGATTAAAACATGTTGGAACAACCGTAACTGATAGTATTATTAAAGATAGAGTAGAAAATGGAGATTTTAAATCATTTGATGATTTTATTACAAGAGCAGTAAATATTGGAGGAATTAATCGAAAGGCTATTGAATGTCTAATTTTAAGTGGTGCTTTTGATTCTTTTGGAAAAACACGTAGTCAATATATGGCAGTTTTTGAAAACCTTATGGATAGGGCTATTAAAGATAAAAAGAATAACAATATGGGACAGATGTCTTTCTTTGGGGAAAATAAAATTGAAGAAAATATTGATTGGCCAGATATAAACGAATTTAACAAAAAAATTCTGTTAAAGAATGAACGTGAAATTATAGGTGTTTATATGTCAGGTCACCCTCTTCAAGATTATGTCAAAAAGTTTGACGATTTTAATCTATCTTCAGATATGCTTGTTGCAAACAATGATTCACAAGAAGAAGATATGGATTTCTATTCTGAAGAATCAGAAGGTAATGAAGATTTTGGTTTGCAAGATGGACAACCTTTCATTTGTGGGGGAATTATTACTGAAGTTAATAAAAAACGTTCAAAAAGTGGAAGAGATATGTGTTATCTCAAAATCGAAGATTTGAAAGGTATTTTGGAAATTACATTATTTAATAACGCATATGCAAAATATCGTAATATTTTGGAAGAAGATAATTTAGTTACTATAAAAGGTAGAATCAATATAAGAGATGGAATGCCACCTACAGCAATCGGGGAAGTTGTAATCTTATGGAAAGAAGAAGATGAAAATCTGTATAGTAGCGAAAAGAAACAAAGACTTTGTTTAAAATTTGATACTAAAAATCCAGATATATATAGTAAAGTTAAAAATTCTATTTCATCATATCCAGGAAATGTACCTGTGGTTATCAAATGTTCGTCATCTAATAAAGTCTTTAATTATAGTCAATCAGTTAAGATAAACAATTATCTTTTAAATGAACTTAGTGGTATCATTGGAAATGAAAATATAGTAGTACAATAGGAGGAAAAATGAAAATTTTATTACTTTGTAGTGGTGGCGATGCTTCGGGTATGAATAGGTTTATTTATGAAATTTATAACAAATTTAAGAAAGAAACTTATTTTGCTTTGGCAGGCTTTACAGGTTTGATAAATGGTGAAATATATCCACTTTCTAAAGTTATTGATGAAAATTTAAAAAATAGTGCAGGAACAATGATAAAAACATCTAGATGTCCTGAATTTAAACAACGTAAATATTTCCATGTAGCTTTGGAAAATGCTAAAAAATTTGATTATGTAATAATTTGTGGTGGAAATGGCTCTGAGAAAGGTGCAAAAGAATTGTTTGATAATGGTGTAAAAACTATTTTTGTTCCAGGAACAATTGATAATGATGTTTTAGATAGTTTTTATAGTATAGGGTTTTCAACTGCTGTTAAAGAATGTGTTTATGCAGTTGATAACATCATGCCTAGTATTCGTTCATTAAATAATGCTTGTCTTTTTGAAGTAATGGGCAGATATGAAGGAGATATCGCTAAGGCTGTAAACAAAGAAGTTAAAGCAGATTATGTTGTTGTTGAGAAAAAAGATTTGGATTATAACAAAATCGTAAACATAATTTTGAAAAAATATACAAAAGGACAAAGTGCTTGTATAATTGTTCGAGAAAATATTGAAAAGATAGAGAAAATTGCAAACAATTTAAATAAGGCTATTGGGCTTGATATAGTTAAATATCAAGTCATTGGTAGAACTCAAAGAGGTGGAAAACCTACTGAAGAAGAATTGGAAATGGCAAAAAAATTTGCTTTTGAAGCAGTAAATTGTATTAAAAACAATAAAATAGGAAGAATTCTTGTAGATAAAAATATGAAAATGTTTGTTACAAATTTTAAAGAATAATCTAACCTAATATGATTTGACAATAAGTTGATTTAATTAAAGAAGAAAATGTTTGGGAGTTGCTTTCATATATCTCACTTACGAGATTGGAAAGCAATTTTTCAATTTTTAATAAGTTATTTTCTATATTTTTTAAATTTTCATCTTTAAAAAATGTTAAAAAGTTTGTTTTAATCGATATTATATAAGAATATATGTTATTACATTCTAATTTTGCTTTAGTTTTATCTAATATGTTTGTATCATAACTCACTACAACATCGTAGAGTTTTTTGTAAATATCAATATCTGCTTTTAAACAATTTGTCAAAATGTTTTTTTGATTTTCATCAAAGTTGCCATCAATATTTTTTTCAGGAATATCTAATACCAAAAAATCTATATCATATCCACTTGATACAAGATTGGATTTTACAAGTTCTGCATCGTTTTTATTTTCATATATGCTTGCAATCATATAATTTTGATTATCTTTTTTATAAAAATATCCAGCACCATTTTGTGATTGAATGTTAGATTTTAATTTTTCAGGGGTTATTTCATCATCTTTCATACAAATTGCAAAAAAAGTTTGTTTTTCTATTTTTATATTATTTGTTGATGGCAAACTTGTTATTACTATTATGTTTGAAATAAAATATCCTAATGATAGACAGGTAAAAATTGTTATTATAAAGATTATTGATGATAAAAATGAAATTTTTTTCATAATCAATTTTATTATTTTTAATTTTAACTTATTACTAAAATGTTGTAAAAATGTTTTTAAAAGGTCTTTATTTTTGATATAATATTCTCATGAGTGTATTAAATTTTTTTAATAAAAAACCAAAAATAGGAGTTGCTTTTGGTGGTGGTGGGGCAAGAGGTATGTCCCATATTGGTGTCATTAAAGCATTCGAAGAATTTGGACTTGATTTTGATTATATTTCAGGAACTAGTGTTGGAAGTATAATTGGTGCAGCGTATGCAAATGGAATGTCATCTAAAGAGCTTTGGGAAATTGCTAAAGATTTGAAAGTTAAAGATATAAGAACAAATAAAGTTTTTTTTATGCCGTCAAAAACAGATGGAATACAAAAACTTATGATTGAAACATTGGGCGATATAAATATTGAAAATCTAAAGAAACCTTTTTCTGCTGTTGCTGTTGATATTAAAACCACAAAAGAAGTATGTATTTCTCATGGAAATTTGGCGAAAGCAGTCGCTGGAAGTTGTTGTGTTCCGGGCATTTTTCAACCTGTTGAATTTGGTAAACATTTATTGTGTGATGGTGGATTGCAAAATACTATACCTGCAAATGTTCCACGTTATTTTGGTTGTGATTATGTGATAGCTGTAGATTGTAATAGTACCAGGACATACGGGACAGAAAGTAATAAAGTTATTGATGTACTAGGTTGTTCAATACGAGTTCTTATGAAAAGTAATGCAGTTAAAGGTTATATGTGTGCTGATGTTACTATTGCGACAGATAATAAAAAATTCAAATCTACAAGTTTAGATGGAATTGACGAAATGGTTGAACAAGGTTATAAAAACGCTATTGATATGATGCCTGAAATAATGAAAATTTTTCAAGGTAAGGCAAAAAAAATTAAACTTAAAGATTTTGATAAGGATGAAATAGAATTTATTTAGTGAAAAAATTAATTTATAAAATAAAAAATATTGATTTTAATAAAAATTTAATTTTAAAAATATTTTTAACGATATTTTTAATTATTTTTTATATTTTTATTGGTTTAAATTATAAAGATATTTTATATTTGTCTGCTGGCTATGATGGTTTTAATAATGCAAGTATGCAAATATACATTTTTGATGTTGGACAAGCAACAAGTGTATGTGTAATTTTGCCAGATGATAAGGTATGGATTTTAGATACAGGAAGCTTAGAAAGTTCAGATAAATTAATTGATAATTTGGATTACATTTTAGATAAAAATAAAATAAACAAAATTGACACTCTTTTGCTTAGCCATAGTGACTTGGACCATATTGGTGGTGCAGTTGATATTTTGAATAAATATCAAGTTAAAAATATTTTAAGACCTAAAATTCTTTCTGAAGATGAAAATTCTCTAAATGGTTATAAAGTTGTTTATTCTGAAGAATATAAAAAGTTAATAAACACGATAAATCAAAATGGAAATTACAATACAAAATTTATAGAAAATGATATTATTGAAGATGAAAATTATCAAATAAAAATTTATGCTGGCGAAAAAGATTATTATTCTCAAACAAATTCTTATTCTCCAATTGTTACGTTCTCTTGTTCGCAGAAAACTTTTATGTTTACAGGTGATGTGACCGATATACGAGAAAAAGAATTTGCAGAAAATTTTTCTGAAAAAATTGATGTGGACTATTTACTAATTTCTCATCATGGTTCATCTTATTCTACAACAGATACTTTTCTTTCAGTTATAAATCCTCAATATG
This sequence comes from uncultured Clostridia bacterium, assembly GCA_947598785.1. Taxonomy (GTDB): domain Bacteria; phylum Bacillota; class Clostridia; order Christensenellales; family UBA1242; genus Caccovivens. The sequence goes on from CANQFL010000028.1 coordinate 6,651, forward strand.
CATTTGTTAGTTGTGGCTCATATTTATATCCATCACAGGAAGTCGTGACCAGATTGAATAATGTTAATATAAAAAATATCTATTCTACATTTAATTGTGGCTTAATTGGAATTTTTGTTAATGAAAATTCGTGTTTTAAAATGTTTTTCATGGCTAATGCTGTTGATTTACCATTGTTAGTAGTTTTGATTTCTTTTCTATTTTTCTTTTGTATTAAACATAATTTTTTTGAAAACAAAATGAAGTTAAGATATTTTTAAGAAAAATATAAACTTATGTTTAAAAATTTTGTAATAATAAAACTTTGTGATAAAATATCTTTATGGAAAGTTTCTACAATATTGTCATAGTTTCACTTTGTGATAGCCTATCTGTTCAAATTTCAAAAGTTCTATCTCAAAGTCTTGGTATGATGTTTTGTTCTACCAAAGATTTGATAGAATATGAACTTATTGACAAAAATAAATTACAGAAGCTTTGTTCCAAACAATATATTGATGATTGTGAAAAAAAAGTTATTAAACAAATTTCTTCTTTTGAAAATGTTGTAGTATCTATAAATTTTGATTATTTAATTCATAATGTTAATATATTGAAAGAAAGAAGTTTAATTATTTTTATAAATTTTTCTCAAAAGATAATTAAAGAATTTGGCTCAAATATTGATAATATCGCTTTTCCTTCAAGAATAAAAAAATTGCAAGAAATTTGTAATTTATCTTTAAATATAAGAAAAGTTGAACCTGACTTTGTTTCCAATAAAATTATTGAGGCTATTAGGAGGATTATATGAATATAACTCAAAAAGCAATAAACTATTTAAAAGTTCTTTCTGCTGAAACTATTTCTAATGCTGGTTCGGGGCATTTGGGGGTATCTTTAGGTGCTTCGTCTATTCTTTTTGCGTTGTTTAAAGACCATTTGAATTTTGATGTTTCTGATACTGACTATCTTAATCGTGACAGATTTGTTCTTTCTGCAGGACACGCAAGTGCTCTTTATTATAGTTTACTTTCTATGTTTGGCTTTGATGTATCTTTACAAGATTTAAAAGAATTTCGCAAATTAGATTCAAAAACTCCAGGACATCCAGAACTTCATATAACAGAAGGAGTTGAAGTTTCTACCGGTCCTCTTGGACAGGGAGTTGCAAATGCTGTTGGTATGGCTATTGCTGAAGCAGTCATGGAAGAACGTTTTAATACTGTTGGTTTTGATATAATCAATAATTATACCTATTGCTTTGTTGGCGATGGTTGCTTAATGGAAGGCGTTGCTCAGGAAGCTGTAAGTTTAGCAGGTAGTTTAAAGTTAAATAAATTAATATTATTATATGATAGTAATGAAGTCACTATAGATGGCTCTTTAAGTTTAACAAACAAAGAAAGTGTTGGGAAAAAGTTTTCTGCTATGGGTTGGAATGTAATTAGAGTCCCTAAAGGGAATAGTTACTTTTTCTGTACAAATGCAATAGCTAGAGCAAAGAAAAGTAATAAACCTACAATTATTATTTTTAATACAACTATTGGAATAGGAACAGAAAAAGAAGGAACTTCTGCAGTACACTCTGGAGTTATGTCTGAAAAAGAACTAAACGAGTTTAAACAAGATTTAAAAGTAAAAGAAAGCTTTTTTATTCCTAGTGATGTCAGAGAATTATGTATGGCCACTACAAGAAGGGGTAAATTAAATCATGAAAAATGGAATCAAAATCTTGCTATGTATTCAAGTACTCATCCAGAACTTTACAAATCTTTAATGGCATTTTTTGATAGAAAAAAAATAAATTTTGATAGAATACTAAGAAATATTGCAAAATATGATGGCTCAAGCACTAGAAAAATAAATCAACACGCTTTAAGCGAACTTGCTTATCAATGTCCACAAATGATTGGTGGAACAGCAGATGTTGGACCTTCTTCTCTTGCTGTAATTGATAATGCAGGGAATTTTTCAGCTGGCTATAGAAGAGGTAAAAACATACATTTTGGTGTTAGAGAACACGCAATGACGGCAATTACAAATGGTATTGCATTATATGAGGATTTTATTACTTTTGATAGCACATTTTTAGCTTTTTCTACTTATGCTCTTCCAGCGATGAGAATGAGATGTATGATGAAAGTTCCTGTAATGTCATTTTATACTCATGATAGCATAGCAGTTGGGCAAGATGGACCATCTCATCAACCTATTGAGCAATTAGCACAACTTCGTGCAATCATTGGAAATACTGTTTTTAGACCATGTGATTATAAAGAACTTGTGGCTGGCTACACTTATTCTGTTAAAGATTATAATCCAACTACATTTATTTTAACTCGACAAGATATTCCACATATTGACGGAACATCTTATGAAGGTGCTTTGTGTGGTGGTTATGTTATTCAAAATAATTCTCAAAAACCTGATATCATTCTAGTGGCAAGTGGTTCAGAAGTTGAATTAGCAGTTAAAGTGGCAAAGGAATTAAAGAAAAAGTTTAATGTTAATGTTGTTTCTATGCCATCAATAGAAATATTTGATAAACAATCAAATTCTTATAAAAGCAAGATAATTAATAAAGATGCAACTTTAGTTGTTGGAATTGAAGCAAGTAATGATTATAAATGGTTGAAAGTTTTGGGTGAAAAAGGTGTTTTCTTTGGAGTAGAAAATTATGTTGGCAGTGGCAGTCCACAAGATGTGCTAAATAAAGCCGGTTTCACTGTGAAAAATATAGTGAAATTTGTAGAAAATAAGATGAAGTCCATAAAATAGTTATTTTTCGACAAATTAAAACTTATTAGTATTACCATCATAAAATTTTTGCTTATAAAATAATTTATATAAGTGAGGGTTTTATGTTAAAGAAAAAAAGTATTGTGCTTTGTGGTACTAATGAAATAGATAAAAAAGCTGTTTTAACACTTGAAGAAGATGGAATAGGTCTTAAAGGAATGTTAAGACTATATAATTTTTCAAAAGAACTTCCTGGCATTTCTTCTTTAGGTTTTTATGTTGATAAAAAAGTTTATAAAGCTGGTTTGACATATAAGTCAAATATGCTTTATGAATTTTTTATATCACTTGAAAAAATTCCAAATTCATTTTCTTGTGCTGTAGTCAATTTTGTTAATGCAGAACCTAAACCAATTTTGTACGGTTCTAGTGATGGAAACAATGATGAGATTTATGCTAATATCATCAATGAAATTTCTGATGGTAAAAAAAATATGACAGAAACGAAAAATATTTTAGATAAATATGGCGTTGACTTTGATGATGATGAAAAAAAAGAAATTGAACAAGAAATAGATAAGGCTGTATGTGATGAAAAAAATTGTGAAGATTGTCCATATAAAAAGTATTTTTTTGAAAATAGTGAAAAAATAAAAAGTCAAGTTGAAAATGTGACTTATGAGGAAGAGAAGATAGAAGATATTGAAACAAAAAATGACGAACAGGAAGAAGAATTTTTCTTTAGATTAAAACCACAAATTGATAAACTTTTTGCAAGTAATCCTGTAGAAAAAAATTTACAAAATCTAATTCCAGCATCTAAATGGGCAAAAGTTGAATATGAAGACGATGGAGATTTTTATGTTTTTGGCTTGCTATATGATGAAGAAGGAAATGTGAAATATGTTTGTTATGGTGTCCCTGCAGTTTATGACGAACAACCACCAGAAGAGTTATCTGGATTTCCTATGTGGCTTCCATTAGACAAAGAAAATTCAAAAGGGTTTGGATATTGGTTAACTTACCAAGATGCAAGTACAGGGCAACCTGTAAAAGCAATAATTGATTAAAAGAAGGTGGAAATGAGGATAACGGCCTATATTTTACTAATTTTAATAATACTAATGTTACTATTTTTTTTGTTTTATTTAGTTATTGGAGCAATTTTATTTAAAATTGGATTTTCAAGAAGAAGTTATGTTGAAAAAATATTAAAAAGGAATATAGAAAAAAAGTTATCTGATTATAAAGTGGATTTATGCTGGTGGGAAAAACAAAAAATTAAAAAAGTCAATATACAAAGTTTTGACGGTTATAAATTGATAGGATTTTATCTAGAAGCAAATTCTGACAAAACAGTTATAATTTTCCATGGTTTTGGAGAAAGTCATTGGCAAATGCAACAATATTGTAAGTTTTTTCATGAAAAGAATTTCAATGTCCTTGCTGTAGATAATAGGGCTCATGGAGAAAGTGAAGGAAATTGTATTGGGTTTGGGTGGCTGGAAAAATATGATGTAATCTCTTGGGTGAAATTTATAAAAGAAAAAACTCCTCAAAACAAGATTTTACTTTTTGGTTTATCTATGGGAGGAACGGCAGTTTTAAATGCAAGTAGCGAAAAGGAATTACCGAATGTAGAGGCTGTGATAAGTGATTGTGGATTTTCAAATGCCGATATTGAAATATGTTATTTATTAAAGAAACATAAAATAATTTTAAAACTTTTTAAGAAACATTTATATAATTTTGTTAAAAGAATATATGATTTTGATATATTAAAAGCTGATTCAATCAAACAAGTAAAAGATACAAAAATTCCAATTTTATATATACATGGTGACGCAGATAAATTTGTACCGGTTGAAAATGCGTATGATTTATATGAAAATACACCTACAAATTTAAGAGAAATATTTATAGTAAAAAATGCAGACCATATTATGTCATATCCAATTTCAGGCGTAATTTATGAGAAAAAAATAAGCGACTTTTTAAAAAGTCGCACTAAATTGGGATAGCTTCAATTTTAGAAATACTATAATCATATTCGCCATCATAACGAAATTTTTTAACTCCACTACTAGAGAAGTATAATTGAGTCATATGAGGACAATAGAAAGTTAATTTTCCATTTTTAGGGGTAAGGCATACGCAGATGTTTAAAATGTTATCTCCAACATCTTGATTATTGTAAAAATTCATAACATTATGTTCATTATAGACATCTAAATAAAAATATTTATAATAGCTGACATAATGGGCTTTGAATCTAATACGTTTAAATTTGCTAAAATCAGGTAAATTTTCCATTGCTGATTGACCACCTAAGATACCTCTAGTGTTTCCAAGGTTGATTGCAGGGTCGGTGCTTGTTCTGTCGTAAACAAGAACCCAATTTTCACCACCACCACTTGAATTGTTAATTTTATCTTCTAAACTTGGGATAATATTATCTGTAATGTTATTGACTGAACTTTGTATCTCGGGTAGTTTTTGTCCTATTTCAGTAATGGATTGTTGAATTTCAGGTAAGACTGATGAAATATTTTCAATTTGTGAAATAATACCATTTTGTAATTTCCATAATTGTTTTTTTAAATCTTCAATTTCCATTTCTAAATCATCGTTATATTTCATTTTTTTCTCCTTATTGAAATTTTAGGATTAAAATGAAATATAAACAATAGAGTGTGCCATTTAATTGTTTTTTGGGATTTTAAATTTTTTGTTCTTTTTTAATTTTATTTTTTTATTACGCATAAACAACCATGCGAAAATTATTCCTATAATTGCCAAGGTAAGAATTATGCAAGTGATAATAATTGGATTGATTCCATCAGGTTTAACAAAATTTGTTTTAATTTGTCCATATATTATTTTATTGTCATATAAAAATGCAATTTTTGTAAATTCAGTATGGCTGTTATAACCTTCATAAAGAAAAAAGCGTTGACCTTTTTGAAGAATAATATCACTTTCAACTAGGTTGTTGTCTTCTAACAGATATACAACACATGGATTGTTTGTTTGTCCATTAAAGTTTGGTATTTGAGTTATAACATTTTGTTCAGCCATAACCAAATCTGACAAAATAAATCCTTCTATTTCTTCGTTTAGTGAAACTTTATAAAACACAAATTCGTCATAACAATATTGAATAGGGGAGTCATTATCAGTTTCTAAATTGATTTTTTCACCATGAGATATTGTTTCAATTTTTTCTGATGAAAAACTAGCTTCTTTAAAAATAGAAGCGTAATTTGCAATAACAACATAATTTGTAGAATATTCTGCAAAAGCATTATAATTTCCCAATAAGGTTATGCAAAAAAATAATGCCATAGTCAATAAAAATATTTTTTTCATGAAATAATTAAACAATAAAACGCTTAATAAGTCAAGTAAAAGAGTTAAAAAAGAATAAATAAGATTATGTTATGATTTATATTTTTGTTTAATTTCATAATTGGTAGGTTGATATGTCTTTTCTAATATATCAGCTTGTTCTTCAAAATCATTGACATTTTCTTCAATAAATTTAAGATTATTTTTGTAGTATTTTAAATCAAAATCAATAAAAGAATTGTTGGAAAGTTTAGGAACAATAGTTTTTATAAATTTTTCCTTATCTTTTACATCTTTCTTAAAAAGTTTAATGCTTTTGATATATGCATTAGCTTCTGGAGATAAACAACAACCAAAGCTTTTAATAACTTCGACAGCAAAAAGAGTTCTATCAACAGAAATTTCTGTTCGATGTGATAAATCAGAAAAGAAATTTAACAATTCTTGTAATGTCATTTTTTTCTCCTTGATAATAATTTAACACAGGATTATCACATTGTCAATAGATACATTTGGTTTTTTAACAAAAAAGCATATCGTGTGATATGCTTTCTTTATGTTTACAAATTATTTATTGTTGTTTTTTGATTGTTCGTTAATAGGAGCATAAGTTTTTTCAAAAGCAGCATTTGTTATTGGATAACAATCATTTTTATCAGTAGTAACATATCCACCAGCAGTTACAAACCAAGGTTCTCCCCACAAGTTTATGGTAGCATTTACTTTTATTCTCTTAAAAGATGTTACATTTCCTTTTGGTACTATTTGTGTAGGTTTGTCGCTTAATTCATCAACTTCATATTTTGCCCTAGTTTTAGTTTCTGGTTGTAAATATTCTTCTCCATCTGGATTTGTGATTATAACCATTCTTGAACCATCTTTGCCTGTTTCACTATCAACAGTACGAGTAACTTCATTAAATGTGTACATCTTGTCTTCATAAATGACTCTAGGGCGAGTATCAACGACTTCACCGACTTTAGCATACCTTGCCTTGACTGGTACTGTCTTTTTTGCATAAATTACTGGACCTTCTGTTGCTTGTTCCAAAATATCAACTGATGTTTTAAATTCTTGAAATTCAACTTCAATATCTGGATATTCTGATGGATTTAAACTATAAAGTATTTTTTTTATCATATTTTTCACTCCTTTGTTATATAATACATCATTTTAAATAAGAAGTCAAGTTAAAATAAATTTTGTAATAAAAATCAAATAAAATAACATATAAAATCGCATTAAAAAATAATATAAAAAATTTGTGAAAATTCTTATTTTATGATAACATTAAATTGGAGGTTTTTTATGAAGGGTTTTGGTATTTTATGTCCTATCTCGAGTTTGCCTTCTAAACATGGTGTTGGAGATTTTGGAACGGAGGCTTATAAGTTTGTTGATTTGCTCTCAAAAAACAAAGTTGATTATTGGCAAATTTTGCCTATTGCAAAAACAAATGAATTTAATTCACCATATGGCTGTTTTAGCACTCATACGATAGACGAAATGTATGTTAATTTAGATAATTTAGTAGCTATGGGTTTATTAAAAAAAAGTGAAATCAAACCTTTAGAAAAATATAAAAAAAGTAAAAAAGTTGAATATAAACCTGTAAAAAGTGAAAAATTAAAACTTTTTGAAAAAGCTTATGAAAATGCTGATGAAAAGTTAATAAAAAAAGCTATAAGTTTTTCAAAACAAAAATCTTATATTGAAAATTATGCTTATTATAAATTATTGCTTGAAGTTTTTAATCAATATGATTGGCGAAATGTTGATAAAAAATATTGGAAAATAAATTCTGCTGCTAGTAAAAATTTTATCAAGGAAAATGAAAAAACTTATAAAAAATACATATTTTTTCAATATATTTTATTTTTACAGTGGAAAAATTTAAAAAAATATGCCAATGATAAAGGAATAAAAATTTTAGGAGATTTGCCAATTTATTGTGAAAAAGAAAGCGTAGAGGTGTTTAATAATCCTAATTATTTTAAACTAGATGAAAATTTCATGCCTACATCAACAGGTGGATGTCCTCCAGATTGTTTTAGTGAAGAAGGACAGGATTGGGGAACTTGCATATATAATTGGAAAGAATTAAAAAAATCTAAATTTCAATTTTTAATTGAAAGGATAAAAAATCAAATAGATAAATTTGATTATTTAAGATTAGACCATTATATTGGATATGTTGAGCATTACGAAAATTCAAA
>CANQFL010000029.1 GCA_947598785.1 uncultured Clostridia bacterium
GTGTTTGATAATATGATTTGCGCACCTAATTCATCTAAATCTTCTGGTCTTAGTCCTTTTACAGTTGCTTGTGTTCCTACAGGCATAAATACAGGCGTTTTTATGTCCCCTCTTGGTGTATGAAAAATACCTGCTCTTGCCCCTGTTTTAGGACATATTTTTTCTATTTCAAAAGAATAATATTTGTCGTTCATCTTTCTTTCCTTTAACTATTCACAACTTTATTCAATAAACATTGCATCGCCAAAACTAAAAAAACGATATTTTTCTTTAACAGCAATTTGATATATATTCAATGTTTTCTCTATGTCACCTATAAATGCTGAAACCAACATAATCAATGTACTTTCAGGTAAGTGGAAGTTTGTAATTAAACAATCAACTATTTTATATTTATAAGGTGGATAAATAAATATTTTTGTTTCTCTTTTTTGAGGTACAATTTCTCCATTTTCATTTACTGCACTTTCTAGCACCCTTACTGAAGTCGTACCTACAGCAATTATCCTTCTTTTTTCTTTTTTAGCTGAATTAATTTTATCTGCAACATCTTTTGAAATTTCAAAGTATTCGCTATGCATTTCATGATTTAAAATGTTATCTTCTTTTACAGGCCTAAAAGTTCCAAGCCCAACATGAAGTAAAACTTCTAAAATCTCTACACCTTTATTCTTTATTTTTTCTAGTAATTCTGGAGTAAAATGTAACCCGGCTGTTGGAGCAGCACTTGAACCATTATATTTCGCATAAACGGTCTGATATCTATTTTGATTTTTCAACTTTTCTTTTATATAAGGTGGAAGTGGCATAGTTCCTATTTCCATTAAATGTTCTTCAAAAGTTTTGTCGTTTTTATAATCAAACCTAATATTACAAGAACCATAATCGCCTTTTTGAGTAACAGTACATTTTATATTTTCATTAAAAACTATTTCTGTCCCTATTGATAACCGTTTTGCAGGCTTTGTTATAACTTCCCAATTTTTTAAATCAATACGCTTTTGAAGTAAAACTTCAATCTTAGCACCTGTTTCAACTTTATATCCAAATAATCTTGCTGGTAAAACTTTTGTATTATTTATTACTAAAACATCACCTTTTTTTAAGAAATCTAGTATATCATAAAAATGTTTGTGTTGTATTTGTTCTGTGCTTCTATTATAACATAATAAACGAGAATGGTCGCGTGGTTCAATAGGTGTTTGTGCTATCAATTCTTCTGGTAAATTATAATTATAAGTACTTCTTAATAAGTTTTTCTCTTCTTTCATATTTATACCTTTTATTAATTTTTATCTACATAAGGAATTCCTAAATGAGTATAGGCATTTTCAAGCGCTACACGGCCACGAGGTGTACGTGCAACAAAACCCAATTGAAGAAGGTAAGGTTCATACACATCTTCGATAGTTCCAGCGTCTTCGCTTATTGTTGCAGAAAGAGTATCAAGTCCAACAGGACCACCACCGAATTTATATATTATACTTTCTAAAATCTTACGGTCAATAAAATCAAGTCCTAAATCATCTATTTCCATACGTGCGAGAGCTTGGTCAGTTATCTCTTTAGTGATTTTTCCACTGCCTAACACTTCTGCATAATCACGAACTCTTTTTAATAATCTGTTTGCGATACGAGGAGTTCCTCTTGAACGCTTTGCAATATCAAGACTTGCGCCATCGTCAATAATTATGTTTAATATTTTAGCAGAACGTTTTACTATAATTTGCAATTCTTCGTCTTTATAAAGTTCCAAACGACTTATAACCCCAAATCTATCACGAAGAGGGCTTGTTAACATACCTGCTTTAGTTGTTGCGCCTATGAGAGTAAAAGGTTGTATTTTAAGACGCATATTTTTTGCTGAAGGTCCTTTTCCTACTATGAAATCAAGAGCAAAATCTTCCATTGCAGGATATAAAATTTCTTCTACACTTTTGTTTAATCTGTGTATTTCATCAATAAATAAAACATCATTTTTATTTAAGTTTGTTAAAATTGCAGCTAAATCGGCAGCGTGTTCTATAGCAGGACCAGATGTTATTTTGAATTGTGAACCAAGTTCATTTGCAATTATGTGTGCTAGTGTAGTTTTTCCTAAACCTGGTGGTCCATATAAAAGAACATGGTCAAGAGCATCTTTTCTAGACTTTGCAGCTTTTATATAAACTTCAAGACTTTGCTTAATTTTATCTTGTCCAACATATTCATCAAGTCTTGTAGGACGAAGTGAATTTTCAATTTCAGCATCTGTCCAATTTTTTGTGCTTGTAATAAACCTATCTTCCATATTTCTCCCCTATTTTGTGGTATTATGCAATGTTATATAAAGCGTACTACACAATATATATTATTTTCCGTATTCTTTTAAAACTTTCATGATAATTTCTTCAGCAGTTATTCCTTCTGTCATTTTGCTTCGTGCAAGCCTATATGCTTCATTTTTATTTACTCCAAGGCTTATTAATGTCATAACAGCATCATTTAAAACCCCCTCATCAATAGGAGTATCAATTAATGTATCATTCATGCTTATTGACGTTGCTGAAATTTTATCTTTTAATTCTAAACATATTCTTTCTGCACTTTTCTTTCCTAGTCCTTTAATTTTGGAAAGTAAATTAGCATCTCCACTTACAATTGCAACCATAAGGTCAGAAAGTTTTATGCCTGATAAGATTGATATTGCACTTTTAGGACCAATACCTGAAACGGTAATAAGTTTCATAAATATTGATTTTTCTTCTTCTGTTGCAAATCCATACAAACATACCCCTGTGTTTTCACTAACCTGAAGATATGTTAAAACTTTTACAGTTTCACCTTCTATTGGTAAACTTGCAAGTGTGTTGTTTGAAATAGTCAATTCATAACCTACTCCATTAACATCAAGTATTAAACTATTTTCATGTTTTTCTTCTATTGTTCCTACTAAAAAGGCTATCATTTTCATCTCCTATTATATCATATTTGAATTTAACATTGGATTTATTTGGCTATGACATAGAGCAACAGCAAGTGCATCGGCTGCATCATCAGGTTTAGGTATCGAAGAAAGCCCTAATACGCTTTTAACCATAAATTGCATTTGTTTTTTGTCGGCTCTTCCATTTCCTGTTAATGCTTGTTTTATTTGAATTGGTGTATATTCAAATGTTCTGCCACAATATTTTTGACTTGTTAAAACTATCACGCCTCTTGCTTCAGCAACAGGAATTGCCGTAGTTTGGTTATGAAAGAAAAAAAGTTCTTCTACTGCAACTTCATCAGGTTTGTATCTTTCAAATAACACCCTTAAAGATTCTTCTATTCTTTGTAACCTGATTGGTAAACTATCTTCTTTGGGAGTTTCAATAACGCCATAATCTACCACAGCATTATTTCTGTGAGTATCAATTATTCCAAAACCAACAATAGCATATCCTGGGTCTATTCCTAAAATTCTCATACATTCATTTTAATAAAAATGATATAATTTGTCAAATAAAATAGTATAACAACAAATCTAAACATAAAAAAAGATTAGACTAAATCCAATCTTTTTTATTTCTTATTTGAATAATCTTTTTTTGTATATTAACTATTCTTCTTCCTTTAAATTCACATTATGATAAACTTCTTGAACATCATCTAAATCTTCAAGAGCATCAACCATTCTTTGGAATTTTCCTTCTTGTTCTTCTGAAAGGTCAACATACAAATCTGGTATCAAAGCTGTTTCTGCTGAAACGACATTGTAACCCTTTTTCTCTAATGCTTCTTGCATTTTTCCATGTTCATTTGCTTCAGTAATAATTTCTACGCTATCTTCATCTTCAAAAACATCTATAGCACCAGCTTCTATAGCATCAAGCATAAGTGTTTCAGTGTCTTTAACATCAACTACAATAACACTTCCTTTTCTTTTGAAAAGATAAGAAACGCACCCATTTGACCCCATACTTCCACCATGTTTATCAAAAGCATGACGTACATCACCAGCAGTTCTATTTTTGTTGTCAGTAAGACACTCTACTATAACAGCAGAGCCACCTACGCCGTAACCCTCATAAGTTATTGCTTCATAATTTACTGAACCGAGTTCACCTGCAGCTTTCTTAATTGACCTTTCAATATTATCATTAGGCATATTGTTTTGTTTTGCTTTAGTGATTATATCTTTAAGTTTACTATTTACATTTGGGTCAGAACCACCTTGTTTTACACAAACGGCGATTTCTCTTCCAATTTTAGTAAAAATCTTTCCTCTAGCTGCATCAGTTTTACCTTTTTTAGCTTGAATATTGTGCCATTTTGAATGTCCTGACATATTTTCTCCTTAGATAATTAAATTCATATTTAATATATTATCAAATAACAACCATTTTTGTCAAACAATTTATTTAAAAAGGTGTTTATTTATCTCATACATAATGAGAGAACCACTTACTCCTGCATTTAAACTTTCTATTCCTTCTTTCATTGGTATTTTTACAGTTTTGTAGCATAAATTTGCAATTTCTTTACTAACGCCCTGTCCTTCATTACCGACAACTATTCCAATTTTTTCTGTAGATTTAAAATTGAAAATATTTTCACCATTCATATCGCAAGAAATAAGTTTCAATTTGTTATCAATAGCAAAATTAATAAATTGTTGTTTAGTCATTTCAAAAATTTTATTATCAAACACAGCCCCTACTGAACTACTTATCAGTTTACTATTGTTTTTTCTCACACTATCAACTAAAAAAACATATTCAAAACCACTAGCTTTTGCTGACCTAATTAAAGTTCCAACATTTCCAGGGTCTTGCAATCTGTCAAGAACTAAAAAATTTGTTTTTGGAATTTCAACAACATCTTGTGTAAGGTATGCAACGCATAATACTTTCTGTGGTGTTTTTGTGTCTGCAAGTTGTGATAAAGTTTTTTCGTCAACCTTTAATATTTCTACTTCTCCAACATCAAAATCTAAATTTTCTAAAGTCGTTAAAATACATAAAGGTTTAATAACCCCTTTCTTTAAACAGTCTTTTATAATTTTGGTATGAGCCAAAAAAAGCAAAGACTTATTTTCTCGTTTTTGCTTTTTAAGGTTTAATATAAAATTCTTGCTAGCGTTTTTCACCTTATGCCTTCTTTGCAAGTTCAACAAGTTTTGAAAATGCTTCAGGTTCTCTGACTGCCATATCAGCTAAAACTTTTCTATTCAAAGTTACTTCTGCCTTTTTAAGTCCATCTATAAATTTGCTATAAGAAATATCATTTTGACGGCAAGCAGCATTTATTCTTGTAATCCAAAGAGAACGGAAATTTCTTTTCTTGAGTTTTCTTCCAACATATGCATATTGGCCACTCTTCATAACTTGTTCTCTTGCTGTTCTATAAAGTTTGCTTTTTGCTCCAAAATAACCTTTGGCTGATTTTAAAATTTTTCTACGCTTTTTAACAGCATTTACGCCTCTTTTAATTCTCATAGTCCCCTCCAATTATTTGCAAAGAAGTGTCTTGATATTGTCTTGATTTTTTCCAGCAATATAAGAACCTTTTCTAAGCTTTCTTTTACGACTTTTATTTTTTGCAGTTAAGAAATGACCTTTGTTTGGTCTTGCAAACTTAACTTTTCCTGTTGCAGTGAGTGAAAATCTTTTCTTAACACCACTATGTGTTTTTTGTTTAGGCATTTTAGTCTTCTCCTTTTATACTTTTTTTGGATTGATTACAACAAAAACATTTTTTCCCATAATAGTTGGCTCTTTATCAATTGAACCGAATTCTGCCAAGTCATTTACAAATTTTTTTACAATCTCAATTGCATTTTTTGAATAAGCTTGCTCTCTTCCTCTCATTCTTAGTGATACTTTAACCTTATCACCATCTTGAAGAATTTTTTGTGCATTTTTCAATTTAAAACTAATATGATAGTCATCTATTCTCATAGATAATTGAATTTCTTTTATTTCACTTATTTTTTGATTTTTGCGAATTTCTTTATCTTTTTTTATTGTATCAAACTTGTATTTACCATAATCCATTAACCTACAAACTGGTGGATTGGCATTTGGTGACATCATAACTAAGTCAAGTCCAGCGTTATCTGCTTTTTCTTGCGCCTCTGATTTTGAAAGGACTCCAAGTTGTTCTCCTTCCTCACCGATAAGTCTGACTTCTTTTGCATTAATTTGGTCATTGATTAAAAGTTCTTTAAAAATGGTCGTAATCTCCTTTTATAAAAAAATTGGTAGAATACATAAAATTCCACCAATACACAAAATCAAAAATTTACACTAAAAATTTTTGACCACAACAAAACAAAATTCGTTGGGTGAGAAGTGGAACTTCTGCTTTCTTACTGCAATATAATATCACACTTAAATGATTAAGTCAACTATTTTTTATCTTTTTTTTTAAATTTTGGTCTATTAATTAATTTTTTTATCATGGATATGAATGAAAATTCAAGAATTTTGCTTATTTTCATTACCACTATATCACAATGTTCGACTGCATATCCTTTCATAATTGCCTTACCAAAAATTGTTAGACCTGCTATAAAAGAGCTAACAAGACAAGTGACAATAAAATACAAGTTTGAATTGTAAAGATGCATATTAACTACCAAACTTACTCCTCCTGCTCCACTTAAAATGCCACATATATCTCCAACGACATCACCACAGAATGAAGAAACTTTATCTGTATTCTTACAAAGTTTGACTGCACTTGTATAGCCCTTTTCATTTTTATATCTTTCTAGTTTTTTTATATCTAAAGATGCTACTGCAATTCCAATCATATCAAATATTACGCTTAATATTATAAAAAACATTATCACAAAAAGTGATAAGAAAATTGGTAAATTTGGAAACATACTTTGAGAAATCACACTAAATATAATAGATAGAGCCATTGACAGTATAAAAATTTTAACTGACCATTGTAAGTTTTTTTTCATAAAAATATTATATTTATTGATAATGAAAAATAGGACTATATGCCCTATTTACATTTTTTATTTCTTTTCTATTTCATCAATTTCGCCTTTTATTATCTCTTTCAATTCAGATACTAAATCTTTGATTGGTATGAAAAATTTTTCACCACTTTCACGCATGGTGATTTCTGCTTGTTGTTCTTGCATTGTTTTTGGACTTATTACAACTCGAATAGGAATTCCCATTAATTCACTATCAGTTAATTTAATTCCTGCCGAAAGGTTACGGTCATCATAAAGAACCTCTAATCCTGCATCTGACATTTGTTTGTAAAGTTCATCAGCAATTGTTGCAACATTTTCATCATCAAGTCTAAGTGGACAAAAATGTACCTGCCATGGTGCTATTGTCATTGGCCATACCAATCCCTTTTCATCGGCTTTTTCTTCAATTATACTTGCTAAACTTCTTCCTATTCCAATTCCATAGCAACCCATAATAGGATTTATTTGACTTCCATCAGGCATATTAATTTTCATATTCATTGTATTTGTATATTTTGTTCCAAGTTGGAAAATATTTCCAATTTCAATACCTCTTGTAAACTGTAAAACTTCTCCACAATGAATACATCTTTCCCCTTCTTTTACCAAACTGATATCAACATATTCGGCATTTGGTACATCTCTTGACATACTTACATTTTTTAGGTGGAAATCTTTTTTATTTGCTCCTGTAACCAAATTTTCAAGTCCTTTAAGAGAAACATCAAAAAATACATGAGAGTTCTGTGGCAAATTCAAATTCAAGAACCCTATATTTCCAGCGTAAAGCCCAAATTCTTCAGTATCAGCTGGAGTTAATTCACTTTTAACAAACTTTTGAAGTTTAAGTTCATTGATTTCATGGTCGCCTCGAAGAAAAGCTAGAACGAGAGAACCATCTCTTTCAGCTTTATAACAAACTGCTTTTGCTGTATGTTTAGCATCGATTTCAAGAAAAGCACATACTTCTTCTATTGTGTGGGCATTTCCCGTGAAAATTTCTTCAATATCGCCGGCAACAGCATGGTCATTTTCATCTCGTTTGCTTACTGCAACTTCCATATTACTTGAATAGTGACATTTAGGACAAATAACTAAACTATCTTCACCTGAAGGAGTGACAGCCATATATTCATGAGAAACTTTACCTCCCATCATTCCATTGTCACCTTCAACGACTATGAAATTTTTAAAACCTATTCTTTTAAAAATTCTAATGTACGCATCATAAGCTTTTTTATAAAAAGCATCTAAATCTTCTTGAGTTGTATGGAAAGAATACGCGTCTTTCATTGTAAATTCACGTGCTCTAATAAGCCCTGCACGTGGTCTTGGTTCATCGCGAAATTTTGTTTGGATTTGATAAATCATACATGGCAATTCGTCATAACTTGTTACATTGTTCATAAGCATATGAACAGCAGCTTCTTCATGTGTCATTCCAAGAACCATATCATGATTTGCTCTATCTTTTAACCTTACCATTTCGCTTTTTATTGAATTATATCTTCCACTCATTTCCCAAAGTTCTCTTGGCATTACTACAGGGAATTGAACTTCTTGTCCACCAAGTTTATTCATTTCCTCACGCATTATGTTTTGAATCTTCAAATTTACTCTTTGAGCAGGTGGAAGTAAAGAAAAAATCCCTGTGCTAACTTGTTTTATGTAGCCAGCACGCAAAAGTAATATATGGCTTTTTATATTTGCACCATTTGGCACTTCTTTAATTCTTGTGCCTACAAGTTTAGATAATTTCATACCTCTTCCTCCTGTTGAAGTTCTTTTTTTATCATATAAAGTTTACCTGTTGTTTTTGAAAGTTCATCTTGTGCAAATTTAGAAAGTTCACCTGCTCTTTCAAAAAGTTCTTGTGCTTTTTTGAGAGGTAAGTTTTCATTTTCTAATTTTTCAATTATTTCTTCTAGTTCTTTTATAGCTTCTTCAAAACTCATATTATTTCTCCTTTATTTCTGCATTAATTTTTCCATCAACAAAATGAACTTCTATATTTTTTTTCAAATTAAGCTCAGCAAGTTTTCCTATACTTAACCCTTCTTGTTCTATTTTAGCATAACCACGTCTTAATATGTCAAGAGGATTTAATCTATTTAATTTAGCAAATTCAAGTTTAAGCTCATATTCATTTTTAGTTGAAAAATTATCAATTTTTTGTAATATGTTTTGTCTTATTTTTTTTAGTTCATTTGTTTTATCATTACAAATATCTTCTATATAAGAAAGTATGGTTTCTTTTGCATTTTGATATCTAATGGTTTTATCTGCAATATAGTTATCAATAATTCTTGATAATCTTGATATATCTTTTTTATAAACTTGCAATAAATTTTTTGTGTCTTTTGTAAGCAATTCGGCTGCAGCACTCGGTGTTGGTGCTCTTAAATCTGAAACAAAATCAATTATAGTGAAATCTGTTTCATGTCCTACAGCTGAAACAATAGGTTTTTGACACTCATATGTTGCTCTTGCTACAATTTCTGTGTTATAGGCAGATAAATCTTCTAAACTTCCCCCTCCTCTTGCAACAATAATGACATCTACATCATCGTAATTTGAAAAGAAGTTAATACCTTCTGCTATTTCTTTTTCTGCCCCTATTCCTTGAACTTTTGTGTCATATAAAACAATATCAATATTTGGATTTCTTCTCCATGTTACATTTTTTATATCTTGTATTACTGCTCCATCTTTGGAAGTTACCACTCCAATTCTTTTTACTGTTGTAGGAATTTGTTTTTTTACTGCACTATCAAAAAGTCCTTCTTTTTCAAGTTTATTCTTTAATTCAATGAATTTTTGATATAAAAGACCTTGTCCATATGGCTCTATTTTTGAAATAACAAAATTAAATTTTCCACTTTTAGTATAAAAATTAGGAGAACCAGTAACTATGACAGAATCCCCTTCTTTTATATTATCAATTAGGTCTGTATAAAAACATACGCATGGAAGTGAACTTTCTTCGTCTTTAATAGAAAAATATATTGATTGTTTTGATATAGAAACGCCAAAAACTTCTCCATTGATTTTGACATTATGGAGAAGTTCTTCACTGTTAAATATATTTTTAACAATACTATTAAATTTTGTAACTGTTAATGTGTAGTTTGTCATTTTTCATTAATAACGGCAGAAATTATGCCATTGATAAATTTATTAGATTTTTCTGTACTGTATTTCTTTGCTAAATTAAGGGACTCATTTATTGCAACTGCTTTTGGAGTTCCACAAAATTCAATTTCTGTAAGAGCTAAATAAATTAAAGCAAGGTCAATTTTAAAAAGTCTATCGAAAGCAAAATTCTGAAGATGTGCTTCAATTTTGTTTTTTAATAATTCTTTGTTTTCGTTAAAATTTTTCATTATATTTTGAAAAAAATCTTCATCTTCTTTTTTCTTTAATGCGATTAAATTTTCTTTTGAAAGTAATTCGTCACACTCATGAAATAAACCTTCAAAAATGAGTTTAAAAGCATTTTCTCTGGCATCATTACGCATCTTGTACCTCGGTATCGCATTCAACATTTATTACATGAATATTAATTTTAAGAGGTTTTAAAGCCACCATAGTTGCAAGGGAATTTCTTATATTTTCTTGAACACGATAAGCAATATCGGGAACACTCACACCGATATAAACATTGATATAAACGTCAATAATGAGTGCGCCATTTTTTTCAAATTTAATTTCAACGCCATCGTCATATTTATTAAAAACTTTTTTTATCCATGGTCTAGCAGAATTGGTAACGCTTTGAACACCATTAATTTCTTTAGCTGCTAAATTTATGATAGAAACGAGAATTTTTCTATCTAAAGTGATTTTACCGTTATTTGTTTCCTCTTTTTTTACTGCCATAAAATTTGCTCCTTAATCTTCATAGTGCTATTTTATCACAAGCAAAGGATAAATTGCAAATTATTCTACAGAAAATATCACAATATTTCTAATTTGAGTTTTAAGTTGTTCAGTAACAACGGCACAAATCTTAGCAACTTCGTTTTCTGTTAGGCTTAAAGCCTTTACAATGACATTAACTTTTGAATCTGAAATAGAAATTACGCAATCTTCAAATCCTTGAGCACGAATTAATCCCTCAACAGCGCGTTCTTTTTCTATTGTTGAAATTAATGCAAGTTTAGCTTGTTCAGCTGCGTCTATTGCTGCACTTGAAGATGAAGGGCTTTCAATAATGGCGTCATAATATAAAATTTCTTGGTCACGTGTACTTGCTCTATCATTTCTATAAGAAGTAAAGTAACTTGTAGCTGTAACCTCTGTACTCGTTTGTTTTACTGAATTATTTAAAACTATGTTTAAATAACCTGTAACTCCTAGAAGAACTATCATTAGTGTTAAAATGATGATTTTTGTTCTTTTTTTCATTTTTATTCTCCTTTTAAGATAGTATTGTTATATTGCTTCTGTCAATTTGTAAGATTGTTTCTGTAGCGTCCAAAATGTTCATTTTAACTGTAAAATTTTCAGCACCTTTTGCTACAATAACCACCCCCTTTATTACAGGATAAATTTCTTGTTCGACCACAGGTTTGTCATCAACATAAACAACTTTTTCAGTAGTGATTGTGATGTCTTGTCCACCTGAAGTTGTTGTTCGAGTTTCTGTTTCTGTGGCGTATTTATATGAAAAGCCACTTTCGAGAGTAATCAATGCATTGACACTTTGGACACCAGAAATCTTTGACAATACATTTACAAGTTTATTCTCTAGATTGTCCACATATTCTGAAGCAGAACTATATTCTTCTGTCGTATTTACTATGTTGTTGTCATTTTTTGTAACAACAAAAGAAGAGAAATAAATAACACAAATTAAAAGCCCGATAAAGACAGCAGTGATTATAGGTAAATGTTTAATTTGTTTGATTCTATTCCAAATTTCATTTATTTTATTCATAATAAATCACCTCCACATTTTTTAAATTAGAATATTGTTCAATCAATTTAGCTATCTCAAGTTTTGTTGTCACAATATCTTTATTGTCAATAGTGTTGTCATATTCTAATTCGCGTAAATCGACTATAATTGAATAAATTTCGAGTTTTTCTGAAAAAATATTTGCGTTAATAGAAATTAAAACATTTTTAAAACCCTTATTAGATACGTCCTTAGATAAATCTTCTTGTAGAGCAGTAAGCTTATCTAAATTTAATTGTTCCAGATAATCTTTTTGTAGTGTTGGTTGACTTGTAAAATAATCATTTATATTAAAATCTTTTCCAAATAATTTTGGAAGAGGCATTATGATTACGAGCAAAATAAAAAATGAAAATATAACCTTAATGTATTTATTAATTTGTCCTTCAGGAAGTACAAATTCAGCAAGCACACTCATAATCACAACACAAGCTATTCCTAGCAACCATGATGAAACTGCATTCATATTCCCTCCTATACAATAAGATTTGCGCTACACATAATTAAGCCTGTCAATACCAAATACATAAAAGATATTGCTACTAAAAGCGCTACTAATAAAGAAAGACTTTTGGAAATATCATTAATAAAAGTCGCTATTTTTTTATCCCCTATAGGTTCAATTATACCTGACATAAATTTCATTGATAACATAAAAAGAACTATATTTAAAATTGGAGATATTATTGTAGATAAAAGTAAAAATAAGCCAACTCCACCAATAGCATTCTTTATTAAAACGCTACTTGCCATGATGACAGAAAGTCCATCACTAACATAACCTCCTACAATAGGAATATAACTTTTTAGTGCAAATTTTGCAGTTCTGATTGAAAGTCCATCTACTGCACCAGCCATAATTCCTTGAATACTAATAAAACCTAAGAAAATTGTAAAACAAAGTCCAATAATCCATTTAAAAGCGCTGTGTAAAAATGAAACAAAATGGTCTAGTTTTATATTATTTGAAAGATTACCAACAACTGAAAATACCATTGAAAAAATGAAAATTGGAAGAAGAATATACGTTATAAACGAAATTATAATACTACTCATAAGTGCAATAGCAGGTTGGTAAATACCCACAGAGGTAGTTCCCCCAACTGCAGTTAAAAGAGTGAGTAAGATTGGAAAAATCCCGTCAAATATGCCCTTAATTGACGTTAAGGTCGAAGAAGTCATTTGTATAAGTTGAACTAGTGAAGTTCCTAGGAAAATGACGACAATACCATAAGTTACAAAATGAATAATATTTCCTATAGATTTTCCATTTGTAACAGGTTTTAAATTTGTAACCATACCACCTAAAATTGATATGGCAATTATACTTGCTATTATTGGTAAACACCCCTTCAATCCTTGCCAAAAAATAGCTAAAACAGAGGCAAAGAAGTTGTGTGAATTATCTACATAATCTCCTGAAATCACTAAATTAAGTTTGTCAATAAAAGAACTTGAAGCAAACAAATCTTTTGCTGATGTAGAAAGTTTTTTAACGATATCTTCTATTGTTGAAAAGTCTAAATTGTCAATTTGATTAGATACTTCTTCTTTAAGTTTTTCTTCTACTTCATTTGATGTTTCAGCATATGCAGTTTGAAAAGGAACAAATCCTTTTTCAATGTCAAAACTTCCATAGAAAGATGAAACAAAAATAATTAGAACAATTATAAACGGATAAATTCGCCTAAAAAAACTCTTCCTTTTTTTATGGCAAAAGATATATCTCATTTAGGTAAAAGTTCCATGACAATTTCAAGGATACTGGTTACTATAGGAAGAGCCATAACCAATATCATAATTTTCCCTCCAAGTAAAACTTTATCGCCTAAACTATTATTTCCCGTATCACTACACATACTTGCTGTAAATTCAGTTAAATAACCAATACCAATGATTTTAAAAATTACTCCATATAGTGAAGAATTTAAACCAGAAATATTGAAAATTGTATTGAAGGTATCGAAAATGGTTGTTAAATAAGAAAGCATATAAAAAATTATTATAATACCACCTACAATAGAAATGATGATAGCAAAATCAGGACGTACAGGTTTAATGATTAAACAAGCAATACAAGTGATTATCGCAACACTAATAATTTTATAAAGAGTTTCCATATTTTCTCCTTATATTAAGTTAAAAATAAACTAACGAAAAATTGAACATTGTACGAATAGTATCAAACAATTCACTTATCATACCGAGCACCATAAAAAGAGTTACAACAACTCCTGCCAAAGTAGCGAGAGTAGAGATATCATCTTTTCCACTATTTTTTAAGATTTGACTTACAACAACTGTCAAGATGCCAACTGCAGCAATTTTAAAGATAATCTCAACATCCATAAATTTCTCCTAAAAAATAATAATAGCTAAAAACAATCCTGCAACCACACCAAGTTTCAAAGAGAGAGAACCATATTTTTTTTGTTCAATATCGCATTGTTCTTTTATCTCATTAAACCTAACAACAAAATTGTGTATTTCTTTTGTTTGATTTTCAACATCACTTCTTCCTAGCGTTTTTAAAAAGAGTAATATAAAATCTTTTTCATCTTGCTTTAAAATACCTGCCTTTTTAAAAATTTCCTGACTATTAAGTTCGCATTTTTTATCAAGATAATCCAAAAAATAGCCATCAATACCTAGTAAATTTTTTTTGTTATTTTCGTCAAATGAAGATATCAAAACTTTTAACCTTTCTCTAGAAAAATTTATTTCTAAAGAAAGTTTATCTGCAAGAGAAATGAGAGAGGTCCAAAACTTTTTTCTTTTTAAATATTTTAATGAAAAGAAATAGCCTACACCAACACACAAAAAGAATAAAAAAACAATTAAAAGATATTTCATATTACCCTCTCCTTACCTTAAAATTCTCGAGAAATTTTCATTGTAAATCCCCTCATATGTTCCCGGTCCATTCCGT
>CANQFL010000030.1 GCA_947598785.1 uncultured Clostridia bacterium
CAAATTCCTTTAAAACTTCTTGAACAAGTCGCATATCAACCTGACCATTGAAATTTGTTTTAAAATGTTTCATAACATATGGAATGGTTTTATCTGGAAGAGATTGGATAATCTTTTTAACCTCATCTCTTGAGAGCATTTTTGGAAGATATGCAGTTGCAATTTGAATTTGCTTTTCAATATTTGAAACTTCTTCAATTTTTCCAACTTTTTTGTAATTTTCTTTTTCTTCATTAAGTTCTTTAATCAATTTTTGAATTATATTTGATATGTCAGCATCAGAAATTTCTTTTCCACTTTCACGACGAGCAATTTTTTCTAACATAATTTTATTCATTAAAACACTGTAAAAAGCACGTGCTACAGTATCTTTATTTTTCATAGCTTCAATATTAGCTTTTTTTATTTGTTCTTCAATCATAAGAATCTCCTTTATATTTTTAAGTATAAACTTTTTTATAAAAATTTGCAAGCAATAAAATAAATTTTAAATATTTCATTGACAAAGAAAATGATATATGTTAAAATACAACTACTTTTGGTGATGTAGCTCAGTTGGCTAGAGCGTATGGTTCATACCCATAAGGTCGGTGGTTCGGATCCACCCATCACCACCAAGAAAAAAACTGCACTTTTGCTTATTTTTGTCGCAAGCGCCAAAAAGTTACGCTTTGGCGTTTGTTTTTTTCTTTTCTTGCGCCAATTGTAAATCGCTTTCTTACAAAAAAACGAAATAACTTGACAATTATACATAAATTTGATATCCTATTTTCGTAGGAGGGAATATGAAGAAAATAGATAAATGTGCACATAACAAAGAGCCAGTTGTATCATCTATAGCAAGAGATTTTAATACTGTATTATCAGCAGTCTTTGGAGATTCAGGAATAAATAAATTTTTAGAAGTCATTGGATTAAAAAAGAAAAATGACTATTATTTGAAACGCACTGCAGACAATATGGAAAAGATGGCAAAACTTATGAAAGAAGGCAAAACATTATAAAAAAAAAGAGGGACACCCCTCTTTTTTTCTTAATTATTATTATTTTATATTCGATGATATAATTTAAATTATAAGTTATTCACCTGTAAAGTCATTATATTGATTCCATTCTTGCACTTCGTCGGCCATTTTCTTTTGTTCTTCATTCTGTTTATGTTTTTCATGACCTTTTTTTGCAGCGTCAGATCTTTTTTTATACTCTTTTTCAGCTTCTTTTTGACTTTTTTTTGTTAACTTTAGTTGTTCCGCTTGTCCTGATTGAATTCCTTCAAATCCTTTTTTAGTTAACTCTCGTTGTTCCGCTTGTCCTGATTGAACTCCTTCAAATCCTTTTTTAGTTAACTCTCGTTGTTCCGCTTGTCCTGATTGAACTCCTTCAAATCCTTCTGCCATAGATTTATTACCTTCTCTTACACTAGTATCAACTCTTAATACACTCTTATTCACATTATCAACACCAGTATTTAAATTTGAAATTCCAGTTTCTGTATTTGAATAATGAGTTTGTGTTGCTCTCCATCTTTCAGCAGAAATTTGATCTCTTTGAGCTTCCAATTCTCTATTTTGTTGCATTTGTTGTAACATAGCCTCTGTTGCATCTGCAGTTCTTCTAGCATGGTCAGTAGGTTTTCTAATATTACTCTTATCAAGGAAGGCATCATAGAATTTATCACCTTTAAACATACTATCAAATATTTTAACAGGAGTAAATGCTGTATCTTTGAATGCTTTTACTTTAGCTGCATGTTTTGCTTGATTTGCTTGTGCTATTGTTTTTAAAGTTTTCATTCTTTGACTTCTTAAATTACCACTCGCAGTAAGTATATGGTTATTAGCATTACGACGACCATAACTACTATTTGCATTTCCATTAGCAAAATTTTGTCTAGCAGTTGCCAAAGAACCTCCTGAAGTTGCAGCAGCTCTCATTTGCTCAACATATGCATTCGCATCTTGTTCAGACATTCCTGCTTCTTGTTGCAATTTTAAACTTAAAGCTTGTTGTCTATTCGTAGCTGTAGCGAATGAACCATTTCTAATTTGCTCATCTATATTTTCATCTTGTAAAATGCTTTCTGCTTTTTCAATTTGATTATAATCAGCTAATTCTTCAGCAGCCTTACCTTTAATTAATTTCTTAACATTATTAAGTTTGCCTGCTCCCCATTCCCCTAATTTTGTTTTTGACATTATATGCGAAAAAGCACCACCTAAACCACCGGTAAGAACACCTCCTATAGCTGCCCCCACAGGACTGGTTTCAGGATCATTTAATAAATTTTCAAATAAAGCATTTTGTTTTTTTCTCAAGAAACTATTTGCTTTCATGCCCAATTTTGCTGCACCAGCAGTTGCTAGAACACCTTTTCCAAGACCTTCAGCAACATCTTGTTTCATATCTTCACCAGTTTTGCTTGCATCAGCAGCACCAATGATTGCTGAAACAGTTGCTATAACTGCTTTTATAGTGACAAGTCCGGCAATTATGATTAATGTCTGAGCCAAATAATCAGCAATTCCTATATTAAAGAAATGTATCTGGTTGAAATATGGCAACAGCAATAACACTAAATTCATTCCGACAATTGCACCATAAGTCATCAAAATTTGTTTCATGAATTGTTCACGCCAATTTTTTGCTGCTTGTCCTCCATCAAGAGGTGCAAGCCCAAATAATGGTGGGGCAATCAAAAACAGTACAAGTGACATAAATAATCTTGATATTAATCCAAGAATGACATTAATGAAAATTGAAAGAGCAACAGCACACGCTCCAAAACCAGCAATAAAGTTAAATTGCCACAAATCATAAAAATACCACACAAGACCAATATTAAATTTTGAAAACGCCTTTGATCCAAATGCTAAAAAGTTTGTAAAGTATGTTGGCGAAACCCAAGCAAGTAGTGAAGTGTTATTGGCATAATTAAGGGTTATTGTTACTCCAGATTTCATGTGCAAATTACAAGCAAAGGCTGTGTCAATCATATCTGCAAGATTGTTATCACCTTTTGCATTTTTAAATAAAGTGAATTTGCCATCTCCATCAACTTTCCAATCGTAACCTGGGATATTGCCACTGTTACTTGAATACCAATTTCTGTTCCTTGCACGACTTGCATTATATGCTGCAGTTTTAAAAAGCACACCAGAAAATGACATTTGAGTTGAAGCAATTTTAACTGTATCATAAATATCTATCCCCCATACAGGAACTTCTTTAGTGTCATAAACTACACTGCTCGCAAAACCAAAAACATCATAATATATATATGATTTTTCATTTGGATTGGCACTATCATTTGCTAAACTCCTTGATGTAGCAGATGGTTGTAAATTATCTGTTACAGCATCTTGTCCATACAATTCAACAATCGCACTTGAAGAAGTTGATGTGATTGAGTCTAATGCAGTTAAAAGTGCTTGTGAAACATAGAGCCCAAGAACAATAATTGCAGGAACAGCCACAATGTTAATGATTGCTTTTCCTGCTGTGTAAACATATTGCATTGGCCCTTTTGCTGCCTTTTCATCATATGTATAATGACTTTTGATAACTGCAACAAAAGTTGCTGCAAAACAAATTATTATTCCAAAAACAAACATTGACCAAAACACTGTGGAAAGTGCAGAATATTCAAATCCGTTTGTATTTATACCTAAAATTCCCGTGATAAATTGCGTTACAATATCTCCGGAAGACATAACAAGGTCACCTGTTACTGGGTCTTCCATCCAAACTACATCAAGTCCAGCTAACTTTCTGAAAAAAAGTTGCAGTGCATCAAGAATACAAGCTGCACTTGAATAAAGTAAATACATAATTTTTGGAATCATATCGAACATGGCTTTAAAGAAGTCGCCTATCCAATCAAACATTTAAAGATTCCTCCTTAATTTATATTCTTTCTCATTTTACCAAATAAAATTACAATTTGCAACAGATTTAAATAAAAAAGTAAAAAAATAGACAAATATTATTTCAAATAATACATATAAAAAACTTAGAAATTAAATTTTCGCTTGTTTTTGCTATAACAAAAGTATATAATAAAATCATGAATGATAAAATTCGAGATAAATTAAAGACACTAACCACTCGCCCAGGTGTCTATATAATGCGCAATAAAGAAGGAGAAATAATTTATATTGGTAAAGCAAAAAATTTAAAAAATCGTGTAAGCCAATATTTTCGTTCTTCACCTAAACCAAGCAAAGTTCAAGCAATGGTGGATAATGTTGATTCCTTTGATTATTTCATTGCAACAAGTGAACTTGATGCTCTAGCTCTTGAAAGTAACCTCATACACAAACACCAACCTTTCTATAACATTTTATTAAAAGACGGAAAAGCTTTTCCATACATAAAAATTGATATGAAAAATGATTTTCCTCGTTTGGAAATTGTTAGAAAAGTTAAGAAAAATGATGGTGCAAAATATTTTGGCCCATATATTGCAGGAATTGACCCAAGAGAAATTTTAAAAACAATACATTTTGCATATAAAATTCGTACTTGTTCTCAAAAAATTGATGGAAAAGCTAAAAGAGAATGTCTTAATTATTCTCTTGGTCTATGCCTTGCCCCATGTACTAATAAAGTTTCAAAAGAAGAATATGGTGAAGAAATAAAAAAAGTTATTCGATTCCTAAATGGAAATGATGACGAAATTGAAGAGATTTTATTAAAAAAAATGGAAATAGCATCTAACTTACAAAACTTTGAACGTGCAATAGAACTTAGAGAAAGTTTAAAAATGATTTCAAAATTAAAACAACGCGTTGTTGCAAATTTACCAAAAGATGTAAACAAAGATATTTTTGCTTACCACACAAATGGTTTAAGTGGTGTTATAACCTCAATGATTGTTCGAGGTGGAAAGATTTTAGGAATCATGAATTATACACAAACTGATGCTGAACTTGAAGAAAAGGAAACTTTATTCAATTTCTTAGTGCAATATTATCAAACAAGCCTTGTTCCAAATGAAATTATAGTGAGCCATGAAATTGATGAAAAACTTTTAACTGAATACATTGGAAAAAACATAAAAATAATTTCTAATCCTCATGCAGTCAATTTAACATTATTAAATATGGCAAAAGAAAATGCAGAAGAATATTTAAATAAGCACATTGAAAAAGAAAAGCGAGAATATGAGCAATCTATAGGTGCACTTCAACAACTAAAAGAAAAAATAGGATTGAAAAATTTACCTAGAAGAATGGAATGTTATGATATTTCACATATAAGTGGCACGAATAAAGTTGCTTCTATGGTTGTGTTTATAAATGGAAAACCTTCAAAAAAACATTATAGAAAATTTAAAATCAAAACTGTGGTCGGCAACAACGATTTTGAAAGTTTAAAAGAAGCATTAACAAGAAGATTAAAAAGATATATTGAACAAAATGGTGAAAGTTTTAAAGAAAAACCAGATTTGTTGGTTATTGATGGAGGAAAAGGTCAACTTTCATCTTGTTATGAAATATTAAAAAGTTTTGGACTGGAAAATGAAATTGAAATGATATCATTAGCAAAACGAATTGAAGAAGTGTTTACAATAAACAACAATATTCCTATAATTCTTAAATACGCAAGTGCTGAACTTAAACTTTTGCAAAATATTAGAGATGAAGCGCATAGATTTGCGATAACTTTTCATAGACAAATACGCACAAAATCTCAAACAAAAAGTGAATTGGAAGAAATAAAAGGTCTTGGTAAAGTCAAAATTGAGTCACTTTTAAATGCTTTCGGAACAACTGAAAATATAAAAAATGCAAGTGTTGAAGAATTGTGTGTTGTTAAAGGAATTCATGCTTCACTAGCCCAAGAGATATTAAAACATCTAAATGAAAATTAAAAAAATAATTTTCATTTTTTTATTTAAATCAAAAATTTTAATATAAAAACAAAAAAATATTTACTTTTTTATTTTTATTTGCTATAATATGAACGCATAAAAATATGCACTCGTAGCTCAGCTGGATAGAGCGTTCGTCTACGGAACGAAAGGTCTTGGGTTCGAATCCCCACGAGTGCACCAAAAATATATAGTTGGACCTACTACTTATTATATAGGAAGAATAAAATGAGATTAGTTTATCCAAATAAAAAATATTACAAGTCTTATGACGCAGCGTTTCAAGAATATAAAAAAAATAAAATCACCAAATATAATTTTGATGATATACACAAAGTTGATGTTGAAAAGAAATATTATAATTATCGCAAAGGAATAAATCTTAAACCTAATCGCGTTCCACAAACAACATATTGGCTTGTTGATAAAGATGAATTTATTGGTGAAATCTGCATACGCCATAAACTGAACGAAAGTTTAGAGAAATATGGTGGACATATTGGTTATGGAGTAAGATATTCACAATGGAATAAAGGTATTGGCACAAAAATGCTTTCTATGGCATTAAGAAAAGCAAAAACAATGGGATTGAAGGAAGTTCTTATAACTTGCGACAATGACAATATTGGTTCTGCAAAAGTAATTGAAAATAATGGTGGAA
This sequence comes from uncultured Clostridia bacterium, assembly GCA_947598785.1. GTDB lineage: Bacteria > Bacillota > Clostridia > Christensenellales > UBA1242 > Caccovivens. Next base: position 6,534 of record CANQFL010000030.1, read on the forward strand.
AATTGCAAGATGTGATAGAGAACACCATAGATGGTAAAAAGATTCTCACAAAACGCTATTGGATTACATTATAATTTCAACAGGTATTTTAAAACTCCCCTCCCCAAAAAATTGTTAATGAAATAAGTTAATCGGAGAACAACAAATGGAACAAAAAACAAGAAGGAATGTTTGGCTAGATATTTTTAGATATTTTTTAGCTTTTTTAGTGGTTTCTATCCACACTTCCACTACAATAGGAGGAATTGATTTTTCACCATTATGTCGAATTGCAGTGCCTGCATTTTTTATGATATCAGGTTACTTTTCTTACAAACAAAATCATGATGATGAATTAGAGTCTGCAAAGAAAGCAGTCAAGCGAAATTTTATTTATATGATTATTACAATTTCACTGCTTGTAACCTTGAGAGTTATTAGGATTTTAATTGATGGAGATAATTTAGTTGATTATATTTATTCTGTAATGAATGGAGATTTATTTTTTAATATTTTGTTTTTAAATTATTTTCCAGCAATAGGGCAAGGTTGGTTTATTTTAGCTTTATTTCTAATTTCTTTAGTTCAATATTTTTTAGTTAAATACAAACACACAAATCTTTTAAATTTTTTCATACCAATTGGTCTTGTTTTGTTAATGACCCCTTACATATATCAAATTTGTGGGAAAGGAGTTCTTCAATTAGAATATTATAGAAATTGGCTTATTCTAGGATATCCCTGCTTTTCAATTGGGTATGTTTTGAATAAGTATATCAAAAACAACAACAAAGCATGGAAAGGAATTTTAGAATTGTTTTTTGCTTTGACTTTTATAGTAACATCTTTTTTAGAAAAAAAGTATTTGACTGAGTTTGAATATTATATTTCCTCTTTATTGTCAGCATTTTGTTTTGTTCTTTTCTTTGATTATATTGGAAAAGCAAAAAGAGGAGAAAAATTTGCAAAATTTGAAACCAACTTTTCAAAATGGTTTTATAAGTGGATAGGTTCAAAAGGTCCGTTTTTTATCTTTGTATTCCATGTTGCAGTAGCAATAATGGCAATCAATGAGCTTAAACTTTCGGGTGTTTCTCTAATAATGTTCTCTTTCTTCATAACATTTTTAATGTATGAAATATTTTTCTTATTATTTAAATTGATAAAAAGAATAAGACTAAATAAAATAGAAAAAAGCAAGATTAAACAATAAATGATGTCAACCTTGCTTAAAATTCACAAAGCATCAATGATGCTTTTTTATTTCAAACCATTTTAAAACATAATTTTCCCCACGAATTTGGATTTCTGTATCATTTTTAAGTGGTTTAAATCCCATTTTTTCATAAAATTTGATTGCCCTAAGATTTTTCTCAACAACATTTAAATAAATTCTGTTGAGGTCGAGTTTGTCAAAAGCAAAGTTTAAAAGTTCTTCAGTAGCAGTTTTAGCAAACCCTTTTCCATGAACATTTTTTGATGTAATGATTGCATATTCGGCAGATTTATCTTTTTTATTAATATTTTTCAAAGAAATAGTCCCAATCCAATCATCGTTATCATCAACAATAGCAAAATGCAAATTTTCTTTATCGGTTAAACTTTTTTTAATAAAATCCAAACAACCCTCAACAGTTGATTTACGCTCACTGATTTTCATAAAACAATTTACATTTTCATCATTCATACAAGAAGCCATATTTTGTGCATCTTTTTCTTGTAACTGCCTTAACATTTCAACCTCACAATTAAAACTCATTCAAACAATCAATTACATATTTAATTTCGTCTTTTTTCATTCCATAAAACATAGGTAAACTCAGTTCAGTTTCAGAGATTTCTTCTGCAATAGGAAAATCTCCTTTTTTGAAATCCAAATCCTTATACGCTGGTTGCAAATGAATAGGAATTGGATAATGTTTTAGAGTTGAGATGCCCTTTTCTTTCAAATAATTCTCTAGTTTATCTCGTTCTTTACAACGAATTGCAAAAACATGCCAAACATGATAGTTATCTTTATTTACGCTAGGTAAGATAATTTTAGGGTTGTTTATTTTTTTACAATATTCTTCAGCGACTTCATTCCTAAAAGAATTCCATTTGTCCAAATGAGGGAGTTTAACATTCAAAAATCCTGCTTGAATTTCATCTAATCTTGAATTTAAGCCTTTGTATAAATTATGATATTTATAGTCAGAGCCATAATTGGAAAGTGCAAGAACTTTTTCTGCCAATTTTTTGTCATTGGTTGTAACAGCCCCTGCATCACCCAACGCCCCAAGGTTTTTTCCAGGATACATACTAAAGCCTGCAGCATCACCAAGAGCCCCAGCCTTTTTGCCTTTGTAAGTTGCACCATGTGCTTGAGCAGCATCTTCAATCACCTTTAAATTGTGTTTTTTTGCAATTGATTTGATTTTATTCATATCACAACATTGACCATAGAGATGAACAGCAATAATCGCTTTTGTGCGTTTTGTGATTGCTTTTTCAATTAAATTTGCATTTATTAAAAAATCATCAAGATTTGGTTCAACAAAGACAGGTTTTGCCCCAACATAAGAAACAGCAAGTGCAGTGGCGATGTAGGTGTTTGAAGGAACAATAACTTCATCACCTGCACCAATTTCAAACGCACGAAGAATCAAAATCAATGCTTCAAGTCCGTTTCCGACCCCAACAGCATATTTGACACCAATGTAGTCAGCAAAATTTTTGTTAAAATTTTGAAATTCAGTGCCATGAATATAATAAGCATTTTCATAAATATCTTGAAATTTTTTTGTAATATCTTTTTTTATTTCTTTTTGCATTGATACAAAGGTGGAAAATGGAACTTTCATTATTTTTTCTCCTTAATATATTTTATAAAATCGTCATAATTTCTTATATAATCTTTTTCATTATAGATTTCAGAAGCCAAAACAACTAAAACGGCGTCAGGAGAAAAATCATACATTTCTCTCCAAACATCATTTGAAAGATAGAGTCCACGACTTGAATCTTCAAGAGGAACTTCAAAAGTTTTGTTTCCGTCATCAATATGTATTTTGCATTTGCCACTCACACAAATGAGCACTTGTTGTAAATTTTTGTGAGCATGAAAACCTCTTCTGACATCTTTTAATGTATCAAAAATATAATAGACTCTTTTAATGTCAAAAGGAACATCTTTTTGATTTTCTACTGCAATCAACATTCCCCTTTCATCGCCATGCTTAACAAAATCAACAAGTTTATATTTAGGTTTATAATCTAAAAATTGTTGCATTTGACAAAATTTTGCATTAATTTTTGTAAAAATGGCAAAAAATTGTTTAATTTTATATATTTTTCTAGGAAAATCAAAGATTTTTTTATGACCTTGCCTTATTCTTTTCCAATTTTTCATTTTTTCAGGATATTTTGTATAGAGATAATCTAAAACCTGATTGAAATCTTCATTAATTTGTCCTTTCAATTTGGATTCCTTTTGAGTTGAAACTCCTGTTCCAAATTCATACCACACAACAAAATCTTCAATTCCAAAAACTTTGTCATCATTTAGAACTGACAAATAAGTCAAAGGCACATCTTCAAGCAAAACTGAATATGGAGCAATTTCTTCCAAATATTTTTGCATAGTTTCTTTTAACATTGCAATTGATGCCCCAGAAATGAAATCACCCATATCAATTATGCCAAACAACAAATTTTTACCTTTAAACAAATCTTTGTTGATTGGTGCTGATTTGTGCAAAATGCGTTTTTTGTGAGAGTCATAATAAGCCATTTTTCCAAAAACCAATGAAGCATCATTTTCTTCAAATGCTTTTTTATATTTGCATAAAGCATTTGCATCAAAAAGGTAATCACCCGGTGAAATTGGTTTGATATATTTTCCATTTGCAATTTTTGTTGCTGATAAAAAATTTTTTACTGTGCCAACATTGTTTGGTAAAAAATTGTAAATGATGTTATCAAAAAACATATTATCAGCCCAATTCTTAATTTCATCTTTATAATCTTTTTGAGAACCATCATCAGAAATAATGATTTCAAATTTCACCTCCCCCAATTGATTTTCAATTGAAATGATAGTTTTTTTTAATTTTTCCAAATCAGGGTTGTAACAAGCAACAACAACTGAAAAATCAATTTGTGCTTGTTTGGCAATTTTCTTCATAAAAACTCCTTAATTGCATTATGTTAGAATTATAACTGATTTTTGCCTTGCTTTGCAAATATTTTTAAATAAAAAAAGGACTGAAATCTCAGTCCTTTTTAATTATGATGTTATTCAGCGTCAGCACCTTGCCAAGTTGGTTCACCAATTTTTCCATCTTTGCTGTAAACACCTGAAACTCCACCGTTCCAGTCTTGTTCATTTGTGTAAGAACAACCTTCTAAAGTTGCAGCGCCAGTGCCTTCAACATGAGAATAGTAACCATATTCTTTTTCGCCATTTCTAGCAATCAAATAGTTTGTGATTGTGCAATTTTCAAATTTCATAGGGCATCTTACATAAGCTGCAAATGCAGCAACATATTCTTCAATTCCTTCTTTTGAAATAAAATTACCTTTTTGTTCTGGGCCAGCAGAAGAATAACCTTCATAGTCAAAACCAAGTTTAACATTTTTTAAATCACAATTTGTGTATTTCAAAACTGAAGTACCTGCCTCCAATTTTGCATCTGCAACCAAACCACCAACAACAACTCTTTCGCTATTTTCTTTGTTGGTTGCAAAGATTGAAACATTTTCAAGGTCAAGATTATCTCTTGTTAAATAGTCTTCTCCATTGTTATATTGTTCATAACCAATGATTCCACCAGCCATAATCTTGTAACCATCAAGTTTCATTGTGCTGTTTGTAACCTTGATGTTTTCCATATAAATACCTGAAAATTCAGAACCAATTCTTCCAACTACAAAGCCAGCATATATAGGATTTACATCATTCCAAGTATATCCTTCTTTGTTAATTTCAATAGTTTCATTATCAAAATTTACATCATGAATATGAGCAGTTGTCACATATCCAAAGAAACCAACATTGATTCCATTTTTTGCACTGAGACATCCTTCAAATTCTTTGTTTGTGATTTTGAACTTTGAAATTGTATATCCGTTTCCATCAAATTCACCCATAAAAATGTTGTCAATCCAATCTGCTGTTGTGTTTTCTTTATGCATTTGTCCATCTTTAGTGTCTTGGTAATAAGCTCTGCCAATTGGTGTCCAAGCTTTATTTTCACAATCAATATCATTTCTCAACACCCATCTATGTGCTCTTGCTTTGAAATATACGCAATCATCTTCTGAAGATTCTGGATGTCCTGTTCTTCCTTCACAAAGTTCAGTAACTTGATTTCTCATTTCTTCAAGGTCTGCAAAAGTCTTGATTTCATGAGTGTGTCTTGTTATATGAATTGTTACTGTATCTTCAAATGTTTCGTAATTTTCATCTCCAAGATTGAATTTAAGATAAAAATATGTGTCAAAATCATTGTAGTTGTCTTCTCGTTCTGGAATCAAAGTTGTTCCTTCACCGTCTTTTGTGTCTTCAGTATGGAAAGTCATTCCACCTTGAGGAATTGAATATTCTTTTTCATTGAATGTTACTGTTGGCATATTGAGTTGTCTTTTTGCTACATTTTCAGCAATATCAAAATAATATTCATCATCATCTGCATCATAAACAGCTTTAATGTTTGTAGCAGCATCTTCGCCGTCTTTTGTTTCTGCCATTGTTATGTTGTAAACAACACTTTGTTTTTCAAATTTGGCTTTGTTGATGGTCAAAGTGCCTGTTTTGTCATCAGCTACTTTGTTTCCATTTTCATCTTTGAATGACACAACTGCATTATATATTCCTGCATTTACAGGTGCTGCTGTCAATTCTTCTTCATTTTGCTTTGTGTAAGCAATTTGGGTTTGAACCCATTCAGGAATTTCTCCCTCAATTTCGATTGCATGAACTTGTCCATCGTATGTTGCAACCGTGTTTTTAACTGTCACTGCGTTTGCATCAAACTTTACATCGTTATCTCCACAACATGATGTCAACATAAATACACCACCACCAAAGATTGCAAGGAGTGCAACGCATAGTGTGAATAATTTCATTTTCATTTTTTTTATTTTCTCCTTTTTTTTTGTTTAATTTTTAAATAATTAAATCCCTAAAAAAACATTCGTGCTTATTCCCAACCGTCAAATTCCTCCTTATCAATATTTCGGACTCCGATTTTACTCTCGTCCCACTCTTCCGACCACTTGAAGTTGCTTTCAAACAACCCCATTGTGTCAAAGTAAGAATCTACATTACCAAAATCTACCCCGTGAGGATCTTTTTTTGAGTCATTCCACGCAATTTGTTTGAGAAATTTTTGAGATATTTCATAATAATATTGTGTGTCAATATATTTATACACTTTGTATGCTTCTTTCTTTATTTCATTACCTGTCAAAAGTCCAAAATATGCACCTTCTTCTGCAACATCAATCAATCTGTAATAAATGACTGCTTTTATGCAAGAAAGTTGTGTGCTTTTGTAATATAAATACGCTACACCAGCTGCCTGTTGTTCTTTTGCTTTTACGCTTGTTGCTAGTGTGCTGTCAATTTGTGATGTCACTCCACCTTCAGTAAGATATACTGACCTGATTTGCCCATTAAACAATTTTGTTTGTTGTCTGAGATAAAGTTCCATAACTTCAAGATTGCTCCATGTTATACATGAAGTTGTTAATGCTCCTGTCATGCCATGATTGTTTCGGTCCTCTTTCCAAAAATCTGGAACATTCATAACCATTCCATAAGGATGAAGAGCAAATCCATAATCAAAATTCCCTTCATTTAATGTTTTTATCATCATATAGTCCAAAACATCTTTTGGAGAATATTCAGCTGCACTGCTCCAATGGTGAGTCAGTGACACCAAAATTTGATTGTCTTTATAATATTTCTTTACTGCAAAATTTGATATTCTCATCTCTCTGTGATATTCTTCAACATAGTCTTCAAGTTCCAAAGATGGATGCCCTGGTTCAACAATGCTGTTCCACATTCCTGCAGCATCAATTTCGTTCCCCAAAACATAAGTCTGAATATGACCATAAGGAGAATTTGGTCTTGAATATCTTTCAGCAAAAAATTCCATGAGTGCTGCCCAATAATTTGCACCATATTCATTGCTTGTGTTTGGTTGAACCAATCCAGGTGAATTTGCTGTTGCTGGATAGGTCAAAAAGTATGGTTGTATGTATTGGTCATTCAAATTGTGCATAAGCAAGATTACTGTAACCTTAACTTCATCATCTGTATATTTTTTGATGTTATAATCAAAACTTGCAAGTCCTGCTCCTCCATCACGAGATGAACGCCTGAAATAATATTTTTTTCCATTATACACAAAACTTTCAACTTGCTCTGTCTTTGATGTACCTCTTCTTGTGATTGTCAATCCTCCTTCAGAATCAACACCTTCATCATATATGAGTTCTTCAATTTTTCCTGTTTCTTTGTTGTATATCTCATTTGGAACTAGAATATGGTCAAGAGTGTAGTTGATTTCTGTGTATGAACACCCTAAATCTTTTACCTCTTCACGATATTCATCTTCACACATTACACCTTTTATGCTTCTTGCTTTAAATGGCTCTGGATATGCATATACTGATGAAAAATCTGTGCAGTACATTGGCCCTGCAAGTATTTCATCAGCTGAATCTATTACGAAATATTTATAATATACTAAATCAATGTCATCAATATATCTATCAAATTTTATTATTGCTGATGTTCCACACTCATAATCCTTAATTTCAAGTGGAATTGAATTTGTTTCTCTTGATAATCCTTTAGATGATTCCCTCTCAAGATATTCATATAAAGGTAAAGCAACAAATTTTGCTTTGTCACCATTTTCACCAATATTGGATATTGATGCTGTTATCTCTTTCTCATCAGCTGTTATTGTGAAATCATAATCTGGTGGAATGTATTCCTCTGTATCAAAACCATCGTTTACATCATAAGTTCCAACATCAAAAAAAGAACATCCACTGAAAATGTTTGTTCCAGCAAATAAAACAAAAATAAAAATAAACAAAATTGGTATTGTTTTTTTCATTG
>CANQFL010000031.1 GCA_947598785.1 uncultured Clostridia bacterium
TAAATAATATGAATTTCACAGCACAAGATGTAGCAAAACTTAGAGCACAAACAGGTGTTGGAATGATGGAATGTAAAAAAGCTCTTACTGATGCCAACGGTGATTTTGAAAAAGCTGTTGTCCTTTTAAGAGAAAGAGGACTTAAAGCTGTTGATAAAAAACAAGGTAGAATTGCAAGTGAAGGACTTGTTTGGTCATATATCCATATGGGTGGTAAAATTGGCGTACTTGTAGAAGTTAATTGTGAAACTGATTTTGTTGCCAAAAGTGACGATTTTCAAATTCTTGTTAAGGATATTGCTATGCATATCGCAGCTGCAAATCCAAAATATGTTTCTGAAGCTGAGGTTGACCCAGCTGAACTTGAAAGTGAAAAAGAAATTTTAAGAAAACAGGCTATTAACGAAGGAAAACCTGCAAACATTATTGATAAAATGGTTGAAGGAAGAGTTAAAAAATTTTATGAAGATGTTTGTCTTTTAAATCAAACTTTTGTGAAAGACCAAACAAAAACTATTAAAGACCTTTTAACTGAAGCTACACTCAAAATTGGTGAAAAAATTTCTATAAGAAGATTTGTTCGTTATGAACTTGGTGAAGGACTTGAAAAGAGAGTTGATAATCTTGCTGAAGAAGTAGCTAAACAAATGGCTGGAAATAAATAGTTTTTTATCACTATTAAAAATAAAAACACGTCAATTTGATGTGTTTTTTTTGTTTATATTTGATTTTTACTTGCAAATAGTTTTTTTTATATGCTATTATATTACATAAGGAGTTTTTTATGAACGAAATGGTTGAAGAAGTTTTTTCAAGTCTTAAAGAAGATTTAGAAAAAGCATATTTGCATCAGCAAAATGAATATCTTGTTATTAGGGCAGGCAGAGCAAATCCTCATATTTTAGATAAGATTATGGTCGATTATTATGGTGTACCAACTCCAATTGTTCAAATGGCAACTGTCACTGTTTCAGAAGCAAGAATTTTGAATATTAGTGTTTGGGATGCATCTCAATTAAAAAATGTTGAAAAGGCTATATCAATGTCTGATATTGGAATAACTCCAAATAATGATGGAAAAGTTATTCGTCTTGCATTCCCAATATTAACTGAAGAAAGAAGAAAAGAAATCGTTAAACAAGTTAAAAAAATCTGTGAAGATACTAAAATAGCCATGAGAAATGTTAGACGTGACGCTTTAGATATGTTAAAAGATTTGAAAAAAGACGGAACTTTATCTGATGAAGATGAGTTTAGTTCTTGCGAAAAAGAGGTTCAAAAATATATTGATAAATATACAGATTTATCTCAAAAACTTGCTGATGAAAAAGAACAAGAAGTTATGAAAGTATAACTAAAGAACTATATTTATTTTAAAGGATTTTTTATGTTTGGTAGAAAAAAATTACCTTCTATAATCCCTACTCATATTGCTTTTATTATGGATGGAAATAGAAGATGGGCAACAGAACGTGGATTAAATAAAATGCTTGGACATAAGAAGGGTGGCATTGCTTTAAAAAACATTATTAATTCATTAAATAAAATTGATGGAATTAAATATGCTTCTTTCTTTGCATTTTCTACTGAAAATTGGTCAAGAGAACAAAGTGAAATTGATTATATTTTTGAGATTGCTTATGATTTATTAAAAGAAAATCATGATTTGTTTAAAGAAAAAAATATTAAGTTTGTATCTATGGGAGATATTTTTAAATTTCCAGAAAATTTAAGAAACATTCTTATTCAAGTCATGGACGAAACAAAAAATAACACTGGTTTGGTTGTAAATCTTGCTATGAATTATGGTGGGAGAGATGATATTGTTCATGCTGTTAATACTTTAATTCAAAAAGGTGAAAAAGTTACAATTGAAAGTCTTGGACAAAATTTATATTCTGCTCCAGCTCCAGATATTGATTTAATGGTAAGAACAAGTGGTGAAATGAGGTTGTCTAACTTTATGCTTTATCAACTTGCTTATAGTGAACTTTATTTTACAAAAACATATTGGCCAGATTTTGACGAAAAAGAATTATATAAGGCACTTTTTGAATTTTCAAAAAGAAACAGAAGATTTGGAGGAAAATAATGAAAAAAAGGATTTATTCATCTATTGCTGTTGTAATCACATTGGCACTGCTTTTTGTGCTTAAAGTTTATGTCAGTGAATATTTCTTTGATGCGTTTTTTGGTATTATTGCTTGTTTTGCAGGTTTTGAAATATCAAAAATGTTGACGAAAATGGGAAAATATAATTTTCAATTTGTAGCTGTGATTTTTCCTACATTGTTGCTTGTTGCGAATCTTTTAGGAATGTACTTTGCATCTACTTCAGGCGACTTTTTCTGGATTTTTTACACCATTTTGATTAATATTTCTTTGATGATTATTGTTTTTTCATTACTTTATCTTTGGGGGATTATTTTAAAGAAGAAAACACTTAATGAAATTACTGTTAGACAACTTAAAAACATTTCTATTTTTAGGTTTTCTTTTAATAAAGCTCTTAATACTTTAATTACTTTCATTTATCCTTCTTTCTTCTTCCTTTTCTTTATTTTAATAAATCATTTCAATACATTTAATTTTATTAAACTATCTGAAATTCAAACTGATATTTCTGTATTTATGCTTTTAACTGCTTTTCTTATTCCTATCTTTACAGATACATTTGCAATGTTGACAGGTTCCCTTATAGGTGGCAAAAAATTGTGTCCTAAAATTAGCCCTAATAAAACAATTTCTGGGGCAGTTGGTGGAACTTTGTGGTGCGTATTATTTTCTGCCTGTGTTTACTTAATTTTTGGTTGTATTGAATCTTTTATTCCTTTTATGGAGATTTTTCCTATATGGGCTTATTTGATTATTGTTCTTTTAGGCTCTATTATTGCACAATGTGGTGATATTTTTGAATCATTTATAAAACGTCGTGCTAATGTTAAAGATAGTGGTAAATTTTTACCAGGTCATGGTGGTTGTTTAGACAGAATTGACTCTCATATTTTTGTTGCTCCATTTATTTTAATTGCTTTCTTAATTTTTGTTGTTGTTTAAACTAATGAACTATACAAATTAATAAGGAAATATTATGATTATTTTATATATTCTACTTGCTATTGTTATTTTACTTTGTATGGTCTTGATTCATGAATTTGGACATTATATTGCAGGTAAAATTCTAAAATTTAAAATAACAGAATTTTCGGTTGGTTTTGGTTTTCCTCTTTTTAGTAAAACTAATAAAAAAACTGGCGAAAAGTTTTCTTTACGTGTTTTTCCTTTGGGTGGTTATTGCGCTTTTTTTGGAGAAGATGATGATTGTAATGAAAATAATCCACAAGCATTTAATAATCAAAAGCCTTGGAAAAGAATTATAGTTTTTGTTGCTGGCGTCTTTGCTAATTTTGTGACTGCTATCATATTTTCTTGGATTCTTTTGTGTTCCATTGGTTATGATGTTAAACAGATTGTTAGATATGATACTTCTTACGCTAATCCTTATGAGGTTGGTGATGTTGTTACAAACGTGAATGGGGTTAAGGTAGATTTTGCATTTGGAGAAAATTTTGTTCCTCTTATTAATGCTCAAAAGGAAACAGCAAGTAAATATTATTTTGATTATTATGAAGAACATAAAAATGTAGATTGCCCTCTTTATACTTTTGAAATGACCGTGAAAAGAAATGGTAATATACAAAATTTGACGATTACCATTTATCCTGAAATCGAAACAACTTCAGATGGTGTAAATATAATTTCACACACAGGACTTGAAAGTGGAGAAGGGGAAGAACCTTGTATTAGGTCTTATGTCTATGATTTTTGGTCTGGTTTTTGCCGTTCTTTCGAAATGGCAGTTGGTTTTGCATGGGTTGTATTAAAAAGTTTATGGCTTTTATTAACTTTCCAAGTCCCTATTACTCAAATGGGTGGTACGATTTCTACTATTGCTGAAATGGCAAATTATGCTTCTCAAAGTCTTTCTTATATGCTGATTTTTATTCCTTTGATTGCTGCAAATTTAGCTATATTTAATATTCTTCCTTTTCCGGCTTTAGATGGTTCTCATGTTTTATTTACATTGATTGAATGGATAAGAGGTAAACCTATTAATCGTAAAATTGAAAATATTATCCATTTTGTTGGACTTTGTATTTTATTTGGTTTTGTTATTATTGTCGATATTTTGCATTTCGTTCTATAAAAATATTACTTGACAATATAGCATAAAAAGAATAAAATATTGTTATGAATTTTGAACAAGCGTTTAATTTCGCTTTTGGTGAAAAATACCAAAAGTTTCATTTAAAAAGTGTTGTGGTAAGAAAACAAAGTGCTGAAGTTACCATAACTTTTTTATATCCTTCCACTGAACCTGATATAACCGAAGAAGAAAAGAAAGAAATATTTGACTTTTTTAAAAAAGAATTGATTTTTGAAAAACTTACTATTAAAGTAAAATTTTTGAAAGTTTATCTTGAAGAAAAATTGATATTAAAGGCAGTACTTTCTTATATACAACAAAAAATTAAACTCGCAAATACTTATATTAGTTCTGAAAATATTAAAATTCATATAACACCTATTGATGTTGTTGTCGATATTGAAATGAGTTCAAGATTAAATAAGTTTTTTATTGAAAATAAAATTCAAAACGATTTAGCAAGATTCTTAGAAGATAATTTCCTTTCTAACTTCGTTATAAATATTATTGAAAATAAAGACTTTATTGATGAAGTTGATATTGATAATGTTGAAATAAAAACTACTTACAAGGTGACAAAAAGATATAATGTCGAAGTAGTAAAAGAAATTGTTGGTAAGAATTTTACAACTAAACCTGAGTTTATAAATGGAATACATTCTCCTAAAGTTGGGGTTATTGTAGCTGGTTTTATTAAAAAAATTGAAAGAAAAGATTTTGTAATTAAAAAAGGAAAACGTGAAGGAGAAACGAAAGCTTATTTTAACATTGTCTTAGATGATGGAAAAGGTAAATTGGAGTGCGTATATTTTTGTCCTAAGCGATATGAAAAGCCTATGGAAGCTTTAGAAGAATTTATGTATGTGCTCTTACAGGGAGATGTAAATGTCAATAAAATGGGCAAACTTTGCCTTTATATAGAAAAAATTGCTCTCGCTCAAAAATTAGAACAAGAAGAAAAACCTAAAATGATATATCAAGGAAAAGTCGTTGAAATTGAAAAATTACCTGCTTTAGAACAAGATACTATGTTTGGGCGAATGATAAATTATAACAACAAAATTGCAGGCAGAACTATTGTTGTTTTTGATATTGAAACCACCGGACTTAACCCTGATGTTGACCAAATCATAGAACTTGGTGCAGTCAAAATTGTAGATGGTAATATCATAGAAAAATTTTCTACATTTGTTAAACCTACCAAAAAAATTCCTTCTGATGTTGTTAATTTAACAGGCATTACAGATAAGATGGTTGAAAATGCTCCACCTATTGAGTTCGTTTTAAGAGATTTTTATGATTTTACAAGAGATTGTGTACTATGTGGGCATAACATTATTGGTTTCGATATTAAATTCATTAAACGAGAAGCTGAAAATCTTGGACTTGATTTTGATAATGAAATAATTGATACAATGAATGAGGCGAGAGTTTCAAATCTAAAAACCTCTAAATTTAATCTTGGAACTGTCACTAAACTTCTTGGTATCTCTTTAGTTGGAGCTCATAGAGCATGGAATGATGCTTTTGCAACTGCTCAAGTATTATTGAAATTAAATGAAGCTTAAATTAAAGTTTTTGATAAATATAAAAAAATCGTTAAAAATTCTTGCTTTTTATTTTATTTTGGTTTATAATAATTACATCTTGACAAGAAGTGGGCAAAGTTTTGCCCACTTCTTGCATTAAATAAGACTTTTATTTTTAAAAGATTTTAATTAAAGGAGAAGAGAATGGCTAAAATTAAACAAATTTGCGAAGAAAAACTTAAACCAAAAATTGAACAAAATGGTTATGACCTTGTTGATGTTTCATATGTTAAAGAAAACGGAGGAATGAGTTTGATTTTTACAATCGACAATGAAAATGGGGTTGGTATTGATGATTGTGAAAAAATGAGTAAAATTTTAGACCCATTACTTGATGAAATAAATCCTACTGATGACAGTCCCTATACTTTGGTTGTTTCCTCTCCAGGTTTAGACAGACCTCTTAAATCAGATAGAGATTTAAAAAGAAATTTGGAAAAAGAAGTCGATGTAAATCTCTTTTCAAAAATTGATGGAAGAAAAGCTTTTACTGGTATTTTAAAATCTTTTGATGATAAAAATGTTACTATAGAGGAAAATGAAAAACTATATTCTTTTGCTAGAGATAAAATTGCTTCAATTAAACTTGTAATTAAATTTTAAGGAGATAACAAAATGGTTAATAAAGATTTTTTTAAAGCTCTCGATGATTTGGAATCAGAAAAAAAGATTGATAAGGATACATTTATAAAAACTCTTGAAACTGCTCTTACTTCAGCTTACAAAAAAATGTATGGTGAAGCAAAATCAGCTATGGTGAAACTTTATCCAGAAAGAAATACTATTAAAATCTATTCTTATAAAACAGTAGTTGCTGAAGTTGAAGACCCTGATAAACAAATTTCTCTCGCTGATGCTAAACTTTCTAAAAAAAGTAGTAAAGTTGGGGATATTGTTGCAGTAGAAGAAACAACTAAAGATTTTGGTAGAATTGCAGCTCAAACAGCAAAGCAAGTTGTTATGCAAAAACTTAGAGAAATGGAAAGACAAACTGCTGCCAACGAACTTTCAGAAAAGGAAGATGAACTTCTTACAACAATCATTAAACGTGTCGATGGGGATACTGTGTATGTTCAAATTGCAGGCACAAACACAGAGGGTGTCATGATGAAAAATGACCAAATACCTGGTGATAAATTTAATGTGGGTGACAGGGTTAAAGTTTATGTTAAAAAAATAAAAGATTCTTATAGAGGTCCTCAAGTTCAGGTTTCTAGAAGTAATATAGGTTTTGTCAGAAAACTTTTTGAACTTGAAATTCCTGAAATAGCAAACGGAGATGTAAAAATCAAAAATATTGCTCGTGACCCTGGTAATCGTGCCAAAGTTGCTGTTTATACAGAAAAACAAAATGTAGATGCAGTTGGTGCTTGTGTTGGTAATAGGGGTACAAGAATCAATACTATTGTTAATGAATTAAATGGAGAAAAAATTGACTTAGTTGAATATTCTTCTGACCCTCTTGAATATATCGCAAGAGCTTTAAGTCCAGCGAAGGTTCTTTCTGTTGAAACTAATGATAGTTTAAATATGGCTCAAGCTATCGTTCCTGATGATAAACTTTCTCTCGCTATTGGAAAGTTTGGACAAAATGTTCGTCTTGCTGCTAAACTTACAGGCTGGAAGATTGATGTTAAACCGGAAAGTTTTTTAAAACCTAAATCTGATTCTGTTGCTCAAGAAACAGAGTATGAACTTACCGAACTTTCAGATGATACATCTTTTGATATGGATGATTTAGAAGAATTAGAACCTATTGATAATGAAAATGATAGTCCTGATAATGAATAAAAGGGTAAAATATGCAGGGTAAAGAAAAAATTAGAATGTGTATTGTTTGTCGTTCTCAAAGCGATAAGAAAACTTTGCTTAGAATTGTTAAAAACAAAGATGGAGAAATCTTTATTGATAAAACCGGAAAAGCAAATGGCAGAGGAGCTTATATATGTAAGTCAAAAGATTGCTTTAATCAACTTTGTAAACAAAAATCTTTAAATAAAGCTTTTAAATGTAATGTTCCTCAAGAGGTTTACAGTAAAATAGGAGAAGAAATTGAAGGAGATTGATGGATTAATTTCAATTGCTAGAAAGGCAGGTTATTGCATTATTGGACAGGATAACTTGTTGGGTTACGAAAAAAAATTATATCTTATTTTAATTGATAAAGATGCAGGTAATTCTCTTTCCAAAAGCATAAAATATATGTCAGAGCGAAGAAATGTTGAACTTTTAATTTTAGATAATTTATCAGAAAAAATTAATATTGAAAATTGTAAGGTGTTAGGCATCAAAAATAAAGGGCTTAGCGAAGAAATTATAAAAAGAATAAAAGGAGAATGATTTGGCACAACAATTTAACTCACTAAAAACAATAAATAACATACAAAGAGATGGCTCTTTGCAGAATTTATTATTGTCAATTAAGCAGGCTAAAAGTCAAATGGACGAATTTTCAAAAGCTTGTCAAGAACAAAAAAATAAACTTATTCAAATAAAGGCTAAAGAAGACGAAAAGAAAGCTCAAGAGGCCGAAAAAGAAGCTTTAACTTCTTTAAAGAAACCTGTTGAAGAAAATAAAGTAGAAGAAAAACAACAACCTAAAAAGTTTTTCTCTCAAGGTAATAACCAAAATAATAATTTTCGTAAATTTGATAGCCAAAATAATCAGTTTGCTAATAAATTTAATAAAAATACTAATGGCAAACCTCCTTTTAATAAAGAACAAAAACCTTTTGGACAAAATAATTTTAATTCTAATAGACCAAATAATAATAAATTTGGAAACAAAACAAATTTGAATGGACAAAAGAAAACTTTTGTTTCAACACGTGCTAATAATTTCAAATCATTCTCTTCTGCTCCAACTGAAGATAGTTCTGTACTTGCTCAGCCTGAAAGAAACTATGGTAATAAAAATAAACAACGTAGAAATATTGATGAATCTAAAAAAGTCAGCCTAAATAGAAAAGCAGGGTTCTCTAAACAAAACAATATTCTTGTAATTGACGAAGACGGTTTTGAAGAAACAACTATGGGCTCTAGAAAATTAATAAAGAAAAAGAAAGAAGTACAAACTGTTGTAGCTCCAAAGATAACTCATGCTGTATTCAATTCTAGAGAAATTACTGTTAAAGAATTAAGTGAAAAAATTGGAAAACCTGTTGCTGAAATCGTAAAAAAACTTATGCTTCTTGGAATTATGGCAACAATAAATAGTACTGTAGATTTTGATACTTGTGAACTTGTTGCAAATGACCTTGGAGTTACAGTTGAACTTAAATTAGATAAAACTTACGAAGAAAAGCTTATGGATGTTTCAAGCGATGACAAAGAAGAAGATTTAGTAAAAAGACCTCCTGTTGTCACAATTATGGGACACGTTGACCATGGAAAAACTTCACTTCTTGATGCTTTTAGAAAAACTAATGTTGTATCAGGCGAAGCTGGGGGAATAACTCAAAAAATCGGAGCTTATCAAATTACATTTAATGGTGAAAAAATAACATTTTTAGATACTCCTGGTCATGCAGCCTTTACTTCAATGCGTGCTCGTGGAGCTGAAGTAACAGATATTGCGATATTGGTTGTTGCTGCTGATGATGGAATTATGCCACAAACTGTTGAAGCTATAAATCATATTAAAGCTGCAAAAGTCCCTATGATTGTTGCTATTAATAAAATGGATAAGCCAGAAGCAAATCCTGATAGAATAAAACAACAATTAACTGAACATGGTATCCTTCCTGAAGAATGGGGTGGAGATACAATTTGTGTTCCTATTTCAGCAAAAACAGGTATGGGACTTGATGAATTGAAAAAAATGATTTTGCTTGTTGCTGAAATGCAAGAACTGAAAGCAAATCCAAATAAGATGGCTAAGGGAACAATAATTGAAGCTGAACTTGATAAGTCTAGAGGTGCTGTTGCAACTGTTTTGGTTCAAAATGGTACGCTTAAAGTAGGTGATAGCATTATGTCTGGTATCACTTTTGGTAAAGTTAAAGCTATGTTTGATGAATATGGAAATCATCTAAAAAAAGCAGGTCCTTCAACGCCAGTTGCTGTTATGGGATTTAATGATGTACCAAATTCTGGAGATGCAGTTTATGCTGTCGAAGAGAGTTTATCAAAACAGGTAATAAATGAAAGAATTAATAAAATTAAAGCAGAACGTGCTAAACATACATCTGGAGTTAGTGCAGATGATTTTATGAGTAGAATCCACGAAGGTAATCTTAAAAATTTAAATATTATTATCAAAGCAGATACTCAAGGTTCTGTGGAAGCTCTCAAGGCTTCATTAGAGGCAATTAGAAATGATGAAGTCAAAGTTGTATGTCTTCATAGTGGAGCAGGTGCAATTACTGAAAGTGATGTAATTTTGGCGCAAACTACAGGTGCGTTTATTATTGCCTTTAATATTAAAACACCAAATAAAACAATGCAAATGGCAGAAACCTTAAAGGTACAAGTCATTCAGTCTAATATAATTTATGAAGTCGTAGATGAAATTACAAATCTTTCTAAAGGTATGATGGCTAAAAAATTTGAAGAAAAATACATCGGTAGTGCAGAAATTAGAATGGTATTCAAACTTTCATCTGCTGGAAAGGTTGCTGGAAGTTATGTTGTAGATGGCAAAATTCAAAGAAATGGAATTGTAAAAATTAAACGTAAAGATGAAATTATAGGTGAAAGTATTATTGAATCTGTTAAAATCGTAAAAGATGAAAAATCAGAGGTTGCCAAAGGATTTGAATGTGGTATCAAATTAAAAGATAATATTGATTTCCAAGAAGGTGACATTTTAGAATGTTATATTAAGCAAGAAATTAAAAGAGATTAAAATCTCTTTTAATTTTTAAAAGGAGAAATTAATGTCAAATAGAGTTGAAAGAGCAAATAGTGAAATACAGAGATGTTTGAGCGAAATCATCAGAACAAAAATGAATGACCCAAGATTAAATAAAATTGTGAGTATAACTGAAGTTAATGTATCTCCAGATTTTAAATATTGTAAAGCAAAAGTAAGTGTATTAGATATAAATGATATTTCAAGCGTTACAAAGATATTACAAAAATCAGAAGGTTATATAAAAAGAGAATTAGCGAAAATGGTTGATATGCCTTTTGTGCCTAAAATAAATTTCGTTGTTGACAAAAGTACAGAAAGTGCAATAAGAGTAGAGGAAATATTGAGAAATCTTAACATTCCAAAGGAGGATTAAAGTGCTAAGAGAAAGCCAAAAACTTTTAGAAATTATCAAATCTGCAAAAAAAGTTGCGATATTTGCTCATAAATCTATAGACCCTGATTCTATAGGCTCAATTTTTGCAGCAAAAGAGTTTTGTAAAGCTTTAAAAGTTGATGCAGATGTTTTTGCTGTTTGTGAAAAGGATTTTTACGTTAGTGAACTTTTCCCTGTAGAGGAAATAAAAACAGAGTTTAATTCCAAAGATTATAATCTAATAATATTGACAGATTGCCATTCTATTGGACGAATAGATAGTTGTTTTCAAGGTGTTGAAAATTTTAACAATATAGTTATTGTTGACCACCATGCAGTATCTCCAGAAGAAGGTCAAATTAATTCTAAACTTTCAATAATAAAACCTGAATATGCAGCAGCGAGTGAAATTTGGGCTGAATTATTTATAGAAAATAAAATAAAAATGAACGAAAAAACAGCGACATATCTTTATTGTGGGCTTATGGGTGATACTGATAGATTTTTACATAAAAATTTAACTAAACACGTTTTTGAAATTGCACAATTCCTACTTCAAAATGGAGCAGAAATACAAAAAGTATATGACATAATGTATCGTCAAGAAACTAGAAAACAAATTAATTTAAAAAATATTTTTTATAATAAAATTGAATATGTAAATAATGGTGCTTTTGTTATATACACAATGAAGGATTATAAAAAATACAATATTGGCTTTGAAGATGTTAAAATGTTTTCAAATGATATGATAAGAATTGAGGGAGTAAAAGTTTCAATATTTGTTTATCAAGTTTCAAAAAATATATTTAAATTCTCAATTAGAACAAACGGATTAGATGCAAGAAAGTTTGCAGTAAAAATGGGTGGTGGTGGACATGTTTGTGCTTCTGCTTTTGAAAAAAACATATCTTTGAATGAACTTAAAAAAATGCTACCTGTTTGGATTAAGGAGATATTAAATGATTAATGGGATTGTTCTAGTCAATAAACCTGTAGGCATATCTTCTAATAAAATAGTTAATATGGTCAAATATAAATTAGGTGCTAAAAAATGTGGACACTTGGGAACTCTTGACCAAGAAGGAGCAGGTTTACTTCCTGTTACAGTAGGCAAAGCAACTAAAATTTTTGATTATTTTTTAAATAAAGACAAAACATATGAAACAATATTTCGTTTTGGTATTGAAACAGATACGCTTGATGCTTCAGGAAAAATATTAAATGAAGATAAAAATTGTGATATAAAAATTCAAGACGTAAAAAACGCTTCTAAATTATTGATTGGAAAATATGCTCAAATGCCACCTCAATTTTCTGCTAAAAAAGTAGGGGGCAAAATTGCGTATAAAGAAGCAAGGCAAGGAAGAACATTAGAACTTAAACCTAAGGAAATTGAAATATTTGATATAAAACTGTTGAAACAGTTAGATAAAAACGTTTTTTCGTTTGAAATTACTTGTTCTAGTGGAACATATATAAGGTGTGTTGCTAGAGATATGGCTAAAATACTTTCAACATATGGTATTATGCAATGCATAACACGAACAAGATGTGGAATTTTTAATCTTAAAGATGCTAATACCTTAGATGATATTGAAAATGGAAAAATTAATGTTATTGAATGTGAAAAAGTTTTTGATTTTGAAAATTTAATTATAAATGAACTTATTTTTAACAAACTTCAAAATGGACAAAAAGTTAATTCTGACAAAAAAGATGGTGTTTATAAACTCTTTTATAATGAAAATTTTTTAGGCTTGGGAGAAATAAATTCTGGTAAATTGCAATTTAAATTAAGATTATTTTAATTATGCGATGGGAGATAAAAAATGAATAAAGTTTTGTTTGGTCCTTCAGGAAATTGTAAAAAGTTTTATGATGAAGGCAATAAATCTACTTTACAAACTGCAGAATGGTTGAAAAAACAGGGTGCTAACTTTTTTAAAGGTGGGTTAGACCTTTTTGAGTATAGTTTTGGACAAGGCTATAGAATGAAGTCTGATGTTGCACAACAGATTGGAAAGCAATTTGAAAACTATAATATAGAATTATCAGTTCATGCTCCTTATTTTATCAATTTTGCTAATCCTGATTTGACTATGTATGACAAATCGATGGGTTATCTTCAAACAGGTATCAAATTTTTAAAATTATTTAATGCTAAAAGATTGGTCTTTCATTCGGGGTCTTGTGGAAAAGAAACTCGTGAACATTCAATAAAACTAATAGAATCTCGTCTTCGTGAGTGTATGCCATTATTAGAAGAACAACTTGATGATGATATGTTTCTTTGTCCTGAAACTATGGGAAAAACAATGCAAATTGGAACTTACAAAGAAATTATAGATTTTTGTACTATTTCCAAAAAACTTTTACCAACTTTTGATTTTGGACATATTAATGCTTTAACTCAAGGAGCGTTAAAATCCGAAGAAGATTATGAAAGAATTTTCGATTATTGTTCTGAAAAACTAGGAGTTTATAGGACGAATATTGCACATATACATTTTTCCAAAATTGAATATGGTTCTAAGGGCGAAATTAAACACTTAACTTTTGAAGATAATGTTTATGGCCCTGAATTTGATATCCTTTGCAATGTTCTTGTAAAAAGAAATATGTCTTGCCATGTCATTTGTGAATCTGCAGATACTCAGGCTGAAGATAGCGTTTTTATGAAAAAATTATATTTATCAAAATAAAAACATATTTTATTAACAATTCTCAAATTATGTTTGAAAAAACACTTGCATAGAGATTTATAATATGCTATAATAAAAAGAGTTTGAATTTAATTATAGGAGTTTTTTATGGTTACAGCTGGTGATTTTAGAAAAGGTACTACTTTTGAAATGGACGGAAATGTTTATAGCGTTGTTGAATTTATGCACGTTAAACCTGGTAAGGGTTCTCCTTTTGTTCGTGCTAAGATTAAAAATGTTATGACAGGTCAAGTTAGGGAAGATACTTTCAATCCTTCTGATAAATTTCAAGATGCAGTTATTGAAAAGAAAGAAATGTTATATCTTTATAATGATGGTGATTTGTATTATTTTATGGATAATGAAACATATGAACAAATGCCTCT
>CANQFL010000032.1 GCA_947598785.1 uncultured Clostridia bacterium
AGAAGAAAGTACTTATACTTGGTTTAGAGATGGTTTTTATATGGTTGATAAAATGTCAAACAAAATAAATCCAGGTTATCCTTTAAATTCAATCTCTAAATCTGACAAAGTAAATAAATATTTTACTGATTTGACAGAAAAAGATAAGAAAAAACTTGAAATTAATGAAGAACACGTGGTAGAATTTATTGCAAATCATATTTAAAAAATTATAGGGGAAAAATGAAAATAAATTGGTTTCCAGGACATATGAATAAAGCAATCAATGACATAAGTGAACAATTAAAAAAAGTTGATGTTGTCACTTATGTTCTTGATGCACGGATACCAATTTCTTCTTTAAATCCAAAACTAAATCAAATAATAGGGAATAAACCAATTTTGTATGTGCTTAACAAAATAGATATGGCTGACCAAACTAAAATAAAGGACTTTTTACCTATTCTAAAAAAGATTAATACTGATTATTTATTTTACAATAGCACAATATCAAATAAAAGTGATTTGATTTTAAATAAAATTAAAAAACTTGCTAATGAAAAAATAGAAAAATACAAACAAAAAGGCATAAAAGCAAGTATTAGAACCATGGTTGTTGGAATTCCTAATTGTGGTAAAAGCACCTTAGTGAATAGCCTCTGCAAAAAAGCTAAAGCAGAAACAGGAAATAAGGCTGGTGTTACAAAAAGAGGTTTATGGTTGACGGTCGGTGATTGTATTGAAATTTATGATACTCCAGGTACTTTATATCCAAATATCTCTGACCAAGACGTTGCAAAAAAACTTGCTTATGTTGGAAGTGTGCGTGATGAAATTTTAGATTTTGTTGAACTTGCTGAAGAATTTATAAAATTATTAAAAAGGTTATATCCACAAGAATTTTCTAAAAGATATATGAATTGTCAAAACTTAGAAGATATTGCTCATTTAAGAAAATTTGTAACCTCAGGTGGAGAAATAGATTTGGAACGTACAGCCAAAAGCGTTATTGATGATTTTCGTAAAGGTAGATTAGGAAAATTGACGCTTGACGAGGTTTAAAATGTATTATTCTAAAGATATAACAAAAGTTAAAAATAAAATAACTGGAAACTCAGGGGAAATTCAAGCAGTAAATTTTCTAAAAGAACACCATTATGTTATTTTATGCACTAATTATAAAGTTAAATTTGGAGAGATTGATATAATTGCACTTGAAAATGGAGTAATCGTTTTTATTGAAGTTAAAAAACGTTCTACATTGGCTTTTGGAAGCCCTTGCGAAGCTGTTGATTATAAAAAACAAAACCAAATAAGAAAAGTTGCAGAATTATTTTTAATAAAGAATAACAAATATGACAGTGATGTTCGTTTTGATGTAATTGAAATTGTTGGTGAGAAAATAAATCATATAAAAAACGCATTTTAAACGTATTACGAAAAGTGAGAGAAAATGAAAAAGAGAATATGTGTTTATTCAGATGTTCATGGAAACATTGAAGCATTGAATATGTTAATGAATACTGACGATTATAAAAATTCAGATTTCCATATTTTTTTGGGTGATGCTGTTTCTATGTGTCCTTATCCTAAAGAATGTGTGGAAAAAATTTTTAATAGCAATGATGTTTGGCTTATGGGAAATCATGATTATTATATGGCTTTTGGGTTACCAATAGATGAATATCCATATTTTAAAGATGAAAAGAAAGCACATTTGAATTATATGAAAAACAAAGTGGATAATCATTTGCGTAAAAGAATGAAGTTACTTCCAAAAGATTATCAATTTGTAATAGAGGGTAAAACATTTTATTTTATTCATTACATTTGGGAAAGTGAAAAACTTATTGCCGATGAATTGAAAGAAAATACAGAAGAAAATTTAAAAACATTATTCAAAGGTATTAACGCAGATTATATTATCTTTGGACATGAACATAAACCATTTATTGTTGAAGGAAAGAAAACAACTTATTTATGTGTGGGTTCTTTGGGTGTGAAGTATCCAGGAAATTATGTTGTTTTAGAAATTGACGGTCAAAATGTCAATATAATCAGGAAAAATATTTATTTTGATGTGGAAAAATTAAAAGAAACAATGATAAAACTTGATTATCCACGGGCAAAAAATTATACAATTTGGTTTGAAAATTAAATTTTTAATTTTTTTTGCAAAAACACTTGTTTTTTTATTTCCACTTATGTTATAATCTAAAAGACTTCGGATGTTCCGCTGGGTTATATAAACCGAATGAGCATCATGTCGAAAATCTGAAAAAAGGAGATAAGTCATGAATAATTTGGTTAAATCAGTTGAAATGGAAGGCATGAAATCATCTGTTCCTGAATTTGCTATCGGCGATACAGTCAAAGTTATGCAAAAAATTAAAGAAGGGGACAAGGAAAGATTACAAGCTTATGAAGGCGTGGTAATTGCCAGAAAAAATGGTGGTGTAAGAGAAACATTCACTGTAAGAAAAATTTCTTATGGTGTTGGCGTTGAAAAATCTTTTCCAATTCATTCACCAAAAATTGCTTCTATTGAAGTAATTAGAAAAGGTAAACCAAGAAGAGCAAAACTTTATTATGTAAGAGAACTTACAGGAAAAGCTGCTAAAGTTAAATCTGCTACAGAAAATAAATAAGACACATATTGTGTCTTTTTTTTTACATTTCAAAAGGATAAAGATATTTCATTTTCTTTTACACACTTTTCTTTCTCAAAAGGATAAAAATGGTTGATTTTCTTTTACATACTTTTCTTTCTCAAAAGGACAAAGATGGTTGATTTTCTTTTACATACTTTTCTTTCTCAAAAGGACAAAGATGGTTGATTTTCTTTTGCATACTTTTTTTCTCAAAAGGATAAAAAGAGTTGATTTTCTTTTGCATACTTTTCTTTCTCAAAAGAAAAGTATGTTATTCGAGTATTAAACCACCATCAACAAAAAGAGTTTGTCCTGTTATAAAAGAAGAATTGTCACCAGCTAAAAAGATGACAGCTTTAGCAATATCTGTTGTTGTGCCTAATCTTTGTAATGGGGTCATATCAGCAATTTCATCTTTTTCTTCTTGAGTAAGATTATTATTCATTTTTGTGTCAATAAAACCAGGAGCAACTACGTTTATTCTGATATTAAGATTTCCTAGCTCACTTGCTAAAGAACGAGATAAACCTGTCATTGCAGATTTAGTGGAAGTGTAAACACTTTCGCATGAGCAACCAATTTTTTCTGCAAAAGAACCAATAAGAACGATTGAAGAAGGGTTACGATTTACTGTTAGTTTAGTAAATTGTTTAATACACTTGATTGCAGACTTAATATTTACTTCAAAAAGGGTGTCAATTTCTTCA
This sequence comes from uncultured Clostridia bacterium, assembly GCA_947598785.1. Taxonomy (GTDB): domain Bacteria; phylum Bacillota; class Clostridia; order Christensenellales; family UBA1242; genus Caccovivens. The sequence continues at coordinate 3,338 of CANQFL010000032.1, forward strand.
TCAGGACAATCAAAAATTAATTCTCGTTTTTGAGCTACGCCAGAGCAAAAAATTAACGTATTCAAACTTTCAAAATCGTTTTCAATTTTTTTAAATGTATTTTCAATTTCTTGAGTATTTAAAAGGTTAAGTTTATAATATTGAATTTTGACATCTTTTTTTGTTTTAATTTCGCATACGTTTTTGTTATAAGTTAAAGCAAGATTATATCCTTCTTCAGCTAATTCCATTGCGATTTCTTTTCCAATATCGCTTGATGCACCAATTATAATTGCAGTTTTTCTTATCATAAAGTTCTCCTTATATGAAAAATATTTTAGCATAAAAAAATTGTTTTTCAAAATGATAATAAAAAAATTGTAATTTATTTGCTAAAATTTAAAATTTATAATAATTTTAATTAAATTATTTTGATTTATTTATTAAATGTAATATACTATCTTTATAAAAGTTTACGGATTAATTTCTATGCTGAAATAATTAAAGGGGGACAAATGAAATTTAGAAATCTTTTAAAAAATGGTTGGGTTCTCTTGTCTTTAACAATTTTTACTTTTTGTTTGACAGCTGGTGCAGTTTTGTCAAATATTAAAGACAATTCATTTGTAAGTGTGCAAAAGCAACTTGAAGCTGTAATATCGGCAACTACAATTGACCAACCAGAACAATTTACATATAATAACATAGATGATAGTACAGTTGAAATAACAGGTTTTAATGAAAGTGTCCCTTTATCTGAGATGTTAGATGTCACTTTTCCAACAACATATGAAGGAAAACAAGTTGTTGGGATTGCTGACAATGCATTTAAGGCGACAGTTACTATAGAAGGAAGAACTGACTATGGTGATGAAAATTATTCTGAAGAAATCATTAAAAATAATATTAAAAAAATAACTATACCAAATTCAATTAAAAACATTGGAAATAAAGCCTTCTTTATGCAAACAAACCTTAGTGAAGTTGTATTTGCACCTGATTCCCAACTTGAAACAATCGGAGAATCTGCTTTTTCCGGGGGAGAATATTATACTACATATAGTGATGAAAGAAATAGTGTTAATAGAAGTACAAATTATGAACAAAGTTTTGCTTCTAACCAAATTACAAATATAAAAATACCTAAAAGTGTAAAAAGTATTGGAAATCAAGCTTTTTATATGTGTGAAAATTTAGCTACTTTGACTTTTGAACCTAATTCATCATTACAAACTATTGGTGAATATGCATTTGCTAGTGGTGATTATGTTAAAGAGTATTCATATTCAAAAAATAATTATGAGGATAGAGAAGATAGCAGCTTGAAAGAAAGTAGCTATACATTTATTGCTAACAAAATTTCAGAAATAGAAATTCCAAAGAGCGTAACAAGCATAGGAAGCCATGCTTTTTATATGTGTGAAAATCTTACTACTTTGACTTTTGAAGCAGATTCATCATTACAAACTATAGGTGCGTATGCGTTTGCAGGTGGAATTTTTACATCATCTTCTACTGAGGAACGTGACAAAGAAAGTGGAGATTCAAGTGTATCAACTCTTAAATCTAATAAAATACAATCTATTCAAATACCTAAATCAGTTAATATAATTGAAGAATCTGCTTTTGATTCATGTGTGAATCTTGTTACTTTAACTTTTGAAAAAAATTCATCTTTACAAACAATTGAAAAGCGTGCTTTTTCAGGAGGTAAAGTTTATGCTTCAAATTATGACCATCCAAAAGGAGAAGATGCAAGTATAACCAGGACACAAAGTCATAATTCACTTTCAACAGTGGAAATTCCTGCTAGCGTTGAAAGTATAGGAGAGCAAGCATTTTATTTTTGTGGAGAACTTGCGACTTTATCTTTTGAAGAAGGTTCAGTTCTACAAACAATTGGTGAAAATGCTTTTAATGGAGAAAGTTGGGAAAATGATGGCGATAGTTATTCTCTTTATCCAAAAATAACTTATGTTGAATTGCCAAATTCTGTAATAAATTTAAATCAAAATTCATTCAAATCAGATGTTGTTATAATTACCGATAAAAATAGATATGCAGTGTTAAAAGAATTTTCAAATAATTCTGGCTTGACATATAAAATTGATATAACTTTTAAAACTGATGAAGAAAATCAAAAAACAGAATCTAAACTCTTTGGAAAAAGTTTAAATTGGAATTATACTGATAATAAATGGGTACTTGGCGAAAATTATGTTTTGCAAGGTGAAAATTGGGGAAATGAAAGTGGACTTTTAATTAGAGATAAAAATGATTTTCAAACAAAAATGACAAATGAAAAAATAACCGATGATATTGTGTTAACTCCACAAACTTTAACAAATTTAATAACTGATAAATCAACAAATGTATGTGCGTCAAGTGATATAGGGTTTTATGAAATTGCGACAACCTTAGATGTTAATGAAATTAATGATTATTATGATTTACATGAACAACTTGGTGAAAGTTATGACGAATACGGTAATAAAATTGTAAAAGCATATAATGTTATCTTAAATCAAAATGAACTATCTGCAGCCAACGATGCAAAGATTTATCTTGAAGAAAGTTTTGCAGAAGGATATTCAGTTTACTTATTTAAAAATAATGAATTGACTTTACAAATAGCTACAGAAAACAAATATAATTTTAATAATGAAAATCTTGTAATTGTTTTTGTTGATACAAATCCTATTTTTAAATTTGAACTTTCTGGTTTTACAGCTGAAACTCAAGAAGAAACAGGGTTTCCAAAAGATGTACAATTTTTTGTAAAGAAGATTACTAATGTAGGTGAAATAGAAAGTATATTAACAAATGTAAACTGTGAAAAAGTAAAAGAGATTTATGTTGTTGATTTAAAACAAGGTGAAAATCCTTATTTAAATGGTCAAATTGAAATTTGGTTTAATGAAACTCTTGCAGGTGATTTTGTTGTTAATAAATATGATGGAAATAATCTTTTAGTATTAACTGCAGAGGGTGGAAAATACACAATTAAAGAAGCAAGCATAGTTATTGCTTTAACTGAAAAGGAAAGTGAAGTTGAACCTTCAGAACCAGATAATCCAGAAAATCCAAATGAAGATAATCAAGATAATCCAGAGCAAAATAAACCAAATGATAATAAAACTCAAAACTTAGGTTTGATAATAGGTTTATCTATCGGTGGAGGTCTATTGTTTATCGCAATTTTGATTATTATTATAGGAATCATTATACGAAAAAAACAAAAGAAAACTAATTAAAAATAATTTAGGTTCATCAAAAATGATGAACCTTTTTATTTATAATAAAAATTGTATAAAATAAAATTATATTTGACTTATATTCAAAAATTATGTTATATTAAATTTATAATGTTTAAAGGAGCAAACTAATGGAAGAATTATCTAATGAAATTGATATCAGACGTCAAAAAATTGAAGAATTAAGAAAAATGGGAGAAATTCCATTTAAAGAAAAGTTTGAAAGAACTTGCACTATTGAACAGGCGCGTGAAAAAATTGGGGAAAAAGTTAAAATTGCAGGTCGTATTATTTTTCGCCGTATAATGGGAAAATTTGGTTTTTGTCAGATTAGAGATATTTATGAAAAAATACAAATTTCTGTTGGTAGAAATGAATTTAGTGAAGAAGATTATAATTTTTACAAAAAAATGATTGATATTGGAGATTTTATCGGAGTTGAAGGTGAAGTCTATCAAACACAAACCGGAGAAATTACAGTCAGAGCTGAAAAAATTACTCTTCTTTCAAAAACTCTTAGACCATTACCAGAAAAGTTTCATGGAATTGTTGATACTGAGATAAAATATCGCCAAAGATATCTTGATTTAATTACCAATGAAGAGTCTAGAAAAATTTTCCTTACAAGAAGCAAGGTTAATTCTTTTATACGTAGATTTTTGGAAAATAATGGTTTTATAGAAGTTGAAACTCCAATATTGCAAACAAGTATTTCTGGAGCAACTGCTAAACCATTTTTTACTCATCATAATGCTCTTGATATTGAATGTAATTTGCGTATTGCATTTGAGTGTGCTTTAAAGGAATGTATTGCAGCAGGAATTGACAGGGTGTTTGAACTTGGAAAAGATTTTAGAAATGAGGGTATGGACCCAGCTCATTTACAAGAATTTACACAAGTTGAATGGTATGCATCTTATTGGAATTTTGAAGATAATATCAAGTTTTTCAAAAAATTCTTAATTGAACTTATGAAAGAATGTTTTGGAACTACAAAAGTCACTTATCAAGGTCAAGAAGTAGAATTTGATACTGAATGGGAGAGAATTGATTATGTTGCTAGAATGCGTGAACTTTTAGGTTGTGATTTCCTTAAAATCGAAGACTTGACAGAATTGAAAAAAATTACTGTTGAACGCAAACTATTTTCTTATAATGACCTTGAAGAATGTAAGAGTATAAGGACTTTAATAGATTATATTTATAAGCGTAAAATTCGTGCAAACATAATAAAACCTACAATCCTATTTAATTATCCTGCTTCTTTAAAACCTCTTGCTCGTAGAAATGATAAAGATGAAAATATTGTAGATGTCTTTCAAGTTGTTGCTGGAGGTCAAGAACTTGTAAATGCCTATAGCGAATTGGTTGACCCTATTATGCAAAGAAAAACTTTTCAAGACCAACTTAAAGAAAAAGCAGCAGGTGATGAAGAAACAATGGATGTTGATGAAGATTTCCTTCTTGCTATGGAACATGGAATGCCTCCAATATCTGGATTGGGTTTTGGAATTGATAGATTTTTGCAATTTGCTTTTGATTGTCAAAACATCAGAGATGTTGTTCTTTTCCCTTTGATGCGTTAAAAAGAGGTATTTATGAGTCCAAATTCTGTTATGCAACGGCTTGATATTATGGTTGAAAATCCTGTTTGCGAACTTAAACATAAAAATCCATTTGAACTTTTAGTAGCAGTTATTTTATCAGCACAATGCACTGATAAACGAGTAAATCAGGTTACAGATGAACTATTTAAAACTCATAACAAACCAAAAGATTTCATTGATATTTCAACAATAGAACTTGAAAACAAAATTCATTCATGTGGATTTTATCATAATAAGGCTAAGGCCATAAAATCGGCAAGTAAAGACATTGTAGAAAAATTTGATGGAAAAGTTCCAAATAATTTTGATGATTTAATTACGTTAGCAGGTGTTGGCCGTAAAACTGCAAATGTTGTTATGGCAGTTGCTTTTGGTGGAGATAATTTAGCTGTTGACACTCATGTTCTTAGAGTTTCAAATAGACTTGGGCTTGTAAACACTAAAGAACCAAATAAATGTGAAGAAAAATTATGTCAAATTTTTCCTAAAAATAAATGGTCAAAATTGCATTATCAAATGGTTCTTTTTGGAAGGTATATTTGCAAAGCAATAAAACCTGAATGTGAAAAATGTCTTTTTAATCGTGAATGTCCTCATTCTCGTATCTAAAAATAAAAGAGGTAAATATGTTTCTTGATAGAGTTAAAATCACAATTAAAGCAGGAAATGGTGGAAAAGGTTCTACCTCTTTTTTACGTACCAAATTAAACAGTAAAGGTGGTCCAGATGGTGGTGACGGTGGAAAAGGGGGAAATGTTATTTTTAGAGCTACAAATGAAATGAATACTTTGTATTCTTTTAGATTTAAAAAGAAGTTTGTAGCAGAAAATGGTGAAGATGGACATCAAAAAAATCAAACTGGTAAAAATGGAAAAGATGAAATTATTGAAGTTCCAACAGGAACTGTTTTAATAAATCCTAAAACAGATAAAATAGTGGCAGATTTAAGTGAAGATAAGGCAGAGTTTGTTGCTTTAAGAGGTGGCTTAGGTGGACATGGTAATGCATATTTTCGTTCTTCAATTAAACAAGCTCCAAGTTTTTCTCAGTTGGGAGAAGTTGTAGAGGCAAAAGAAATAATCTTGGAATTAAAAACGATTGCAGATGTAGGATTGATAGGTTTTCCTAATGTTGGAAAATCGACATTGCTATCTGTTATTTCAAATGCGAACCCTAAAATAGCAAATTATCCTTTTACGACAATTTATCCAAATCTTGGAGTATGTGAGGTTATGGGAGAAACATTTGTTGTTGCAGACATACCAGGATTGATTGAGGGTGCTAGTGAAGGGCTTGGATTAGGACATTATTTTTTGAAACATATAGAAAGAGTTAGGCTTTTGGTGCATTTAATTGATATTTCTGAAAGCGAAGGAAGAAATGCTTCAGAAGATTATAAAGTTATTAATAAAGAACTTGCTAACTATAAAAAAGAACTAACTAAATTAAAACAAATAATTGTATTTTCAAAATGTGATTTATTAGATAAAAAAGAACTGAATAACAAAATAGAAAAATTTGTTAAAGAGAATAAAATAAAGGAATATTACTGTATATCTTCATATTCCAGAGAAGGTATTGAGGATTTAAAGAAAAAGATTTTAGAAAACTTAAAGAAAATACCTAAAAAACCTGCACTTGAAGTTGAAGAAAGAGATTTTGATAAAAAAGATTTTTCACAAATTGAAATTTTTAGACATGATGATGGCAGTTTTGAAGTTACTGGGGGAAGAATAGAAAATTTAGCTCGTGGTGTTGTTATTTCAGATTCGCTTTCTTTTGCTTATTTTCAAAATAGGCTTAAAGAAATGGGTGTCATTGATTTACTAAAAGAAAAAGGTTTGAAAAATGGAGATATAGTTATAATAAAAGATATTGAATTTGAATATTCTGAATAATACCATATATTGTGTATTATGCAAATGAATAATACACCAGATTTAGATAAAAGGATTTAAATTATGATTACAACAAAACAAAGAGCTTTTTTAAGAGGCCTTGGAAACGCACTCGATTGTGTTATGCAAATTGGCAAAGAAGGTTTAACTGATAATGTGATTGAAAGCATTTATCTTTTGCTTGAAGCTAGAGAACTTATAAAAATCAAGGTTTTAAAAAATGTTTCACTTGAGCAAAAGGAAATTGCTGAAGAAATTTCTAATAGAGTGGGAGCAGAAATTGTCCAAGTTATTGGCAATAACATTATTTTATATAAAAAATCCACTAGAAAAGATTATAAACATATCCAACTTCCTTAAAGGATTTCGGGCGTATCTTTTATATTAAAATATGGATTAAATTGAGAAATTAAAGCAAAAACAATTAATAGTGAAGCAATTATACAATAGTAGATTGTGGTTGGAATAAACAAACTACTTAAAATTAGGACAAATGCTGAGAATAAATATCCTTTTGTTTTCTTTTTATTGAATGCACTTGCTATTAAGTCTTTTACTGCCATCTTTTTTATTGTATTATATTTTTTTGTTATTTTAGGGAAAGTTTTATAATACTTATATAATTTTTGATATGTGTCGTATTGGTCTAATATTAAAAATTTTTCTTTGAAATTTGAACAAAATGTTAAAACGTTTTTTTCTACACTAAAACAAACTATGACTATTTTTGTAGCATTTTCTTTTTTAACTTTATTATAAATTTCCATAAATTTTGCTATTGTAAGGCTTTGAAAGGTCATTTCTGCATATAATATTGTTTTTACTTTTTCAGGGTGAAATATTGTTAAGTATGTTTTATGCTTTACGATATTTTCATGTTTTTTATGGGCTAATTCTTCAAAAAAATCTATTGGATTACTTGAACAAGCTAGGGATAAAAACATATTCTCTGCTTCTTCTTTCTCTTTTATTTTCAGACCGTTTTTATTGTTTCTTTTTCGATTTAGATACGATAATAAAAAATACAACACACTACTTGATAATGTTGTTATCAAAATAGCCAATGATAGTTTATGAACAAAATATCTTATCCAAATAAAAAAGAACAAAAATATTAATATGAATTTTAAAATCTCTTGACAAATCAAAATAGCTTTTCTCATACTATGATTTTTGACATTTATTTTAATTTTAATCGTTTTAATCATTTGACAAAAATTTTTTTTATTGTTAAAATCATAACATGATTAAAATTAAAGATTTTGTAAGCATTCTTCAAGATAACAAAATGAAAAACATTTCAGTTTATAATCTATCCACTGAAAATCAGGAGAGATATATTGTTTTATGTACTTCTAACAAGATTTCTGACAGTAAGAAATTGGCTGACATTATCGCTGAAAAATACGAATATACTGACAAAATTGAAGGTTATTTCAAAGGAGAGTGGATTGTTTTCGATTTTGAAAATTTAACGCTACACATTTTTCTTCCTAAAGTTAGAGAAAAATATAATCTTGACAAACTTTATAAACCTAAAAAAATATCTATCAAATAGACGAGTTATCGACTTGTCTTTTTTTTAAAATTGGCTTTTTTTAAAATAGTTCTAAATTTGTTTTGTTTTTTCTGTTTTTTGTTTTATAATACAATCATGATTGAAATTTGTTTTGTCTGTACTGGAAATACTTGTCGTTCAGTCATGGCTGAAAGAATAGCAAAAAAAATGGCTAAATCTTTGAAGATGAAAGATTTAAAATTCTCTTCAGCAGGTATTTACGCAAAAGGTGATAACATTACTCAAAATGCTAGTGCTGTTTTAAAAAAATTAGGGTATGATAGTAGAAATCGAAAAAGTGTCAAACTCACAAAAATTAAACCTAATGTTATCTATGTTGCTGTTACAAACGACCATAAAAAATTTATTAATAGCAAAAAGGTTTTAAGTTTTGAGGATTTAGCAGGCACTGTACTTGACCCTTATGGACAAAATTTGGAAGTTTATGAAAAAACTGCTAAACAAATAGAAAAAAATGTAGAAGTTTTATTGAAAAAAATTGAAAGTTTAAGAGGTGTTTTATGATTGTTATGGCTTCAGACCACAGAGGTTATGCTTTAAAAGAAGAATTAAAAATGTTCTTTAATAAAGAAAATATTATAACAATTGATGTTGGTACTTATAGCAAAGAACCTGTTGACTATCCAGATTTTGCTAAACTTGGAATTGCAAAAATTTTGGAAAATAGCAACAATGTCGGAATTTTTATTTGTGGAAATGGTGTTGGTATGAGTATTGCTGCAAATAGAAATCCTAAAATTAGAGCAGGTCTTTGTTTAAATCCTAAAATGGCTATGCTTGCTCGTAAAGACAATGATATAAATGTTCTTTGTTTGCAAGGTATAACCAAAAAGTCTAAAGCGATTAAAATTGTCAAAGTTTTTCTTACAACAAGTTTTGAGGGTGGCCGACATGCAAGAAGATTAAAGAAAATTTCAGGAGCAGAAAAATGTTAAATATTATTTTACCAATTGTGCAAGATGCTGAAAAATTCAATGATTTTATTAAACGTGTAAATTCAAAAAATGTTAAATTTTTTGTTGGTGTTAAAAATTCTTTAGCAACTTTTATTTCTCCAGCAAAAAATGTTGAAATTCACGTTTTTAATGATAAGTCAAATAAAGAAGAAATCATTAATTCATTACATTCTTGCAAACTAGAAAAGGGAAAAATACTTATTGCGCGCAGACCTTTGACTGACGAAGAATTTAAAAATATTTGTCTTTCTCAAGCAGATATTGTCACTCTTAAAGCAAACCATAATCGATTTGTCAGATTTTTAAAAGATTTATCAACTAAAATTGTTAAGAGATTCTTTGCATTTAGTTTCTTTGAAGATATTTCTGCTATTTGTTACGGAGAAAATATGTTTGAATTGATTTCTGTTTGTTCAAATTTATCTATGGCTAGTAGGATTAACAAATATGTCGGAGTTGAACTTGAAGAAGTTGTTACATCAGAAAAATCTGTTAAAAAGGATTACAATAGGGGTTTAAATTTATTGAAATTTGCTTTTTGGTGTTTGATTCTTTTAGGCAGTATTACTGGTGGTGTCCTTATTTGTGTTTATAATCAAATTCAAGTGTTGATTGGTATTTTAATTGCATTTTGGATTATTACGGCCTTGATAATTTGGTGTATTGGTTTAATAAATTTTACACGAACTATCGCTGTTGGGAATTTGCGATATGGTCGTGCAGAAGAAAAATTTTAAAAGGAGTATATTATGAAAAAAATTAAACTTGGTATTAATGGATTTGGAAGAATTGGAAGATTAACTCTTAGAATTGCTGCAAAAAGAGATGATGTTGAAGTCGTTGCAATTAATGACCCTTTTTTGACTGTTGATTATGCTAAATATATGCTAGAACATGATTCAATTCATGGACATTTTGATGTTCCTGTAAAGGTTAAAGATGGCAAGTTGATTGTCGGTAAATCAAAAATTTCTTTCTATGAAGAAAAAGAACCTGCATTGATTCCTTGGAAAAACGATGAAGTTGATGTTGTTGTAGAATGTACCGGAAAATTTACTGCTTATGACTCTGCTAAAGCACATCTTGATGCAGGCGCTAAAAAAGTTGTTATTAGTGCTCCAGGTAAAAATATGCCAATGTTTGTAATGGGTGTAAATAATGAAACTTATACAAAAGATATGAATATTGTTTCAAATGCTTCTTGTACCACTAACTGTCTTGCTCCTCTCGCTAAAATTATTAATGATGCTTTTGGTATTGAGGAAGGGCTTATGAGTACAATCCATTCTACTACAGCAACTCAACTTACTGTTGACGGACCAAGTAAAAAGGATTGGCGTGGTGGTAGAGCTGCCTCTTATAATATAATTCCTTCTTCAACAGGTGCAGCTAAAGCAGTAGGAGAGGTTATTCCTGAACTTAAGGGAAAACTTACAGG
>CANQFL010000033.1 GCA_947598785.1 uncultured Clostridia bacterium
TTTCCTGTCGGAAAAGTTCAATTCATGGATTTGTATCCAATGGACTTTGAAGAATTTTTAATGGCAACAAATAATCAGTTTCTTATTGACGAAATTAAAGAATGTTATGAGTCCGACAAACCAATGTCTAGGCCATTTCACGAGCAAGCATTAGCGTTATACAAAGAATATTTGTATGTTGGCGGAATGCCTGCTGTTGTAGAAGAGTATTTGAAGAATAAAAATTATGAACTTGTAAAGATTGCCCAACAATCCATTTTGGATTCGTATTTTGACGATATGGGAAAATACAACAAAGCCAGCGAAATTCCAAAAACGAAACTGGTTTATAGAAGCATAAGCACTCAACTTGCAAAAGAGAATAGGAAGTTCAAATACGCCGCAATTAAGAGTGGCGGTAGGGCAAGTGAATTTGAAGATGCGATCCAATGGCTTTGCTTGGCAGGAATAGCAAATCAACTTTACAAATTGGACCATATTAAAATCCCACTTAACGCAAATCAATCATTGACAGATTTTAAGTTTTACATGAATGATGTCGGGTTGTGCTCAGCCAGCCAAAATCTTTTGATTGACGATATTATTTACGAAAATCCCGACTATTTAGATTTTAAAGGTGGACTGACGGAAAATTATGTGAACAATCAAATGATCGTAAATGGGCAGGAGTGTTATTATTGGACAAGTGGCAATGAGGCTGAAGTAGATTTTGTTACTCGTTTGCAAAAAGATATTATTCCAATTGAAGTGAAATCTAGTGACAACACTCGTTCAAAAAGCCTATCCGTTTATATTGAAAAATTTAAACCTGCCTATGCAATACGCATTTCTGCCAAAAACTTTGGTTTTGAAAACAATATAAAGTCTGTGCCACTGTATGCGGTGTTTTGTATAAAAAATAAGGCTTAAATCTTTTCAGGAGGGAGAATTAAGTTTTATATAACGATGGTAAACGAACTGTCGTATTATCTTCAGTATGACTTCGAGGTAAATGAATGAGAGAGAAAAAACATGTAGCAAAGGAGTTGGATGATGAACATAGGAGATAAAGTATCCAGAGCAATCAAGGAAGGGAAATGGCTTTATATTTCGTATATAAACAAAAACGCTGAAAATACTTTTTATTGGATAGCTGTAAAAGATATTGATTTTGATACAAAAAGGCTCTTTGTATCTATGTTTAATGATAAAAAATCTATGGAAACTTTTGAAAGTTGGATATATTTTGACAATATTAAAAATGCTGAAGTTATTGAATTCTCTTCGTATGATGTTTCTGATAAGTTGATAAATAAAATTGAAAAAAATTTAGACAAATGTGTTTGGTTGAATTATGACCATTTTAACCATAATGTACTTAATTATTATATAGATTGCAATATATTAGATAGTGATCCTAGTCAGAAAGAGTACACGTTAATTTCTGGAATAGATTTAAACGAACTTAAAAAGAACAAACAACTTCTTTTAACAGATGAGCAAGCCAAAAGAATAATTGCAGATATCTATCACTATGATATTAAGAATATAAGTAATTCGTATTATACTCTGGCTATAAATTGTTTTTCGATTGATGAAGGAAAGAGTAAATATGTAATTTGCTATTATATTCTAACATTTGACCCAACAACAAAGTCGTTAGTTCTAAATAAAAAACTGCACTTTAATCAGTCTTTTATGGTTCAAGGCAGAAGACATTCTTTGTTTAACTACATCAATATGGATATGCATGAATTTGCAGATACATTTATAGAAAAATTTGATTATTATTATGGCATTATTCAAGAAAATTTGAGGTCTGGAGAACTTATTAATACTCGTCCAGATATTATGCTTATTCAACGAGATGTCCCTGTAGATTTAGCAGAAACATTTAGTGTTATAGAGACTAAATATCATACAAATAGGCTTCCTACTCCACTAAAATCGTTTTTTGGAAACATTTCAAAAAGGAATAATATTAGAAGGAAAGAGCCGTCGTTAATTATACTGGATAAGAGAATAAACATTAATCAAATGAGAGTACTTTATAATGCTATGAAGTATCCAGTAACATATGTTCAAGGTCCCCCAGGTACAGGAAAAACACAAACAATTATAAATGTTGTGTTAAGTGCTTTTTACAATGAAAAAACTATGTTAATTTGTTCTTCAAACAATAAACCTGTTGATGGAATTGTGGAAAAATTAAAATTTGAATATAGAGGAGAAACCGTAAATTTTCCATATTTAAGACTGGGTAATTTTGAAGATGTTAAAAAAGCCACGCTGAGAATAAGAGAACTATATAATTACTATACAAACAAAACCCCAAAAGATGAATTATTGGATAAAATTAAAATTTCTAACGACGATAAAAACGCAAAACTAATTGAACTATTAAACATTCAAGAAAAAAGAGTGGATATAGAAAATTGTTTAGAAAGTTCAAAAAAATTAATAGATTCCTTTAAAAACAATAGTAGCAAAATTATTGAAATTGTTAAGGAGAAAATAGAACAACTAAAGAGTGATTTAAAAAACTTGCCAGAAGTTACAAATGACGAGTTGACTTCACTATTTATTCCATTGGATGAAAATTACCAATTGTCTCAATACTTGTTTTTTAAATCACTGCAATATATTGAAAAACTAAAGAGAAGCAAATATGCCGACTTAATTGCAATTTGCAATATAGAGGATGATGATGAGAGGGCAAACGAATTCAACAAATGGACTCAAGATGATAACAATATGAAAAAATTGACCGAAGTGTTTCCGTTACTATTTTCTACAAATATCTCTTCAAGAAGGTTGGGAACGCCAAACTTTATGTTTGATCTAGTAGTAATGGATGAGGCTGGACAATGTAATGTGGCGACTGCATTGCTACCTATTGCTAAAGCGGAGTCTTTGTTGCTTGTGGGTGACCCGAATCAATTAAAACCAGTAGTTATTCTTGAAGAACAAGTTAATAGAGATTTAATGGAAAAATATAATGTTCCTGAAAACTATGATTATAAGACACACTCAATCCTTGATGTAATGCTGGAGAATGATAATATTTCAAAATACATATTACTTAAATACCATTATCGATGTGGCAAAAAAATTATAGGATTTTCAAATCAGAGATACTACAACAATTCATTGAATTTATCATTTGTTGAAAAAGATGGTGACCTAAAAGTTTTAGATGTAAAAAATCAAACTTCAAAACAAAAGAATGCGGCCTACGAAGAGGCTAATGAAATAGTCAACTACTTAATAAGAAACGATATTCACGATACATATATTATAACTCCTTTTGTTAATCAGAAAGAGTTAATACAGTCATTATTAAAAAGCAGTGGCATAACAGATATTGATTGTGGTACTATTCATTCATTACAGGGTGCGGAAAAAGATACAATAATCTTTTCTCCTGCAATATCGCCTAGAACAAGCAAAAAAACTTTCGAATGGATAAAAAACAATTATGAACTTATAAATGTTGCTGTTACGAGGGCAAAAAATAAATTAATTATCGAAGCGGATACCGAAGCCATTGATATTTTGTCAGATAAAAAGGACGATTTATCTAATTTAATTCAGTATGTGAAAAATAACGGAAAAATTGAGGTGCCTCCAAACGAATCTATGAAAATTGAAATAGGTTTCTCAAATGGCAGCACAGCAGAGGATGAGTTTTTTAAGACTGTATCACACTTTTGCTCTTGTTATAAGGCATTTGATGTAGAAAGAAATGTTAAGATTAGCAAACTATTTAAAAATGATCCCGAAGCAAGGGCTTCAGAAATGGAGTTTGATCTTGTACTTTATGAAAAGACATTTTGGGGAAAGAAGCCAGTTATTGCATTTGAGGTTAATGGTGGGGAACACTTTGGGGTTTTATCAAGAGAAAAATCCGACAGAAAAAAGAAGGAGCTGTGTAATAAAAACAACATTAAACTTGTCTTTATTCCTAATTCTTTTGTGAAAACTTACCAATATATTAGTGATATAATTAATTCTGCAAAAAATAAGTATTTAACAATTCAGCAGTCAATGCTTGACCAAATATGTTAGGAATTTTTGTAAGTAACCATTATGGGTAAATTTGCAAATTTGTCAGTAAAATATTCCAAATTTTGTATAATTATGGTATACTTGGTTTAAGTGAAATTTAATGTGTTTTTTGTACTCTTTTATATAACTAAAGATTAAGAATGAGTTTAAAGTGTAGAAATTAAACATTTAGACGAAGAATTAAATACATCATAAGTTTCTAAAAAGTGCCGAATGGCTTTGTGATAAACTCACTAGGAGAGGAAGTGTGGAAACGGTTTACACAATTGGTTATACTGCTTTTGATTTGAGCGATTTTATAAAGGTATTAAAGCAATACAAAATATCTTGTTTAATAGATGTGAGAAGTATCCCAAAATCTTCTTATTATAAAGATTTTGACGACACAAATTTGTCGATACTTTTGAAAAATAACGGAATCTTATACCGAAATTATAAGCAAGAGTTTGGTGCAAGGCAGGAAAACAACAAATTTTATAATGACAAAGGATATTTGGATTTTACTGCATTTTCAAAATCTAAACAGTTTAATGATGGTATAGATAAAATTAGAAAAGCGCAAAAAATGGGTTATGTTGTTTGCTTGATGTGCGCAGAAAAAGACCCAATCAATTGTCATAGAACAATATTGATTGCAAGGAATTTGGATAAGCAAGGTTTCTGCGTTAAACACATTTTGTCTAATAAGCAATCTTGCGATCAAAAGGAAATAGATAAAAGACTTTTGGATAATTTTTTTCCAAACAGAGATCAAGTTTCGTTGTTTAATGAAAACAATTTAAGTGACGAACAAATTCTCGAAGAAGCGTATCGGTTAAAAAATGAAGAAATCGGTTTTAGATTGGAGGCGGAAGAATGAAACTTTATACAATAGGCTTTACACAAAAAAGCGCACGAGAGTTTTTTGAAAAAATCAAGAACAACAAGATTGAATTACTATTAGATGTTCGTCTAAATAATGTCTCACAACTTGCTGGTTTTGCCAAAAATAAAGATTTGGAATTTTTTTTACAACAAATATGTGATTGCAAATATGCTCATGATGTTACTTTCGCTCCTACAAAAGAACTTTTGGAAAATTACAGGTCGAAAAAAACTTCTTGGGGCGAGTACGAAAAAATTTTTAATAAAATTATTAGTGATAGAAATATTGATTCTGTTTTTAAAAAACTTTATACACAATATGATCGTATTTGTTTGTTGTGCACCGAGCCTGTGCCTGAACACTGTCATAGAAGATTGGTGGCAGAATATTTAAAAAACCACATTGAGAATATTGAAATTATACACTTATGATAAGAGGTTTTAATGATAAAACAAATTTGTATTTTAACAAAATCGTATAAACATGGTGGCTATTGTATGGCTGGCATTGATCTTGAAAACAAAAATTGGATAAGGCTAGTTAATAGCGAAAGTCCCGATTCAGATGAAATTAAAAAAGAGCAAATGTATATTGACGAAAAACCTATTGAGTGTTTTGATGTTATTGAATGCGATTTTGTAAAGAAAATTTCAAATGGTTGTCAAACAGAAAATTGGCTTTTGAATCATGACTATAAATGGAAATATTTAAAGTCCTTATCGCTTAAAGAGATTTTAAATCTTATTAAAATAGATCATGATAGCTATTTTATTTTAAATAACAAAGATGCCTTAAATAATTTTGAGGCATCACGAATGTATCGGTCGTTATTCCTTTTTTATGTGCATAATTTTAAAGTGGATGTTTCCTCTTATGAGCAAGCAGGGGAAATACATTTTAAATTTAAATGTTCTTTTGATTATGAAGGTAATCATTATTTTGATATCTCACTTACTGATCCGCTTTACAGAGATCAAACACAAGGCGGAATTTGTGTTAAAGATGTTTTAATAGTTGCAAGTTTACCGAGTGTACCTTACACAGATAATTTATACTATAAATTTGTCGCAAAGGTAATTCCAATTGAAGAAGAATTTCTTGATTGTAATCCAAATCTAAATAAAGAATATGATGGCAAGAGCGCTTCTCCATTTCAAAATTTGGATCTAATAGTTCAGACTCAGCAAACTCCTGGAACTGTATTGTTTGAAAATTATGAACAATTGAAAGCGCAGATTACTAGTGGTGTTGCTTACTATAAAAATTTTGAATACACTCTGGATAACTTTAGTATCGCTCAACAACATTACGAAGAATTAAAATTTGTGAAAAACAATTTAGAAAAAACGAAAAGAGGAATTATTAATGCTTACAATCAACCATTAGACGTGGTTGTTAATAGGCTTGAAGAATTAATAAACTTGATTAAAGAGCCTTTTAAAATTGTTGATAACTTTATAAAAATCAATGAACAAGAGGCAAAAAAGAAAGACATTTATCACTTTGCAAGAAGTATTGCTAATTTCTATGGACTTCAAAATCACATAGATTCAATTTTAAATAGTCCGGCATTTTTTAATGATAAGTGGTTATTAAAATCATGCGAAAAGAACAAGTGGACAAATGCTGTAAATTCCATAATTCAGTCTGCCGCTTTCGACATCAGAAAAATCATGTCTTTTGAAGAAAATGATCAAAGAACAAATGCACTGGCATATTATTATCAAACGCTTTCCATGGATATGGTTCGGCAATTTTTAAACTCTTTAAAAGTGGCAACGGATATGTCTGAGAATGTTAGAAGTAATGCAGAAGGAGAAATAAGAAATGATGTAAGCGTTAATGTCGCGCAAAATACTTTTCAGCCGTTAAATTGTTCAAACGTCTATCAAAATTCAGACGAGTGTACTTTGATAAAAAATGAAAACAATTCACAGCTAATAGATGTTGAAAACTTAAGTGATTCAGAAATTCTGAATGTGGTAGCAAATTCTATAAATCCATATACTGGTGAGAAAATAACTGGTATTGATAATAGTTTAAAAAGAAAGTTAATGGGTATTTCAAGCAAGCTTGAGATGGGTGAAAAAAGAGAAATCATAAACGAAATAATAAAAAATATTCCTTGTGATGAGCGGAATTCAAATGTCGGAAGAAGATGGACAGAGGAAGAAGAACAACAATTAATTGATGAGTTTAAGCAAAATCTAAAAATTGGTGAAATTTCCAAATTACATAAAAGAAAAGCGGGTGGAATAAAATCAAGATTAAAACGCCTAGGCTTAATTGATGAAGATTAGCGCTTTTAGAAAGTATTTTAAAAATTCGTTCATCATTAAACATAGTAACGATTTTATTTATCCCAATACCAATTAAATCTACTGTTTTTGTAGTATTGTTATTGTAATAAATAAATACACAAGGCTCATCTTTTCCTATGTATTGTGAAATATTGTTTGCAACGCAGTGTTTAAAGCAAGGTGCACTTCTTGTGGAGTAAATATCCAAGTTGACTGATACACGAAAGGTAGTTAATGCTTCGCCGCAAATACACAGACGAAAAATATAGTTAGAATTTTCGTTTTTATAAATGCAAAAATATGGTAATATATTTAAGTAAATTTTTACAGTAGTGGGAGATTAAATGATTAGATCTTTTTATAGCAACAATTTTAAAACATTTTTAACAGAGAGCGAAGCAGAAATTCTGGGGACTATTGCAACCCATAATGAGTTTGATTTAAATGATTTGCAGAAGAACACCTGGTTATATGAAATTAAATATTTGAAAAACATTTTGCAGGTCCACGACAGCAACAGCAAAATTATTTTTGAATATACAATTCCGCGGATCGGCAAGCGCATAGATAATGTTTTGATTATAAACAATATTATATTTTTGTTGGAATTTAAAGTAGGTGAAAATTCGTATAACAATAGAGATATTGACCAGGTTTTGGATTATGCTTTGGATTTAAAAAATTTTCATAAAGAGAGCAACGATAAATTGATTGTACCGATTTTGGTTTGCACGTCAGCTGTTTCAAAATATAATGGAATATATTCTTATGAAGACAAAATAATAAAACCTTTGTTATGCAATACACAAAACTTGCAAGAGATAATATTTAAAATTTTAGAACTATATAAAGAAAAGGATTTTAACTATACAGATTGGGAAAATTCTCAATATATGCCAACTCCAACAATTATTGAAGCTGCTCAAGCTCTTTATTCCAATCACAATGTATCTGATATATCTCGATCTGACGCTGGTGCATATAATTTGAGTATTACTACTCAAAAAATAAATCAAATAATAGATCATTCTAAAGCCAACAATAAAAAATCAATATGTTTTATTACGGGCGTTCCGGGAGCAGGAAAAACCTTAGCTGGGATAAATATTGCAAACGAAAGGCATAAATTTGAAGAAAATGAGCACGCTGTCTTTTTATCTGGCAACTTCCCTTTGGTTGATGTGTTGCAAGAGGCTTTGGCTAGAGATGAAAAATTAAGAAATAAAACGTCAAAAGCCGAAGCATTAAGGAAGGTGCAATCTTTTATTCAAATAATTCATCATTATAGAGACGCTTATGTTGATAATGATGATGTTCCAACTGAAAAAGTGGCAATTTTTGATGAAGCACAGAGGGCCTGGACAAAAGACCAAATAGCCAACTTCATGGCTAGAAAAAAAGGAGTGTTAAACTTTGAATATAGTGAACCTGAATTTTTGATAAGCACCATGGATAGACATAAAGATTGGGCTGTCATAGTTTGTTTGATCGGTGGCGGGCAAGAAATTAATACGGGTGAAGCAGGTTTAATCGAGTGGTTCGATTCTTTAAAAAGATCGTTTAGTCACTGGGATGTCTATATATCAAATGTGATATCTGATAACGAATATACAAGAGGCCATAAAGTTGAAGAATTAGTTCAAGGTTTGAATGTACATATTGAAAAAGATTTACATTTAGCGACTTCAATTCGTTCATTTAGAAGCGAAAATGTTTCGGATTTTGTAAAGCAAATTTTAGATAATAATCCAACAAAAGCAAATGAAATATTATTAAATTTAAATCAATACCCAATTATGCTAACCCGAAATCTAGACACTGCAAAAAAATGGGTAAAAAGCAAATCAAGAGGTAGTGAGAGATATGGCCTTTTAGCAAGTAGTGGGGCTCTAAGACTGAAGCCTGTTGGAATATTCGTTAAAAATGAATTATCTGCACCAAATTATTTTCTTGACGATAAAGATAGTGTTCGCTCTTCATATTATTTAGAAGATTGCGCTACAGAATTTGACGTTCAAGGTTTGGAATTGGATTGGTCTATTGTTGCGTGGGATGCAGATTTTAGATATAATGGTACAGAATGGACATACAACAGATTTAATGGCTCAAACTGGAATAAAGTAAATAATGAAAATAACAAACTATATTTAAAAAATGCATATCGCGTTCTACTAACAAGAGCAAGACAAGGAATGATTATTTATGTTCCTCAAGGCGACACAGAAGATAAAACAAGACCGCCAGAATTTTATGATAGGACTTATGCTTACCTTAAACAAATTGGTATAGAAGAAATTTAAATGGAGATAAATTGATAGATAATATAAAAGAAAAAGTAAAAACAGAAATACAAGAATTAATAAATCTTGGCGATAACATATGTAATCATTTTAGCAATTTGTTTTTTACTAGAGATGAATATAGTAAGTGGTATAAGGCTTATAAGATAATAAAAATATTTTTACCAGAGAGATTTGAAGAATTTATCTCTTATTATAATGGCACGTGGAATGACTATCCTGCTAAAGTCAAATCTTTATCTTTTTTTCCATGATTTGGGCCATGTGAATTTAACACTGCTTTTAGATGCTTCTCCAAAACTATACTAGCGATACAAAAACGATCCAATAAAAACAAGTCCTGACAACGATCAGGGCTTATTTTTGTTTACAAGACTAAAACAAATGCCAAAGATAATCCAAAATGTAAATACTCCAAGAATGGTCGATATACAAATTGATTATTTTGTTTAATGTGGCTAATTTATTCCATGGTGAACTTGACAAGAGGACTCCGGAATGGAGTTCTCTCTGCAATTAAGGCAAAGAAACAAGCATTATGCTTTTGTTTCTTTGCCTTTTTGAGATTATGTTACCATTCCACCTCTTGTCAAGCACCTTTCACGGCATAAATTTAGCCACTTAATTAATTTTAATTTGTTTTAACTGTTTTAACAATATATCATCTGTATAATTACTCCATTCAATTATAGAATTAATATAGTTTTTAATAACTTGAACAAAATAAGTTGAATTTGTGCACTTATATATGCCATTAATAGCATTTAGCTTGCTTGGAGTAATGAAATTTGCAGAAATTACAATTCCTTCATTATTTAAGGGATTTCCACATTTTTTCAAAAGAACTAATTTATCTTCATTATATTGATTAAAAGCTTTAGCTGGCACAATATTATAATCATTACTCAAAATTGATATCTGAGAGAAAAAATGTTCATAATTTATAAATTTAGATAACGATTTCATAGATAAAACAATTTTTGATAAAATTTTATTGGAATTCTCGTTTATAAAATATTTGTTAGTTTTTTGATTTAAAAATAGTTCAAACTCGTTTTCTAAAAGACCAAGATTATTAAATAAATCAAATCCAAGAAAACAGTTATTGTTTATGTCATTTATCATTTCTGTTTCAGTTTTAGTAATAAAATAAGAGTAATCATACCGTTGCTTGCAGTTGCTATTATAGTAAAACATTTTTGAGAATTCCATTAAATGTGAAATAATTTGATTATTTATCTCTGAATATAGATAATCATTTATCGTTGGATTTATTTGAGAAATGATTTGAGATATTTCTCTTTTTAAAGCAGTTTGTAAGACCTTACTTGTATTATCTGAATTGAATTTAATTATTTTATTTTGGCGAATATCAAAAGGTAAATCTTCGACTTTTCCATATTTGGTATCAAATAGAATCACAATATTTTCTACACCTAAATTGTTTATAGCATATCCTAATTCAATTAATACATTTGGATTGCAGCATTTGCGTCCATCACTATTAGCGTTAATAATAGTTAAGTCTGCAATAAACACAGCTGACTGATTGATTTTTTTAAATAAAGTATCCGTTAAACTTACGGAACCATTACTATTCCTTGCATCTCTGCTAATTTTTATTTTGTGTCCGCCAAATTGTCCTTTTGCAATACTATTTAAACAATCACTTATGTATTGTTTTGTTTCTGGCAAATCTGATTGCCAAGAATAAAAAACATCAAATATCATTTATCTATCACTCCCTTTAATTATAAAAAATATTATATCAAAAAACAAACCTAAACCGAGGGTTCGATTTAGGTTTTAATTGGCGGAGAAGGAGGGATTTGAACCCTCGCGGCAGTTTCCCACCCTACACCCTTAGCAGGGGCGCCTCTTCGGCCTCTTGAGTACTTCTCCATAGTCGAATTTTTTAATAATTTTATTAAAAGATTTTAATGCAATTGATTAATGTTTTTAAAAAATCCTATTAAATTTGTTATGCAACTTGCATAAGTAGATTGTAGCAAAAGTAGTGTCATTCTGTCAATGATTTCTAATTGAATTTATGAAAAAATTGTAGAATGGCACTTTTGTTTGGTCTTTTCTTTGTCTACTTTGAATTTGTGTTGTTGGGGGAGTCTGTTACCTTTGCTATCTCTTCTTTGTTTCTATTTTTGCACAAAATATATATGTGATAGGCGTTTATGAATATTGACGCACCATTAAGGATTGCCGTGCTGATAGCGGGAACAAGAATGCCATAAACCATAAATAGCACACTGCCTACAAGGTTTAAAATCCTAAGCCAAAGGGTTGACTTAAAAGACGAAGTCTTAAAACAAATTGATGCAAGAATTAAAAATGTGCCGACAAGTCCTATTGATTCTACAAACATGAAAATTTTTCACCCACCTGTTTTTTTTTAGTCTTATTGAAAGTATTTTTTTAAAAAATTGGTTTTAAAATTGTTTTTAAAAACTGGTTTTTTTAAAAAAACTACCAAAAGTATATTAGCATAGTTTTGTAATTTTTACAAAAAGATTTTCTTTAAAAAAGTTTTCATAAAATCCCGCACACGTGCATACATATTATACCATAGACCTTGCACTTTTTCAATCCCATAGATAAGTTTAATTTGGTTAATAATTTCTTGACAATATATGCACATTTGATGTAAAATATTTGTGATATTTTAGGAGGAGATATGGAAATCGCGTTTTGGGTGTGGATAGGCGTTATTGTTGCGTCTGTTATAGTTGAAGCCATCACTATGGAACTAGTGACTTGCTGGTTTGCAGTAGGGGCTGTAATCCCGCTTATTCTGTCTGCCACAAGGGCGGTTGGTTGGGAAATCCAACTCATTATCTTTATCCTCGTTTCGGCAGCCCTAATCCTATTCTTGAGGAAGGCTACAAAAAAATGGCTGTTTAAAGGCAAGGAATCCAAAACAAATATGGACCTAATCATTGGCACAAAGGTAAGAATGCTAAAGAAAACCGACTTTGAAACTCTAGGTGCTGTTAAAATTAACGACGTAGAGTGGACGGCGGTTGCCGATGATGGCTCGGAAATTGGCGAGGGCGAACTTGTTGAGGTTGTAGCCGTTTCGGGAAACAAACTAAAAGTAAAAAAATTAAATAATAAAGATACAAAAACCGAAAAAGAAACTAAGTAATTAATTTTTAAAAAAACGCTAAAAAAAGGAAAAAATTATGGGAGCATTTGGAATAATTTTAATTGTTATTGGAGTGATTGTTCTTGCCCTACTTGTGTTCGCTGTAAAGATTGTAAGGCAAGCAAACGCAGTAATTGTGGAAAGACTTGGAAAGTACTACAAGACCTTAGAGACGGGCGTGCATATGGTAATACCTTTCTTTGATAGATGCAGTCAGCCAATATCCCTAAAGGAGATTGTTG
>CANQFL010000034.1 GCA_947598785.1 uncultured Clostridia bacterium
ATAAATAAATCCTTTGGAGAATTGAATAAATTATTTAAGACACAATTATATACAATAGACGACAAACCAACAGTAGGGGAATTGATAGAATTGGTAGCTCAATATTATTTATTAGGATTGTATAAAGAAAACATATAAAAGATAGAAAAAGATGATAAAAAAGACAGACTTTTTATCTGTCTATTTTTTATTTTATAAATCAAATTTATTTTGTAAATTGTTTCATAAGTGAAATAACTTGGTTTTTAACAGATTTTATTGCTTTTTCTTTTTTTGTTACCACTTCATAAATTAAATGAGCAATACTTTTCATTTCGTTCTCTTTCATGCCAAGTGTTGTAACAGCTGCTGTTCCTAATCTAAGACCACTTGTAATTGTTGGACTTAATTTTTCATTAGGTATTGAGTTTTTGTTGGTAGTTATGTTTGCTTGATGTAATAATTCAGAAGCTTCTTTTCCTGTAACATTGAATGGTGTCAAATCAACTAGCACAAGATGATTATCTGTCCCTCCAGATACTAATCTAAAACCTAATTTTTTTAATTCATTTGCAAGAGTTTTACAATTTTTTATAACCTGTTTCTGATATGTAACAAATTCAGGTTGCAGAGCTTCTTGCAACATTATCGCTTTTCCTGCTATTATGTGTTCTAAAGGTCCACCTTGTGTTCCAGGGAATACAGCACTATCAATTTTTTTGGCAAGTTCAGCTTTGCATAAAATCATACCTCCTCTTGGGCCACGTAAAGTTTTATGAGTTGTGGTTGTTACTACATCAGCATATTCGCAAGGATTAGGGTGAAGTCCAGCAGCAACTAGACCTGCAATATGTGCCATATCTACCATTAAATAAGCACCAACACTATCTGCTATTTCTCTAAACTTTTTAAAGTCTATAATCCTTGGATAAGCGCTTGCACCTGCGACAATAAGTTTAGGTTTAAATTCTTTTGCTAAACGTTCAACTTCATCATAGTCGATAAGTTCGGTTTCTGGGTTTAACCCATAAGAAATTGCATTAAAAATTTTTCCAGAAGCATTTACTTTTGTGCCATGTGTAAGATGTCCTCCAGCTGGAAGTGACATACCTAAAATTGTATCACCTGGGTTTAAAAGTGCTAGATATGCAGCAAAATTTGCATTTGAACCAGAATGTGGTTGAACATTTGCGTGTTCGGCTTTAAAAAGTTTTTTTGCTCTTTCAATAGCTAAACTTTCAATGATATCAACATTTTCACAGCCACAATAGTATCTTTTATTTGGATAGCCTTCGGCATATTTATTTGTCAAAACGCTGCCCATTGCTTCACGTACTGCATCGCTTGTATAATTTTCGCTGGCTATAAGTTCAATATGTTGTTTTTGGCGTTTTTCTTCTTTTTTTATTGCATTATAAACATCTTTGTCTATTTGTTGAATATTCTTTAGAGTCATATTTACCTCCTAATTCTTTACCATTTTATCATAAAAAAAATAAAAATAAAAATGGTTTTAATAATTTGTCAAAGGTAGTTGTATATGATATAATTAAACAAATGATATTAGATGGAAAATTATTAGCACAGGAAATAAAAAATAATGTAAAAGAATCGGCAAAAAGGTTAAAGAAAAAGCCTTTGCTGGCTTGTATTATTATAGAAGGAAACAGCGCTAGTGAAATTTATGTAAAATCAAAACAAAAGGCTTGTGAAGAGTGTGGACTTTCCTCAAAAGTTGTTAGATTGCCTAAAAATACAACTCAAAAGAAATTAGAAAAAGAAATAGAAAATTTGAATAATGATAAAGATGTTACGGCAATTCTTTTACAATTACCTTTACCATCTCACTTAAATTCAGTTTCGGCAATAAACAAAATAAGTCCTGAAAAAGATGTTGATTGCTTAACCTATAAAAATCTTGGAAAAGTTTTTGTTGGAGAATATGATATTGCTCCTTGTACAGCTACGGGAATTATTAGGTTACTTGAAAAATACAACATTGAACTTGAAGGAAAAAGAGCAGTTGTAGTCGGAAGAAGTTTGTTGGTAGGAAGAAGTGTAGCTACTTTATTAGAGAAAAAAAATGCAACTGTAACATTATGTCATAGCAAAACGAAAAACTTGAAAGAAATAACAAAAGAAGCAGAAATACTTGTTGTAGCAATAGGAAAAAAACAATATATAAAAAGTGATTTTATAAAAAAAAGTGCAGTAGTGGTTGACGTTGG
Organism: uncultured Clostridia bacterium; assembly: GCA_947598785.1. GTDB lineage: Bacteria > Bacillota > Clostridia > Christensenellales > UBA1242 > Caccovivens. The sequence continues at coordinate 2,208 of CANQFL010000034.1, forward strand.
AATAAACCGTGAAAATGGAAAGATTTATGGCGATGTTGATTTTGAAAAAGCGAGTGAAAAATGTCAATACATTTCACCTGTACCTGGAGGAGTTGGACCATTGACAGTTGCTTGTTTAATGGAAAATACATTTAAACTTGCACTTAAAAATAATAAAAATTAAAAGAAAGGAGAATAAAAATGAGTTATGCAGATAAAGTTTTTGTTCAAAATGTAAAAGACATTTTACAAAATGGAGTTTGGGATACAGACCAAAATGTTAGACCAAAATGGAAAGACGGAACTCCAGCACATACAATAAAAAAGTTTTGTCTTGTAAACAGATATGATTTATCAAAAGAATTTCCTATTATAACCTTACGCAAGACAAATTATAAAAATTGTATTGATGAAATACTGTGGATATGGCAAAAAAAGAGCAATAAAATCAGTGATTTATATAGCCATATTTGGGATAGTTGGGCAGGTGCAGACGGTACGATTGGCAAAGCATACGGCTATCAATTAGGAGTAAAACATAAATATAAAGAAGGTATGTTTGACCAAGTTGATAGAGTGCTCTATGATTTAAAAAATAATCCAGCGTCAAGAAGAATTCTTACAAATTTATACAATCATGCCGATTTAAGTGAAATGAATCTTTATCCTTGTGCTTATTCTATGACTTTTAATGTAACAGGGAATAAATTAAATGCCATATTAAATCAACGTTCTCAAGATATGTTGACGGCAAATAATTGGAATGTATGCCAATACGCTGTTTTAGTCCATATGTTTGCACAAGTTTCAGGTTTAGAAGTTGGTGAATTTGTGCATGTTATAGCAGACGCACACATTTATGACAGGCATATTCCTTTGATAAAAGAAATTATAGAACAAAAACCTTTTGATGCCCCTAAATTTTTGATTGACAAAAATGTTAAAGATTTTTATGATTTCACTATTGATAGCTTTAAGTTTGAGAATTATCAATGCAACGATAAAAAATACAATATCGAAGTTGCTATATAAGGAGAAAACATGAATTTAATAGTGGCAATAACAAAAAATTATGCTATTGGAAAAAACAATCAACTACTTTTTCATTTACCTACTGATTTAGCCTATTTTAAAATGCAAACGACTGACAAAATTGTGGTAATGGGAGAAAGAACATATCTTTCTTTACCTAAAAAACCTTTACCTAAAAGAATTAATATTGTTATTTCTGACAAATTGGATTTTAAAGCAGAAGGGGCAATTGTTGTACATAGTCTTGAGGAACTTTTGAAAAAAATTAAAAAATATAAATCAAAAGATGTTTTTGTTTGTGGAGGGGCAAGCATATACAATTTGTTAATGGATTATTGTGACACTGCTTATGTGACTTATATAGATAAAATTGTTCCTGCAGATACATTTATTAACAATTTGGAAGAGCATGGTTTTAAATTAACAGAAGAAACCCCAGCACAAACAGAAAATAATATAACATTTACTTTTAGAACTTATAAAAATCCACATCATAAAAAGATATAAAAAAAACAACTCATTTGAGTTGTTTTTTAATCTTTTCTACGATAATCCACTTCAACTATTGACTTATCTTTATTTTTATTCTCTGAGATTTTTGTCCATTTATTGACAATAAGTGTTGTAATAGGAGAAAGTGCGATTGAAGCAAGTTGTCCAGCTATGATGTAAATTGCAAACAAACTTGTGTACATAAAAGTGAAAATAGCCATGATTATTGGCATAATTATATACATTGCCCAAGGTTGTTTTTGTTTTGGTGCTTTATCATCTTTTTGAGCATTATTGGTTTTTCTTATTAAGAAATTTGAGAACCACATTGCGAAGAATGATGATAAGGCTGCTATGATTGTCAAAATATAATAACCATTTAATCCCAAGTCAACGCCTTCAAAACTTGCAATAATATTTTGAAAAATTTTGCCTTCATAATCGTTTGCAGTTTCAAGTTCTGCTTCTTCACCTGAGTAATATTTTGACAAATAATTTTTTATTTCATTTTCTGTGAATAATGGGCTTTGAGGGGATTCTGCTTTGTAAATATTTTTAATCCACAAAAAACCTTCTTGAGTTTGCAAGTAATAATCTTTAACAGTGTTTTCAGCTAAAGTTAAAACCAAAGAATTGAAACCCGTATCAATATATTCAATTTTTGGAGCTTCAGGAGTTTCTTCAGTTTCATCTGCTGTTTCTTCATTATCAGGTTGAGGTAATAATACATATTTCTGGAGTAAATAATAAATATTTTCATTAGACCAATCTGTTTTAAACTCATGTTCAATAAGGATTGGTTTTATAGGAATTTCTCCATTATACAAATCAACATTAATAACTTTTTTACCTTCATCATTTATAGTAATATTTAACACAAGGTTATCACCTTCAGAAAATTCTGTATCTAAAAGATAGTCATTAATTTCAATTATATTGGCATAAGTATATTTCATTTCTTGATATTGTGATGCAATGTTATAGTTTGAAACAGTTTGTAAACTTGACCAAAGAGTTAAAAATATAACAGTTGATAGAACCAAATTAATTAACATAGGAAGGCAACTTCCCATCATATTAAATTGATACTTTTTATATATATCATTTGTCTTTTTTTGTAATGTTGCTTGGTCATTGGCATACTTTGCTCTTATCGCATCAAGTTCGGGTTTCATTTTTGTATTAATTTCATTGGTTTTCATTGAAACCTTTTTGTTAAAAATATCAAAAAAAGATAAAACAACTCTTATCAATAAAGCAAGAATAATGACAGCAATGATATAAGTTCCGTTAACACCACCAAAAGCGTTTATAATGCTTTCCCAAAAACCAGCAGGTTGAGGGAGGGTTACAAGAAGTCCACTTACAAAATCCATATACTATCTCCTTTTATGTTTATGGGTACTGGGTCATATCCTCGTTTTTTTTGCCATGGGACACATCTAAAAAGTCGTTTAAGTCCAAGCCAAGTTCCTCTAAAAACTCCAAATGTTTCAACACATTTAATCATGTAATTTGAACAAGTTGGAACGAAGATACAGCAGTGAGGTAAGATTGGTGAAATTAGGTATTTGAAAAAAAAGACAGGAGCAAGAGCAATTTTTTTAAGAATTTTTTTCATATTTGTTAAACAATTTTTCCATTTCATTTTGTAATTCTGCAAAGCTTAAAGAAACGGCGTATTCTTTAACCATAACAACATAATTGCAAAATGGTGGAATTTTTATATTTTTGCTTATTGCTTTGAGTCTTCTTTTAAGTTTATTGCGAATATTTGCTTTACCTAATTTTTTATTTATAGAGAAACCAATTTTATAATTTTCAAAACGGCTTTTAACAACAAAAAGGGTGAATGCATTAGTGCTCACTCTTTTTCCCTTTTTGTAAATATAAGAAAATTGACTATTTTTTTTTAATCTGTGGTCCATGCAAGTCCTTAGGCAGCAAGTTGTTTTCTGCCTCTATTTCTTCTTCTTTGAAGAGTTTTTCTTCCACCTTGAGTTTTCATTCTTTGACGAAATCCATGAACTTTTTGTCTTTTTCTTTTTTTAGGTTGGTATGTTCTTTTCATATTTTTCTCCTTATTTTCTTTTGCAAAATTTCCTACTGCAAAAAGTATTACTCCTTATTATATAGGAAAAAAAACAATTTGTCAACGTTCGTTAAGATTTTATTTAAAAATTTTATATAATTTATATAATAAATTTATTAAATTATGACGAAAATGAATGATAAAATAAAAAAAACAGGTAAAGACCTGTTTAATTATTTTTGTAGTATAATGCACGCATACTATTTAAAATTGCGAGCAAGGTTACTCCAACATCTGCGAATACTGCAGCAAGCATACCTGTAATTCCAATTGAGCCCAGAGTTAAAAAAACGATTTTTACAATAGCAGAAAGCACAATGTTCTCAATGACAATTTTTCTGGTAAACTTTGATATTTTAATGGCATTTATAATTTTATTTGGATTATCATCTACCAGAACGATATCACTTGCTTCAATGCTTGCAGGGCTTCCATTTATTCCCATGCTAAAACCAACATTTGCAAGAGTTAAAGATGGTGCATCATTAATGCCGTCACCGACATAGCCGATTCGATTGCTCTTATTTTTATTTTTTTCTATCCATAAATATTTATCTTGAGGGAGAAGTTGGCAATATGATTCTTGAATATTTAATAAATCAGAAACTTTTTTAACACTTTCTTCATTATCGCCTGAAAGTAATACGGTTTTTATGCCCATTTTATTAAGGTTGTTACAAACATCAAATGAAGAATGTTTGATTGTATCATGAAGTAAGATTTCTCCAATTTTTTTATCATTTTCATAAATTTCAACAGCAGATTGTCTTTGGTCTTTATTTTTTCTACCTACAAAATAATGTTTTTTGTTATAAATAAATTCAACACCATGACCAGCAATTTCTTTAACATTTTTAATTTGTTTTAATTTTTTAGTACAAGAATTGGTAATTGTTTTTGCCAATGGATGAAGGGAATATTGTTCACCTAAGCTAGCCAAATAAATTATATCATCTTCAGATTTAGATTTATCAAAAGAAATGATTTTTTCAATTTCAAATTTTCCTGTAGTCAATGTTCCTGTTTTATCAAATGCAACAACATTTACTTTTGCACACGCGTCAAGAAAACTTGAACCTTTTATTAAAATTCCTTTTTTAGAAGCATTGCCGAGTCCAGAAAAATAAGTTAAAGGAACAGAAATAGCGAAAGCACAAGGACAAGAGATAACCAAGAAAATAAGTCCACGATAAAAAGCGATATCAATATTTTTTGTAACAGCCCAAACGATACCCCAAACAAGTACGGCAAGAATGACAATCCCTAAGGTGTACCATCGGGTAATTTTAGAAATAAATGTTTCTGTTTTTGATTTATTTTCAGAAGCGTTTTCAACGAGATTTAAAATTTTAGATATAGCACTATTTTGATATTCAGAAATGGTTTTAAGTTTTAAAACGCCATCAAGAACAATACTTCCAGAAAGAACATTATCTTTAGGGCTTACTGTTACAGGAATACTTTCACCTGTTAAGCTTTGAGTGTCAACGGAAGCAGTGCCAGAAATTACAACACTGTCAATAGGGACTTTTTCACCCGGTTTAACAATAATCAAACTACCAACTTTGACTTCTTCAGGAGAAACTTTTGTTTCATCACCATCATCTCCGATTAAGTTTGCATATTCAGGTTGAATTTGAGCAAGTTTTTCTATTGAATTTCTTGATTTATTGACAGCTAGACTTTCAAAAATTTTACCTATGGTATATAAAGTAATAACCATTAATCCTTCCATATTTTCACTTACTATAGAAGCTCCAATAACAGAAATGGTAATTAAAAGATTTTCATTAATAATACCTTTAAACAAAAGAGTACAAGCCCTTATAAATGTTTTATAGCCAATCATAACAACAGCTAAACAATAGAAAGTCCAATAACACCATACAGGCATTTTGACAAAATGAATAATAATACTAATGGCTATGCCAATAATAAGCAAGGCAACATCAATAAAAATGGAATAATTTTTCTTTTTTTCTTGTTCACTAATAATTTTTGCATTTGGCTCAATTTGTTTTGTTAGATTGATTATGTCAACAAGAGCTTTATCGATGTCTTCACTTTCAAATTCAAGGGAGTTTTTTACAAATTCAATTTTTCCATTTTTAACGTTATTCAATTTGTTGATTTCAGTTTCCAAAGTTTTGGCACAGTTAGGACAATCTAACCCTAAAATTTTAACTTTCTTCTTCATTTTCACCTTCTAAAACATGAGTTAAACAAATTTCAAAAACCTCTTTTACGTGTTTATCTGCAAGAGAATAAAAAATTTCTTTTCCTTTTCTTTCACCTTTGATTAAGTTCATTTCTTTTAAATTTTGAAGCTGGTGCGAAACTGCTGATTTTGTCATATTGAGCAAAGCAGAAATATCGCAAACACACAATTTTTGATTGGTAAGAAAAGAAATAATTTTAAGACGAGTGCTGTCTGATAATGCTTTATAAAAATCGGCCATAGAAATCAATAAGTCGTCATTTAACATTTTTTGTTTTGCATATAGAACATTATCTTCATGAATAATATTGCAATCGCAGTTGTTACATTTACATTTTCCCATAGAATCTCCTTATCAAATTCATTATGAATTATAATTGAATAAATATTCAACTGTCAAGTAAATTTATAAAAATTTTTGAAAAAATTTATCAAAGGGCACATATAAAAAAACTCTTTCATAAATAACTATGAAGGAGTTTTTATGAAAATCATTCCAAATCATTGTGCATTTGTTGCAGGAAATTCAAAAGTACCAAGAGTATTTGCAGAAAGAATATTTGAAAAATTAAGTACAGAGGAGTTAAAGACAAGGACAGGAAAAATTATTTTTAAACAGGGTGATGAAACAGAAGTTCAATCCACTAAAATAACAAATATATCTGAAATTTCATCACAGACATATTTCAAAATGTTAGTTCAAAATCAAGTTTATGACCAACTTTTAGCATTTAAGACAAATTATAGTGAAGAAATTAAAGAAATGTCTGAAGAGTTGAAGATGATAATTGTCATTATGAAAGACATTAATTATCAATTAACAAACACAGATACAAAACCAAACATTAAACATATTCCTTTAAAAAATTTTTGTAATGGTGTAAAATTTGCAACAAACAATTTGAAAGAAATAATGAAAAACATTAGAATATTGATTAATTCTGTAAACAATGAGAATATAGAAAGAAAATTGTTGTTTATTAATTTGACCTTACAATCTCAATATTGTGAATTTCAAGATATAAAGCAAGATTGTCAATAATTTATTTCAAAATATGAATTATCTTTTCCCAAGGGAAATTAGGATTGCCAAAATGTCCATAACAAGCTGTTTGCTTGTAAATTGGTCTTAATAAACCAAGTTCATTAATAATGTTATTTGGTGAGAAATCGAAATTATTTTCAACTATTTGATAAATATTTTCTATAGAAACTTTTTCAGTTCCAAATGTATCAATATTAAGAGATATTGGCTTTTCTAAACCAATTCCATAAGAAACTTCGATTTCGCACTTATCGCACAGATTTGACGCAACCAAATTTTTTGCTACATAACGTGCATAATAAGCACCTGAACGGTCAACTTTTGTTGCATTTTTACTTGAAAAACAACCTCCACCAACTTTTGCAATTCCACCATAAGTATCTACAACAATTTTTCTTCCGACAGTACCACTATCACCAAACGAACCCCAAATAGTAAATTTACCACTTGGATTAATAATAAAATTAATTGGTTTTAAAATAAATTTCTTGTATTCATATAGTGCAGGTTCAAGAACATTTTGTTTAATTTTATCATTTAAGTTTTTACAATCAGCGCTATGGCTTACTGAAATTAAAATTGTTTCTATATTTACAGGTTTATCGTTTTCATATTCAACTGAAACTTGGCATTTTGCATCAGCAAAAAATTCACTAGTTGTTTTTCTATATATTTCATATTGTTTCATAATTTTATGTGCTAATAAAATAGGAAGAGGCATAAATTCAGGTGTTTCATTAGTAGCGTAGCCGAAAACAATACCTTGGTCATTAGCACATAAAGTTTTTTTAATAACTGCTTGTGAAATGTCTGGACTTTGAATTGATATTTCTTTAATTATTGTAAAAGAGTTTTTATAACCAATTTCTTTTAAAATATCTTTTGCAATTCTATTATAGTCAATTTTAGCTGTAGTTGATGCTTCGCCATAAATGAAGAGTTTGTCATTTTTTATTGAACATTCAACAGCCATTTGTGCGTTTTTGTCTTGTTTAAGAGCTTCGTCTAAAAAGGCATCTGCAATCACATCGCAAGTTTTATCTGGGTGACCAATATTTACACTTTCACTTGTTAAATTTTTTTTCATTTCTTTCTCCTTTTATTTTATAAAGAGCAACAAAAAAGCCCATCGTTAGGTGAATGGGCTATTATTAAATTTTCAGCCATCACCCAAGCCTTAGCACCTTGCTTTTGCAGGTTGCTGTGTGGTCATAGGGCTTGTCCCTCGCACACTCTTTATGGTGATTAAAGTGTAACACACAAAAAACAAGTTGTCAACTGAATAATAAAATAAAAATTTATTTAATTTTGTTTGCTTTTTATTTTAAAATATTTTATCATAAAACAAAGGAGAAAGAAATGAAAAAGTTTTTTAAAGAATTTAAAGAATTCATTAGCCGTGGTAATATATTAGATTTAGCTGTTGGTGTTATCATAGGTGGAGCTTTCAGTGCAATTGTGACGGCACTCACAAACAAAATCATAATGCCACTTGTGAATTGGGCGCTTGCAGCAATCACAGGAGGAAGAGGATTTGAAGGAGCATACACAATACTTGGACAACCTGTATATCTTGAAAGTGGAGCGATTGACTGGACAAATACCATATATATAGATTGGGGAGCATTTATAACAGCAATTCTAAACTTTTTAATCATTGCAATGGTATTATTCCTAATTTTAAAAGCAGTTATGAGTGCAAGAGGATTTTCTAATAAATTCAAAGAGGGACTTCCAACAAAAGAAGAAAGGAAAATATTAAAAGAACAAGGCGTAAACATGAAGAACCATGATGAAGTAGTAAAAGCTACACAAGAACTTCGTGCAAAAAATGCTCCAGTGCCAGAACCACCAAAACCAACACAAGAAGAACTTCTTTCTAATATATTAGAAGAATTGAAAAAACAAAATGCTACAAATAAAGAAGAAAAAACATCTAAAACAAAGAAGAGTAAATAACAACTCTTCTTTTTTTTAACATACAATATATTGATGTGAAATATAGGGCTAAAAATTGACAATTTTAGCACAAAAAAGAGTTTTACGAATAGATTTTTGAAGACAAAAAAATATTAAATTTGTTATAAATTTATAACAAGAATTCAGTAGTAACTGATAAAAATGACAGCGAATATTTTGAAAAATTTTACACAATAAAAAATGTAAAAAAAATACAACATCTTGAAATATTTTGTTGACAAACCACAATATATATTGTAAAATCTTATTTGACAAAACTTGATTTGGAGGTAAAATTATGCAAGTTATCAAAAGAAATGGAATGTTTGTAGATTTTGACCAAAAGAAGATTAAAGAGGCGATTGGAAAAGCAAACAAAGAAGTAAAACCAAAGGAAAGAGCAACAGCAGACGAGATTAAAGAAATTATCTCTTATATTGAAGATTTAGGGGAAACCAGACTTCGTGTAGAGGAAATTCAAGACATAATTGAAGAAAAGCTTATGGAATTTGGACATTTTGACCTTGCAAAAAAATACATTATATATAGATATAAGCGCGCTTTAATAAGAAAATCAAATACAACTGACCTTGCCATTAAAGAGCTTATAGATGGTGAAAATGAGTATTGGAATACTGAAAATTCAAACAAAAATGCACGTGTGGTTACAACACAACGTGACTATATTGCCGGAATTACAAGCACAGATATAACAAGAAGATTTTTGTTACCTGAAGATATTGTTCAAGCGCATGATTCTGGAATAATACATTTCCATGACGCAGACTATTTTGCACAAAATGCTCTTCACAACTGCGATTTAATCAATCTTGAAGATATGTTGCAAAATGGAACAAATATTAATGGGGTTATGATTGAAAAACCACATAGATTTTTAACTGCAATGACCATAGCAACTCAACTTATTACTGCTGTGTCATCAAGTCAGTATGGTGGAGCAACAATAACTCTTACACATCTTGCACCATTTGTTAGGGATAGTTATAACAATTATTTAAAGAAATATAAAGAAAGAAACCTCACTGCACAACAAGTGGAAAAATTTGCAAAAGAAGATTTAAAAAAAGAAATAACTGATGGTGTTCAAACATTCCAATACCAAATAAATTCAATGACAACAACAAATGGGCAAGCTCCATTCTTAAGTGTTTGTATGTATTTAGGAGAAACTGAAGAATACAAAGAAGAATTGGCAATGATTATTGAAGAAGTTTTGAAACAAAGAATGCAAGGAATGAAAAATGAAAAAGGCGTTTATATTACACCTGCATTTCCAAAACTTTTATATGTATTAGAAGAACAAAACATACATGAAGATAGCAAATATTATTATTTAACAAAATTAGCTGCACAATGTAGTGCAAAACGTATGGTGCCAGATTATATATCTGAAAAAGTTATGAAACAACTCAAGATTGACAAGAACGGAAATGGACAATGTTATCCATGTATGGGTTGCCGTTCATTCCTTACTCCATATGTTGATGAAAATGGCAAACCAAAATATTATGGAAGATTTAATCAAGGGGTTGTAACAATCAACTTGGT
>CANQFL010000035.1 GCA_947598785.1 uncultured Clostridia bacterium
GCCTCTGGTAATAATGAATTTAAACTTTCTCCATTTTTATATCTATTCTTAAAATCTTCAGTGCAAGCACGAAGTTCGTCATCTGAATAAGATACATATTTATCTTCTAATGCAACAACCTTATCTGCAATTTTTTTCAATTTTTTAACTTGTGCTTTATTTTCATTTCCAAAAAGTCCCATAATAAAAACTCCTAAAATATTGACAAGTATAACAAAAAAGAGAAAAAAAAACAACTTTTTATTATAAAAATATTGCCAAAAAATAAAAATATATTATATTTTAAATTTAACGACAATATTTGACAATAGATAAAAAACATGATATAATCAAACTACATTAGGAGGTTTCAATGGCAAAGAAAAAAGAAGAAGAATTAACTGAAGATATTAAAAATCTAGCTAAAAATATATCTGATTATTATGACCCTTCAAAAACTACTACTGATACTGAAGCACAAACAGCTGCAGACTATGCAATAGTTTTTGAAGATGAATTCAATAAATTTTGTAAAGAAAATAAATTAGATAAAAATAATAAATCTCTCAATGTTGCAAAATTCTATGCACAAGAAAGAGAAATTCTCCCTAAGGCAAGTTTTTTAGACAAAATAGATAGAGCAAAAAACTATCGTGCCCAAATACAAGCTTCACAAGAAGGCTCTAAATCTTTTGAAGAGTTATATTCAATTTATTTTAAAGATGATTTTGAACTTTTTAAAAGAACCTTTAATTTTGAAAATAAAGACCCTAATTTAGCCATTTCAGAATTTTTTAGTTTTCAACAACGAAATTATGAAAGAATTCATACAGGAAATATTCAAAAAGTTAAACAATTTGCTCAAATCTTAAATGATGAGCATCACGTTGCAAGAACTTATAGTTTTTTCTTTGGTAAAGAATTTAAAGAATATAAAGAAAGAAACAATCTTCAAAATAGTGACCCTATTGTTGCCATTGCGAAGTTTTATGATTTTCAACAAAATAATCGAACAATTCCTTTTGCTGAAAATTTAGAAAAGGTTGAAAATTATATATCTCTTTATAATAGTAGAATAAAACCTTTATATGTAATAATGGATCAAGAAAAAAGAATTCCTGGAACTTTGCCAGAGGAAAAACTCCAAACTGCATTACAAGTGAAATGCTATGCTAAAGTATTTGAAGAAGAATACAAAAGGTTCAAAACTACACATAATTTTGAAAATGAAGAACAATCTCTTGCTGCGTTTTATGTAGAAGACGAAGTGCTAATATCCCAAAAACCAGAAGACTTTGAAAGAAAGAAAAATTTAGCAACTTTATATAGAAATTTAATAAATTGTCAAGACAATAATTTAACTTCTTACTTAACATCTCCAATAGTTACTGAAAGTTTTTCATTTGATGCACAAATTGCAATGGACTATGCTACAGTTTTTAGTGTTGAGTTTGAAGAATTTAGAAAAACGCAAAAATTAGAACGAGAACCAAGAACGTTAGCAGTTGCACTGTTCTTTGCTCACGAAAGCAAAATTCTCACTGACGAACAACGATCTAATGATTTTTTAGTCAATTTAGAAAAGGTTGAACTTTATAGGAAAATATTAGCTACGGGCATTTCTTCATATAACATTGATGCCATACGAACCTCTACTACTATTGACATAGATGTAAAAACTGCAATATTATATTCTGTTTATTATGGACAAGAACTTGAGTCTCACAAAGCCACATTAGGTAACAAAGACCCTAATGTTGCAATTGCTTCTTTTTTCGTTTCACAAAAAAAACAACCTGATTATTCTTTAAAATTAAAAAAATTAAAATTTCAACAAGATTTGCTAGCAAATCCAGATTCAGATAAAGCAAAAATGTTAAAACTATATGCAACATATTTTAAAGAAGATTTTAATAAATTTATAGAAGATAATCATCTTACAGGTGTTGACCGAACTATCGCTTTAACAGAATTTTATGCCAGTGAACGAGGTTTTCCTGACCCAGTAAAAATGAGAGAAAGAACATCTTATTTTGAATCACGTTTTGCTAGAATAAATAAAAATCGAGAAATGACTCGAGCTATTGCCGAAGAAAAAATTGGTGCTGGTTCAGCACGTAACCTTGTTTCAAAAGTAGGAGATGTTTCTTACTTATATCTTCCACGCACTCAAGGTTCAACTCCAAGCTATCTTCGTGTAATTCAAAAAGGTGGAAAAATCTATCTTAACATGGAGGGTCTTGACTCAAGATTTCCTAAACAAACAAAAACAGCTCAAATAATTGGTGTAGGTTCTCATACCACATCAGATGGCAACTATTTATCATTAGATATAATAGATAATACAGGAAAGAAAAGAAGAATTGCACTTCCAATCAACGCTACTGCAATTCCTAGTCTTTCTAATGATTTAAAAAGATTACTTAATAATGATATTATTCAACTAAATGCAATAAAACCTTTTGAAAGACCAAAAGTAGATGACTTTAAATATCACAGTGAATTTGAATTGTCTGTTCCTCCAATAGAAGCATCTGGAACAAGTGATACTCATAGCGATACACATGACGCAGGAAAATCTGAGATACTTTCTGAAGATAATGGAAATATAGATTCTACAATACAAAAGCATAAACATGGAGAACAGGGACTTGAAGAAGATTCTTTCACAAATTTATCACCAACCGGTGGTTCATATGAAGGGCTTAGTCAAGAAATTGTTATAAATGAACATTTTGGATTAAAAACTCCACAAAAAATGACTATAATACTTGATTCTAAAGAAGCTTCAGAACACATTCTTTCTGTTGTTTCAAGACGTAATAGTGAAGGTGAAAAAGAAATACAAGCAGTTTTATTTGAAAATGCAGATGGAAAGAAAATAAGATTATCAGAGTCTTACGTACAATCTTTTAGAGAAAATGGTGTCACAATAGATTTTGGAACACCTACAGATGATGGATATTATCAATTTGATGTTGCACAAGTTCAAGTTACACAAGATGGAAAAACACAATATGGTATCAAAATTGCTGGAACTGAATTAGGACTTTTTATAAATGCTGTTGGAAGCGAAATTATTGCTGATGGACAACGCAAAATAGTTATGGCACAGGATTATCCTAACGACATTGCTTATAGTGATAGCATTATTGAAAGATTTTTTAATCCAGATAGTGGAGTAAGTTTCAGTATTCCAAAAGAAGAAACTATTAAAGATACAACAATTAAAAATTTACCTATGTATTTACAACAGATGTTAATTGCTAACATCTCTCTTAAAAGAAATAAGGATAAAGACAATTCTCCCAAAGTATCTATTAGATATGGTGAAGGAGAACCAAATATTCAGTTATTTTCATACAGAATGAAAATTCAAGACAAAAAAATTCAAGAAATGACTTTTATGACAAGAACAAATAGTAGTGGAAGAACTGAAATATATCTATATGCTAAAGTTGGAAGTGCTCAACCAAAATTAGTTAAAGTAAGAAGTATTCGTCTTGGCGTGGAAGGAATTGCAACTGAACAAAAAAATCCAAGATTGATTATGGAAATTGGTGAAAGTAAAAAAACAACAACAACAATAATCACTCAACTTGACAATTTCAGTGATGCTAAGGAATGTTTAAAAGAAATGTACTATGGACCATTAAAACAATTGTTTACTGCTCCTGAAGAAAGCAGTGAAAGAAAGGTCTCTGAAGTTAGTTATTTAAATTTGGATACCGGTGCTTTAAGTGAAGATAAAAATAATTCTATAATTGTTTCACAAAACGCACCTATAACATCGGCTAGTGATGCAGATTTTGCAAGGATAAGTCAAATGGAAATCAATCCAAATGAAGACTTACAACCTAATAGAGAAGAACTAAACAATCATGAACATAATTTACCTCCACGTGAATCTGTCCCTGAACAATTTGAACCTGCTGAACAAATAGAAAACCCAGAAACTGTTGACCCACCTGAAAAACATAAGCCAGAAGAATGGAAACCTCATCCACCTATGCCTGAATTGAGAAATGGGTTGCTTGGGTTTGGAGTTATAATGTTATTACTTTCTTTTGTTGTTCCTTTCTTATCATTTTTATGTTTACCATTTTTCGCATCTGCAGCTATCGTCGAAATTCAACCTTGGAACACTTTGAATAAAAATAGACAAGAAAAATTAAAAGCTGAAATAGAAAAAATTCAAGAAAGAGAAAAAGCTCTTGAAAATCAACTTGAAAAATATAATACAAAAATTAATAATGATAAAACTGAATTAAGAAAAATTGAAAAAGAAATCAAAGAAAAATATACTGATAAAGGGCTTCCTATTCCTGACAAAATAAAACAAAAAAAATTAGATATTCAAAAAAAGATTTATTTATCACAACTTGAGGCCCAAAAAATCACATTAACAGCCAAAAAGAAAGAACTTGACCAACTTGCTGAAAGAACAAAGGTCGCTCGAGAAAGAGAAAAAGAAGAATATCTTAAAAAAGAAGAAAATGCTGCCAAAGCCATTCAAGCTGCTACACAAAAAGACATTGAACAAAACCCAGAACTTGAAAGTAAGAAAGCTAAAATTGAACATTTAGAAAGCAAGCCTTTTGGTTCTCTTACTCCTTCAGAACAAGCCGAACTTGAAGAATTACGTAAAAAATTCAAATTTAGAAGTGAAGCTAGCAAAACTTATGAAGATGTTGTACACGACCATAAAGCTTATGAATCTGCCACAAGACAAAATCTTAGAGATTTAGAAACTGAAAGTGGAAATACTCAACTTGAAATCTCAAAGATTGATGGCAAATTAAATGACTCTACTCATATATCAGCCGATGAATATAGCAATATTTCAGCAGATTTTGAAAATATTGAATTACCAAATCATTCTCAAGTTCTTGGTGTAAACACAACTACATCAGAGGCAATAGAAGATGCTAGTTATAGAAAAAAAGACCCATTATCTGGAAATCCAATACGAAGGAACCAATCTGAGAAGACAAATACAAGGTGAAAGAGAAATTTAATAAACAATAATTTGGAGAGAATTTTATCTCTCCAAATTTGATGTTTTAAAAGGAAAATTTTATGAAAATTGGAGTTGTAGGATTGCCAAATGTTGGCAAAAGTTCTCTTTTTAATGCAATTACTGAAGCTGGTGCTGAGAGTGCCAACTATCCTTTTTGTACTATTGAACCCAATATAGGAATTGTAGATGTCCCAGATTCAAGACTTGATGTTTTAGGGAAAATGTATAACACTCAAAAAATCACTCCTGCAAGCATTGAATTTGTAGATATTGCAGGACTTGTTGCTGGTGCAAGTCATGGAGAAGGACTTGGAAACAAGTTTTTAAGTCATATTCGTGAAGTTGATGCTATAGTTCATGTTGTTAGATGTTTTGAAAACGAAAAAATAATTCATGTCAACGGCTCTATTGACCCTAAAAGAGATATTGAAGTTATTGAAATGGAACTTGCCCTTGCTGACTTAGAGCAAGTTTCAAAAATTTTAGAAAAAAATTCAAAACTTGTAAAAACAACTGGAGATAAATCCTTAATTGTATCAGTAAATATGCTATCTAGAATTAAAGAAGCCTTGGAAGTCGGAAAACAAGCAAGAACTTTACAATTTAATGAAGAAGAACAAAAATTGTTAAAAAATTTTTCATTACTTACAGCAAAACCTGTGATTTATGTTGCTAATATAGGAGAAAATGAAATAACTGAACCTGACAGCAAATATGTTGAGGAAGTTAAAAAAATCGCTGAACAAGAACATTCAAAAGTTGTTGTATTATGTGCTAAGATTGAAGAAGAAATTGTTGCGTTAGAAAAAGAGGAAAGAGAATTATTTAAACAAGAACTTGGAATTAAAGAAAGTGGTCTAGAAAAACTTGTGGTAGCAAGTTATGACCTTCTAGGGCTTCAAAGTTTTCTTACTGCTGGTGAAAAAGAAGTCCGTGCTTGGACAATAACAAAAGGCACAAAAGCCCCACAGGCAGCCGGTAAAATTCATACTGATTTTGAAAAAGGTTTTATTAAAGCAGAAGTTGTTTCATATCAAGATTTGGTAGAAGCTGGAAGTTTCATCAAAGCTAAAGAAAAAGGAAAAGTTAGAATTGAAGGAAAAGACTATGTTTTTCAAGATGGAGATGTTGTTATATTCAGATTTAACAATTAGGAGTTAAAATGGAAATTGAAGAATTATCACCTCTCGCCCTTGCATTTCTTGGAGATGCAATACATACAACTTTTGTTAGAGAAAAAATATTAAATAACTGCAAAAACAAATTAGAAAACTATCATGTAAAAGCAAAGAAGTTTTGTAATGCAAAATCACAAGCAGACACATTAGATAAAATATTTGATAGTCTAACAGAAAATGAAAAAGATATTGTTAGAAGAGCAAGAAATTCAAAACCAAAACATATTGCTAAAAATTTTGATGAAAAAACATATAAAAAAGCGACTGCTTTTGAAGCACTTATTGCTTATCTTTATCTTATTAATTCAGAAAGATTATCTTTTGTATTAAATTCATCTATTGAAGAAGGAGAAAATTTATGAATATTGAAGGAAAAAATCAAGTAATAGAGGCTATAAAAAATAATGTAACAATAAATAAAATTTTACTTGATAAAAACTATATTTCTCGTAAAGATGATGTGATTTCTTTAGCAAAAAAACATAACATTAAACTTGATTTTTTACCTAAAAAGGTTTTAGATTCAAAATCTGTTACCGGACATCATCAAGGTTATATTGCAGAAACTGTTGAATTTGAATATTCAAGTGTTTCTGACATTTTGGAATATGCAAATTCTACAAATCAAGTTCCTTTTGTTGTTTTGCTTGATGGAATTGAAGACCCACATAATTTCGGTGCTATAATAAGGACTTGTGAATGTGCTGGCGTGCATGGAATAATAATCCCAAAAATGAGAGCCTGCCAAGTGAATGAAACAGTTATTCGTACAAGTGCAGGAGCGACTGCAAATATGAAAATAGCAAGAGTATCAAATTTAAAAGATGCAATAGATGATTTAAAAAAAGCAAATTTATGGATTTATGCTTGTGAAGTTGGAGGAGAAGAAATATATTCAAAAGACTTAACAGGTCCTATAGGTCTTGTTATTGGTTCTGAAGGGAAAGGAATGAAACAATCTCTTAGGACCTACTGTGATGGTATTGTAACATTACCACTTAATGGAAGTATTAATTCTTTGAATGCAAGTGTAAGTGCAGGAATTGCTATATATGAAATATTAAGACAAAGGAAAAACAATAAATAAATCTATGTTCACAGATGAAGAACTTATCAATAAGATTAAAAATGGAGATGATTTAGCTGAAAACGAGTTATTTTCACGATATAAGGACTTAGTCGTGAAAATTAGTCGTGGCTATTTTATTGTAGGTGGAGATTTAGAAGATATTGTTCAAGAAGGTATGATTGGACTTTATAAAGCGATTAAAGGTTATAGTGGCCATAAAGAAACCACTTTTAAAACATTTGCAGTTTTATGTATAAAACACCAAATACAAACAGCAATAAGACGAGCAAATACAAATAAAAATAAACCACTTTCACGAGCAGTTTCGTTTCAAAATTTTACAAGTACCGAAACAATGGATTATCTTCCAATTGAATTAATATTAGATACTACCCCTGCAGAAAAAGTAATTGACAAAGAAAATTATAACACTTTAAAAGATATTATTAAAAAAACACTTTCTAATCTTGAATTTCAAGTTTTAAGATTGTACCTTTCAGGCTATTCATATAAAGAAATAAGTAAAGAATTAAAAATTAAAGAAAAAAGTATAGATAATAGTCTTTCACGGATAAAACAAAAATTAAAAAATAAATTAATACAAAAAGAAAATTAAAAGAAATTTTTTTAGAAGTTTCTTTTTTATTTATTGACAAAATTAATTTCTATGATTTAAAATAAATGAATAGGAGTTTTTATGAAATTAGCAAATGGAATTGATTTAGATAATATAACGCCAGAAAATGAACTAGAAGAAGAGATTATAGCAGATTTTAAAGCAGGAAAAACCAAAGAAGTTATAACCAGATGTCCCCCTGAACCTAGTGGCTATTGGCATATTGCTCATGCAAAGGCATGGACTATTGATTTTGAAACAGCAAAAAAATTTGGTGGAAAAACATATCTTCGTATGGACGATACAAATCCATTAAAAGAAGAGGGCGAATTTTCTGATAGCTATATGCAAGATTTAGCATGGTTAGGTTATAAACCAGACAAATTAATTTTTGCAAGCGAAGCATATTTTGATGATATATATAAAATTGCTGAGCAAATGATTATGGAAGGAAAAGCTTATGTTTGTGAACTGACTGCAGATGAAGTATCAGCGACACGTGGCACACTTACTGAGCCAGGTAAAGAAAGTCCATATAGAAATAGAACTCCAGAAGAAAATTTGCGTCTTTTTAGGGATATGCGAGATGGAAAATTTGAAGATGGTAAAGCAACATTGCGTGCGAAAATAGATATGGCACATCCAAATATGAATATGCGTGACCCTGTAATGTATCGTGTACTTCGTGCAAAGCATTATAAACTTGGAAATAAATGGTGTATTTATCCGATGTACGATTTTGCTCACCCTCTTGAAGATGCTCTTGAAGGCGTGACTTACTCTTTATGTAGTAAAGAATTTCTCGACCATCGTCCATTATATGATTGGTTTATTGAAAATGGTTGGAAAAAACCTTTTGCACCAAAACAAAGAGAATTTTCTCGCTTAACTATTGAAAATGTAATTATAGGTAAAAGATATCTCAAACAACTTGTAAATGAAGGATATGTTAATGGCTGGGACGACCCTCGTTTTCCTACTCTAGTTGGAGTTAGAAGAAGAGGATATACAGCAAAAGCAATTAAAGATTTTGTAAAATCAGTTGGTTGGGGAAATGTTTTAGAAGTAACAGTTCCATATTCTGCTCTTGAATATTATGTTCGTGAAGACTTAAATGCCATTGCAACCCGTACAATGGTTGTTCTTGACCCCCTTAAAGTTGTAATCACAAACTATGGTGATGAAACAGAAGAATTTGAAATTGAAAATAATCCAAATAACGAAGCTGCAGGAAAACACAAATCAATATTTAGTAAAGAAATTTATATAGAAAAAGAGGACTTCAGTCTTAATCCACCTCCAAAATATAACAGACTTGTTGAAGGTGGAATTGTTAGACTTAAAGGTGCGTATATCATAAAATGTAACAAAGTGGTATTAGATAAAAATGGTGAGGTTGACCACCTTGAATGTGAATATATTCCAAATTCTAAAAGTGGAAATGATACTTCAGGAATAAAATGCAAAGGTACAATTCACTTTGTATCAGCAAAAAATTGTTTTGAAGTTACAATCAGAAACTTTAAAAATTTAGTTAAAGACGAATATAAAAATCCTGCTAAAGCCCTTTCTGAAGGAACTCCAATTTCAGAAATTTTAGAGCCAAATTCATTGACGGAAACAACTGCACTTGCAGAAAACTTTTTAAAAAATGCAAAAATAGAAGATAAATTCCAATTCATGAGAAAAGGTTATTATTGTGTTGATAAGGATAGCACAAAAGACCATTTAATATTCAATTTAACAATAAGTTTGAAAGATGGATTTAAGATTTCAAAATAAAAAATATAAAAAAAACCACAAATGTGGTTTTTTTATTATTAATTTATTGGACAAATTATAAAATTTTGGTTAAAATATAATTATGAATTTAATTCCAATGATTTGTGCCCTTATTGGCTGCATAAGTATGGTTGTTTTAGTTTGTCTTGTTAATTCTGATAAACTTATTCTTTTATTCAACATAATAGGAATTTCATTTTTAATAGGGCTTTCAGTTGTAACTATAAATTTTGCAAATTCATTTAATGCTTTTTCTGTTTTAATTTTAATTAGTATTTTACCTTTGTTTTTAACGTGTTTTAAGTTTGATATTTTCAAAGAAAAAGAAAATGAAAATGAAGAAGAAAATTTAAAAAAAGATAAAAAGAATAAAACATTAACAGAAATTATTAAAGGTTTAGGTTTTTTACTCTCAAGTATATGTTTATCAGTTGCAGTTTTGTATATTGGACTTGAAACATATTTAATTGCACTACTTGGTTTGAGTATAGGTGTATTTTTAACTTTTTTAACTATAATTTTGAAAAAAATATATAAAAATGAACAAAAAAATGAATTTTTTATACAATTTTTAACAATTTTTTTACATTTTTTAAGTTCAGGTTTATTTTTATCAGTTGGAATATCAGCACTAATGTATTCATTAGTTTTAAAAAACATATTGTTTGCAATAGGTTCAATGCTTATCGGTATTAATATAATTTTAAATAATTATTTAAATAGTAAGTTTATAACCCCTTTGCTATATGCAGGTGTAATTTTGATAATTAGCAGTTTAATAGTATAATTTTTTTGTCTAAACTCTTGACAAATAGCATATAATATATTACAATATGCGTAATGACGCGAGGTAGAGCAGTTCGGAAGCTCGCCGGGCTCATAACCCGGAGGTCAGTGGTTCAAATCCACTCCTCGCAACCAAGTGAGGCTGGTTGTATAAATCAGCCTTTTTTTTAATTAGGGTTATACAAAGTATAAATTGCGTTGCGTCAGTGGTTCAAATCCACTCCTCGCAACCAAGTGAGGCTGGTTGTATAAATCAGCTTTTTTTTTAAATTAGGGTTATACAAAGTATAAATTGCGTTGCGTCAGTGGTTCAAATCCACTCCTCGCAACCAATTAAAAAAAGCTGGACTTTTTGTCTAGCTTTTTTATTCTTTTATCGGACTTGTTATTATTTCATTTGGTTTTGTATTTTGCTCTATATAATCAAGACATTCATCTATTTTCACTGCACTATCATAAACGGCTGAATAATAAATTTTTATCATATCATCTATTTCATGTGTTATTACTGCTTTATTTATTGCATTAAAATATTCTTGAGAATTGTGTGACTTTATAGAAACACTTGGTATTTCATTTTTAATCAATATGTAGTTTGACATGATTCTTCCTGTTCTACCATTTCCGTCTGCATATGGATGTATCCTTATAAACTCAACATGGAAAATTGCTGCTTTCTCTATTGGATGTAACATTCCACTTTGACTGTCATCAGTCACCCATTCGCCCAATGTCTTTAATTTGTCATATACATTTTCAGCCTTTACTGGTACCCAATTAGCCCCAAAAACATATATTGGGTCTTTTCTAAATCTTACAACATCATTATTAGATAACAAACTTGAGCTTTCTAATATTATTGACAAAAATTCATCTGGACTAATCTTCAAATTCCTATTATGTTTAGCACAGTTATAAATATATTTAAAGCCCATAAAATGACAAATTGTAGAAAAACTAAGTTTATGCTTATGTTTTTTCCCTTCAATAATAAAATATTCATTATTCTCTTTAAGTCTTGATAATTGTGCTTTTAATTCTTTGTAAATATCATGAGAATCTGTAGATATAACATCTATATTCAAATCTTTTAAGATTTTTCCATTTAATTTTGTCCTAAAATCAAGTAATGAATAAGAAAAATCATCATATATACCTTCAATTGCATTACTTTCACGCGATAAATCAAGCCAGATGTTTCTGTTAAAACTTTTTATTCCACCTAAATCATATCCTAAATTTTTAAGCTTTTGCTCTTTTTCATATATTTGATTTAATAAAAGATTTAATTCTGAAAAATCAAGTCTATTAAAACAATAATAATTAGAATTTTTACTGTCTTTCTTAAATTTCGGATTTATCCAATGTGTTACATCTTTTTCTCTATATAATTTTAATCCTTCACCATTATCATTTAAATTTAAATTTGCCAAATTTCTTAAAAATTTTATACATTCTATTTCATCTTTTTTATATATTCTTTCCATAGTTGGATATTATCATAATTTCTTTTTGTTGTCAATATCTATTTTCTCCTTTTTTAACAAATTTTTTATTACAAAAAATGTCAATCGTTTTGACTTTTCCTATATATATGATATAATATAGTATATTTATATATATAGAAGGGAATATTGCTGTATGGAAAACATTGAACAACCTC
>CANQFL010000036.1 GCA_947598785.1 uncultured Clostridia bacterium
AGACTAGAAAAAGAGACCGGAATAACACATTCGGCTCTAAGATATATTTTCAACGAAGTCAACACAGATGTTTACTTTTCAACAATAGTTAAAGTTTGCATTGCGTTGAATATTTCTTTGCAAGAGTTTTTCAATGACGATTTGTTTAAGTTTGAAAACTTAAGTTTATAAAACCACAACTTAGTCAAAATCTTAATTTGAATAGATTTTAAAAATTGTCGAACCCTTCATAGGTTTTAAACGCAAGTAAATAAAGTGCTTTCAACAAATTCTTGTCTTTTTGTTTTAATTCTTGAAAAACAGAATCCTTTTCTCTTTTGCCAGCCAATGTTTTATTTACTATTTTTGTTATGATTTCTGGCAAAACTTTACACAACTTCGCGAACGCTTCTTTATCTCCCGTGACAATTTCATAAAATTTGTCGATGGATATGCGCCTTATGCGTTCATCTTCTACTTTTTTGCCATTTAATGTTCTTTGCCATTTAATATTTTGACTAGACTTAGCAATAACTTCAACCAACGCGCAGATACAGTTTGGATCTTTCAAAGCTTGATTTTGTAAATTAATATACACACTATCTGCGCCGCCTTTATTCATAGTATTGTGTTTATTTTTTAATTCTACAAAATATTTGATTTGCCCATTATTATAGACAACATCAAATCCGTGTTGAGGAACCGAGCAATTTTTTATGTATTTAAAGATGTTCTGATGAAAATAACCAATTACATTAGTATTTGTCTTGTCTCTTTGTCTTGCGATTTCTTCGCTTAAGATGGTTTTTAATTTTTTCTTATAAACTATTGAATCAAACGTAAGTTTAATTGGATCTATAATATTTTCGTTAAATTTATTTAAATCTATCTTTTTTAAAGTCTCCCTGTATTCGTCCAACGTTTCTTTAATGTGCTTTTCTAAATCTTCATCACTTATAAATGATAAATATGCCATTATTTTATCTCCTTTAACGTTTTTATTATTGCCAAACCAATTTCTTTCGCAAGATTAACAGGAACAGCATTCCCTATTTGTTTATATTGGCTTCCCATGTTTCCACTAAACTGCCACTCATCGGGAAAGGATTGTATCCTAGCACTTTCTCGTACAGTAAATGGCCTGGTTTCTTCTGGGTGACATCTATCAGTCTGTTTCATACATGGGGAGCATAAAATTGCCAAACTTGGTTCGTCCCAAGATATTCGACGTGCCATGCCAGTTTTCCCTCCGCCCAAATTATATGAGCCTTTCATATAATCTCTAGCAACGTTTTCCGGCAAATCTCGCCAACATCCTCCTGGAGGCACCAAATCAAAAACTTGTTTTTTCTTTTGTGGATAGCTGGCACCTTCCGATTTTGGAACATCTTTTAATACATCCCTGAGCACAGGTTTATAAGAATGAGGAACGGGGTAAGAAAAACTAACATCCAGATCTTTTCTAATCCCCACTATAACTACTCTTTCCCTCTTTTCAGCGACACCATAATCCCAAGCATTTAAAATTTTGTATTGGATCTTATAGCCTATTTCTTCAAAAACATCAATCATTGTTTTTAAAGTTTTTCCTCCATCATGACTAACTAATCCTTTAACATTTTCTGCAAGAAACATCTTAGGCTTTAATTGTTTCAATACCTTAGCGTAATAATAAAACATTGTTCCACGGACATCATTTAAGCCCAGTCTTTTACCAGCATAACTAAAAGATTGGCACGGATAACCACCCGATAACAAATCCAGCTCTCCTTCTTTAAGATTGAGCAACTCTAATAGATTTTTGTCAGCCAAAGTTTCTATCGGTTCGCAAACAACGTTCCATTCTGGCCTATTATATTTAAGCGTATTGCAGGAATCTTTATCAAAATCATTAGCCAACATATTTATGAATCCTGCCTGTTCTAAACCCAATGCCAAACCTCCGGCGCCAGCAAAAAGTTCCACATTAGTGAATTTATTTTGACCTTTATCATATTTTTCAATATCTAACAAAACATTGCCATCAAGGTTAAACTTTTTCGCAATTAAACGTAAATTATCATAATTAGGCTTACTTCTACTCTCCAACCAGTCATTTACTTGTGTTTGTTTTACATCTATTGCTTTTGCAAAAGACATTTGATCAAGCCCATTGTCATCCATTGTTTTTCGCAATAATAAAGTTAGCTCCATACAAATCTCCTTTTTTAATTATAACACACTTTATTATAATTTGTATAAGTTTTATATGTTTTCTTTGTATTATTTTAAACATATATTATTGTTTGCAACGCATTGGCCAAGCCTTTTCTAGTTCTTCTATATTCACTTTTCGGATCAATGCTGCTCAATATTTCCACGCAGTCATCTTCATTAACACTGGCAAGTATTTCCAAGAAAAATCTAGCCCTTGAAGCACCAACGTAGAAAACTTTTTCATTAGATAAAAAGGTGCCTTTGTCCACATCAATTAAAATTATAACATCCGCTTCCAACCCTTTAAATCTTCTACACGAATAAAATTTAAAATTATTATTTTTGTAACTATAAATATTATTGTTAACTTTGTCATACAGTAAACTCTGTTGCTCTGTCTTTGTTGTGAGAATAACGATATCTTTTAATCCTTTTGACAGATATGTATTTAAAATTTCATTCAATTTGCCTATAGTTTTATCTTTCTCACAAACATAAAAACTTGGAGCCGTCCCTTTTACACAACCTTCAAACAGTTTTGGTTTAATATTTAATGGAACCATAGAAGTTTTTGCTATATTTTCAGTGTTTCGACAGTTCTTATAAAGTGAGAATTTACAATCAGCTTCGGTTATGTATTTAGGAATGGTTTTACCTTGCACAAACTGCAATTTGTCATAAAACATATAAAAGGTACCATACTTATTTTTTTTATTTAAAACGATAAACTCTAAAAGTTCAATGATCGATTCTTGTTCTATATTTTCTTGTCCGAAGTCCTGTCCTTCATCTATAATAATGTGATCATACTCAAATGTATCATTATAAAAAGACTCTTCAAGCAGTTGTTTTAAAAGGTTATAATCTGGTTCGCGAGTCTTACAAAATTTGCAAGCAAAGCCGTCTATCGTATAAAAATCGACATTCTCATACTTAAAGGTTTCGCTTAAATATTCTTTTAAATTAGCATTATAACACAAAAACAACACTTTTTGCCCTGACACAGAATGCCGTCTTGCTTTTTCTACCGCAAGCATTGTTTTCCCCGTACCTGCCACACCATTAATTACGGCACTCCTTTGATCTTCTAAGTAATTTAAGATACATGTTTGTTCTTTAAATAATTGATTAAATGTCTCTTTTTTTAAGTCATATGATAATGTCATTGACGGAACTATATTAAAAGTTGGGCATAAGATATTTTTAATCAACCAGTCCTCATCTTTATCTGAAAGATTTGTTTTAACATGGTTTGGCAACTCAATTTTAAAAATTTCTTCAATTTTCTTTCGCGGATCGTCCAAATCTTCTTTTGTTAAGATTAGACTTGCATCAGCTTCTGCTGGCAAGTTTATTGAGTTTAAGGCCAATTTGCTAATTGCTGGAAACCATACAGCATGTAATAATTTGCATCGTGATATAATATCGTTATCTAAAGTCGTCCTTTCTTCTATATATGCTTTCAATTTCCATTTATTTAGGCTTGCTTGGTTAAATGGGCCATCATTTTTCATCTTTAGGCCACTTCCATAGAACCAATCGCCATTGGAATATTTGACAGCTCCGTTTTTAGCTTCAAGACATAAAATTCCTTTGCTTTTATTAAATATAATAAAATCTGTTTCGCTTTCATTTATTGTATCTGCATGTCTATTCAAAATTTTGAAAGAATGAAAAACATAATATTCATCTGGCAACTTTCTCAAACTTTCAAACATTACATCTTCAAGACTGCCCATACTAAACATTTTTACATTATTAGGTAACATAATTGCCATATACTCATCTCCTTAATGATTTAATAAATTCATCAGTATCAAACGTTTGATCTAGACAAAAAATGTTAAAATCTTTGGAATTTTTTATCCTATTATATATATCTTTTTTATCTGGTAATAGTAAAATCGTTTTTTCATATTCCCACATCAAATCAACTACATACACATTTCCCTTGCTGTCTCTAAGTTTTGCACCGTGATGGTTAGGAGCGTTCAGCGGCTTCTTGTCAACCACTTTTATTAGGGATTTCAAAACTGAATAGTCCATATCTTCATCAGGATCTATCAAATATTCAAGCTGTTCTTTTAATGTTTTGTCTCCCAAACTTTGTCCGCTTTCAACCATTGTTAAATTTATTTCTTCTTCGCCATTTTCAACAAGGATCTTCTCAAATTCAAAATCTCCCTGATATTCTTTTAGAAACTCTATTGCTTTATTTCTATCTAATATATCGTGGAATTTTTGATTTTCATACGACCTTAAACAATTGTAGCAAGAAGTGTCACAATTACATGACTTCAACTTATCTATGGCATAACGAAAAACTTTAGTCAATGACTTACCTTTATCTGCCAACAAACGTTTAACATGTCCTGCGCCACCTGCAACAGAATCATAGAATACTATACTAAACCCTAGATTTCCATTTTTAGCTGTAGATTTCAAACAACCATTTATATCCGTGCGCTCTATATCTAATTCATGTGACATCGCATTTAATAATGCGTACATACTTGATATCATGATGGATTCATCAAAAGGGGCATTATCGAACTCCATAATTAAAACGTCTGTTCTAAACACATGATATAAAAAGCGTCTTTCCATTCTTTTGCATTTACATTCTTGTCCAAAACTATTTCTATGCGCTTTCTTTGGCTCAATAAATTTGCATAAATTCCCCATTGACAGCTGTTTTGCGATTTCTTTATCTTTCTTGCCACTAGCATCTTTAATATTGTCTAGTACTCCATATGTAAAGCCACACAAAGGACATACAAAAAATGCTGTTTTAGATGTAACTAAAATTTGATCATTTTCAGTTGATTTTAAAATCAAATTCTTTTTGTTGACACTATATAAATGGTTATCTATAGCTTTTTTATTCCCAATGTATGAGTCATCATTCCTATAAACCTTTTCTGGCTTTTTCATAGGGACGTCTTCTATTTTTCCATCTGTTATAAACCCTGCACTAGGCTCTATTGCTGACATCCAATTTATTTTTGGCAATTTGTTACCACAAGCCACACATACCTTGTCATCTACTTTGCCAGACTCGCTGTAATTCCAGGTCTGGCAATTTTCACACTGACAAATAGAAGCCTCATTATAAGCATATTTTCCATTAATTATTGTATGCTTTATAAATCTGCTGGTGTAAAGATTGTTGTTTGCAACAACTTTTTCTCCAGGTGCATATTCTGATATCGCGAGTTTTAAATCCCGTTGTAATTGTAGTTCTTTTTTATTGTCATATCCAGAATTTTGTATTTCTAATTCTACAGTATCTACAGGAAAACCATATTTTGGCAGCACATTCCCTCTTGCAAAAAAATCTATAAGTCTTTTGCTTTTGAAAACCTTTAACCTTTTGTCTATTCTTGCGACTTCTTGATAATCTCCCTTTGCAAGATATTCATTTATTCTGTCATTAAACTCTGCTTTGGTTTTATTATAATCATCAATTAAAAGCGTTAATACCCCATTTGCTCCGACAAGATCCTCAACCCAAACAAAATTCTCTATGTTAAATTCTTTGTTAAGATCGTTTCCAAATGAATTTGTCATAATAGCTTTTAGTTCTTCCGGATGAGTTTCTAAAAGAGCTTTTAATTTTTCAAGCCCTTTATTTTCCAAAAATTCAGAGGCATCATTGTTGTTAAAGTATTGTGGATAGTCCTTAAAGAAATAACTTAAAGCTACCGCAAATATATGTCTCAAAACAATTTTTTTATTATCTATTTTAAAAGCGGGGGCAGAAATTTTGCCATTAATCATCAAATTTGGATTATTAAAATAGTTAAAATCATGCGAACTTAACTTTGCATATGTTAGTGCGTATGCTGCAATATTTTTGCTTCTGCCAGCTCGTCCAGCTCTTTGTGCATAATTAGCTGTTGTAGGGGGAACATTCCTTAAAAAAACAGTCTCCAAATCTCCAACATCTACGCCCATTTCAAACGTCGTCGAGCAGGACAATGCATTAATTCTGTTTTTCTCAAAAAGCTGTTGATATTCCAAACCTTCTTCTCTGCTTAACTGCGCTGTATGTTCTTTAATTATTAAAGGAAATAAATCCTTTTTGTTATACAAGTTTACATAATGGTTGTCTTTATAAGGCAGTTCTTTTAATTGCTTTAACTCGCCACCACACCCAATATTAGGACATAAACCATCTATATTTACAGTTGTCACTCTATTACATCTATTACATATATAGTGTTTAATAGTTAGATCGTTTTTAACTCGTATTATATAATTGTGAATTGGCATATGATAGAAGTCGCCAGCGCCTCTAGTTATTTTATAATCTTTATGTACCAGCAACACTTTATCAAAATAATAACCTAAAAATTCATTTGCTTCCTTTAAAGAACATTTCAGGATTCTCGAAACGAGAACCTGCTTTGCATTTCTATAAAAGCCTTCATCTTCTCCGGTTCTATTTCTTGCCATCCAACTGCCGTTATACTTGTTTGTTTCACTATCTTTTTGTCTCACTATAAATTTGGGTTTTTCTGTGTAAAAGATATATTTCTTATCTTCTGGCTCTAGTACCTTATCGTCAACCTCGATAGCCCCAAAATAAGCAAAAGACATGGCAAGTTCATCTAATAGCGCTTTCATTGTTATAAAATCTACAGAAGGATATTTCCTTCTCATAAACTCAACGGTGTTTTCATCGTTACCTGCATATTCAAATTTTATATATCCTAAATTTGTCAAACTATTTGGTCTTCTCGCAGAAATTAATTCATTAATGACTGCAATCCACGCATTTCGCGTTGAAATTTCTTTAAGATATGTAGAAAAAGTATCATAAGATAGTTTTTCTTTAAACGTACCCTTTTCAATAAAAAGTTTTGATAGTTTTGATATAAATTCATCTAAGTGTAAAGGTTGTTCAACAAATTCATTATTATATTCATTAATTAATGCGACAACTCCTCGTCTTCTTAAAAATTCTTTATAGGATTTGTCTAAGTACGACGCAAAAAAAGCTGCGTCGCTTCGGCTATCTGAGAAAGCTAAAAATTGTTTTCCTCCTTGTCTTTCAACGGTTACATCTCCATCATAATCTTTCACTATTTTGATTGGCAATTCTTCAAAAAGAGCTGTGGCAAGAACTGAAGTTGCGGCTTCGTTTCCCAAATAAAACCTATTATAATTTCCTATGCCACAATGCATACACTTTGTCCCATTGTTAAGAATTTCTGCAACAGTTATATTTGGAAGTACACAACCACAACTTGTATTTCCATCTTCATACTCACATATGGCTCCACATTGAGGGCATAAATTATATTTCTTTATTTTCTTTTCTTTTTTCTTTGTCGCGATGGATTCCTCCTCTATCTCGGAGACTTCGTCATATTCAATTTCATCAGTTATATTACAATCTAAATCTTGTTTAGATACAACTTTTAAATATTTTGTATCCTCATCATCAAACTGCGATGCGAAATCTAGTATTTCTAAGCCATTCTCATTCTTTGTAAGTTTACCCACTAAAGCATACTCACCGCAATCTTTACATAACGCGATCTCAAAAATCTTAAAGTTAAATCTACCATCATTATAAAATCTCTTTCTGTCTAAAAATAAAGTTGGTCGGCTCGTTATTGGTATATAGGCGCCCTCTAATGCTCTAATGAAAAAATGATATTTCGCGTCAAGTAAAGATTTTCCATTTTTGTTTGTCATCATGCATACATGAATAAAGTTTATTATATCTTCTGATGATACACCACTATACAAAGATTTTGCCAGTTCGCTAATATCTTCTGAGCCGGTAGCCTTAGACATAATCGTTTTATAAATATGAGAAGCTTCACACAAATCATACAAATTCGCAGAAACATCTTCGTCTTCATTATATTTAATACTGTTTTGTTCAAAAAGCCCTTTTAGATTCTCACTCGTTACTTCTTCTAACTTTGAAATTTCACCAAAAATCGCTAAATTGTCGTACACCCATTCTTGATTAGTCGTTTTTCTTCTTTTACCATAAATTACATCTTCCGCATCAAATGTTGCACCACACAAATTTTTTGCAAATTCTACGATTTTTTCATCATCTTTCCCTTTTTCACCAAGCGTAGCACTTGTCAAGATATATTGAACATTTTGATTTGAGTTTATTCTGGCTTTTAAACGCCTTAATAATAATGCTGTTTCCATGCCAGTCGCTCCAGAATAAACATGAGCTTCATCCAAAATGATATATTTAAAATTTGAGTTCGCAAATATTTTATCATTTTCAGGTCTCAAAAGCATCTGCTCAAGCATTGCGTAATTTGTGCAAAGTATATGAGGTGGATCATTTTGCATTTGCTCTCTACTAATATATTCATTTTTCAAAGGCTCTTTTAATTCTACACAATCTTCATTTTGATGTAAATCTTTATATCTGGCGACAGCCTCCGTAGTTTTGTATTTTGTATCTCCATTATAAACACCGAATTTAATTTGGGGATAATACATTAAGATTTGCCTTAGCCTTTTCATTTGGTCGTTGGCCAAAGCATTCATTGGATATATGAGCATAGCTCTGACACCGCTAGAAAGCGTACCTTTTTCTTCCTCTCTCAACAGTTCGTTTAGAACCGGAATTAAAAAACATTCTGTTTTCCCAGATCCTGTCCCAGTTGTTATTACAACGTTATGCTTTTGCGTTGTAATTTTGTCTATCGCTTTAACTTGATGTGTGTAAAGAGATCTTCCTAATGGTAATTTTTTCTTATATTTTTCGCCTGTTGGCTTATCAATTTCAAGTTTTTCAAATAATGGAGACAATATTCCCTCTTGAATTAGCTCGCTTATCGATTTACTTGTTTCAAAAATATCTTTTATGTCTACAATTGGTCCTCTTGCAACAATCCTATTTAGTTCTTTTCTAAATTCTTGCTGATATAAGTTATCTGCAAAAGAAAATGTTGTAGAAATATAGTCTACAAATTCGTTTTTTATATTTTCGGACGCCTTCGCTGGATCAAACATTATTCTTCCTCCTTTTTATAAAAGCAAGAAAAGCATTCAAATATATTTTTGTCTTCTTTGCAATCTAAAGTAAAACACTTCTCTTTAAAATTAATATTTACTAACTTTAATTCATTGTCTTTTGTATAGTAAATTTTTATAGTTTTATCGTCTTTCCTTTCAAAAACTACAGGAATTGATTTTTTACCTGCACATAATATTCCTTTATATAGTGGGTAATAATCTTCTTTTATATATGAGATGTTGCTTATATAAGTATTCTCGAATTTTACTCTCCCTAAAGGGGTTTTAGCGTTTTGAATTAGTATAATAGAATCTCTAAATTCTAATTTCATAACATTACCAAAAGCTATTGTCTCATCTTCACTTGAATAAATTAATTTTTTTTCATATCCATACAAACTGTCTTGCAGAAGATATAAATTTACCGAATAGTAGCCATCTTCTAATTCTTTTGTTTCAATTAAATCATCATAAAGAAATTCAAATTGAAAAATCTTTCCATTTTCATCGGTTAGTTCTATAAGTAAACGTGTGTTTTGATTTCCTACAAATTTATTTGCGATATCATGCAAAATAAATCCGTCTTCAAGATAAAATTCTGGTTCCTTAAACATGCTTGGTACGAAAGCAATCTTGAAAAGATTAAATCGCTTATCGTCAATAGTTAGAAAAATATTTGATAATTGTTTTTTAGGTTGCGCTACACAATCTCCAATCAAATATGTGTCTTCGTCTATTTGTTTAATATTTTTATCATCTTCTTGTATATTTGTTTTTAAAGCAGAATTGTTGTGAAGTTTTAAAATTGAGCCGGAATGCAATTGTTTGTGCCAAACCGGCTTACTTATTGGTAATGCATGCCAATCTTTATTGTCTATTTGGAATTTTATATTCGGACAAATTACTTCTAATGTACCATCTTTGTAAGGCACTGAAAGACTATCGTCTTCTCCGGATATGTAAAAATTTTCATTAAACTCATCACCATCTGCAATTGTAAGTACTCCGTTTATTTGCTCAAAATAATAGGGCTTATTAAAAATAATTTTTAGCTTTTTGAAAATAGCAAATTCTGTGCGACCAATTATTTTTGAATTTTGTTTAAGGTCATAAAAAGTTATCTGATTTAATTCTGGTAATTGTTCGTTAAATTCGATTGTATACTGGTTGTCCTGCTTAATAATCTTTTTATTTGTCAATAATTGTGGGTAATTGTTGTTTATCTTATAAATAACATTTTCAGGTAAAGAACTGTTTAATAGTATCGTAATGCTTTCTAATTTATTAAACACCCT
Organism: uncultured Clostridia bacterium; assembly: GCA_947598785.1. Lineage (GTDB taxonomy): Bacteria > Bacillota > Clostridia > Christensenellales > UBA1242 > Caccovivens. The sequence continues at coordinate 10,476 of CANQFL010000036.1, forward strand.
ATATTCTTTCTCTGTAGTACTAAATCTTGCTTTTTCTAACTCGTTTCCTTTTAACACAATGTGAGAATCTTGTTTTTTGCTGTTGAAAAAAATATACTTGTCTTGATATCCTATATATTCACCTTCGCTCGATGTTATAGAAGCAAAATTCTTTTTTATACCTTGCACTTGTTCTAATTGATTTATATTAAAATTGGTTGGATATAGAAGAAAATATGTCCCTGGTTTACAATCTTTTTTTATTTCGTGGCTATCTGACATTAATATAAATTTCCTGTATAGCGACTCTTTAGAATCGTAAACTATTTTGTTGTCTATCTTTAATATTACCTGGAATTTAAAAGCATCGACGGAATAGTGTAAATAAGGCGTCAACGGGATGGATATCTTTTTTATTTTCCTATTAAAATCCTTTCCAACAATTTCAGTATTTTTTCTCTCAAGCACTTTGCCATTACTTAATAGTAAGAGTTCAACAAATTCCATTTCATCATCAAAAATTCTAATTTCTGGTAACGAAAGATAAGGCTCAGATTTTATTATTTCATAAAAAGCAAAGATTTTGGAAAAATCTAATACAACAGGGTCATTATTAAAGGCAATTTTTCTTTTGTTCCTGTTTTTTTCCTTAGAAAATATTTGATTGATTACATCTTTTACTAAATTGTTTATAAAAGATTCGTCATCATCTTGTTCGTCACATATTATAGAATTAAAACATGACAAGATGTCGGCGATTAATTTGATGATTAACTCTGTATTTTGTCTGCATGCATATTTGATCCCTGATCTCAGCGAGTAGGTGTTTCCATCTAATGTAATGTCTTGATCCATTTCGCTTGTTTGCGCCTTGCTAAATTTTTTATTTAGTGCATTAGCTATTCTTCTATGCGCATCTTTATCTGTCAACAAAGATCTATTTACGAGATTGTCTTCTATACAGCAGTTAAATAGGAGCTTAACAAATGCTTCAACCGAAACCTTTGGAGCCATAGCATGAAATAAAAGGGTCTCTCTTACCATTCTTTTGCCAGAATCAGAGCGAAACAAAACAAGATTATAGTTAACAAATATTTTTTCTATTTCATCATAAAAGCGATTGCTGACATTAAAGGTATATCTTTCAAAAATATTGCCGAGAATTCTAACCCAAAATGTACCTTCTTCGTCATCACCCCAGTTATGTGCATAGTAAACTATCAACAAAATAAATTCCTTTAATTCACTTTGATAAAAATATTTTGATGCCCTTTGATCAAATTCTTCAACTGCATCCATTAGGTGTATTTTCATCTCGTCAATTTCTTCATCGCTAAAAGAGACATCTGAAAGAAAGTTGCTCTTAAACGCTTCTTCTATTTTTTCTTTTAACATTAATTTCTCCTATACTTTGAAGTTTCTTTGAATTTAATAATTAACTCTAAAATAATCCAAAAAGTGCTTGTACAAATCTTGCCCAGAACGACATGTTTCCAACAAGTACCCTTTTTCGTTATTCCATTCTCTTAGGCCGCGATAGTAGTAAAACTTCAAGTCTTCGTCAATGATAAATGGCACAATGTTGTTTGCAAG
>CANQFL010000037.1 GCA_947598785.1 uncultured Clostridia bacterium
TAAAAATATAATAGGCATACTGATTTGCTCTATCGTCTATTGTTTCGGTGTTTTCTTGCTTTAAATAAGGCAAATCAAAAACATAATGCTTTATTGTTTTCGTGCTATTTTCGTTATATTCCGTTTTTGTCAAAATGTAATATTCTCCATCTTTCTTTGCCACAATCACAACAAACAGATAAGAATCCGGCAAATGCAAGTCTTTTTCTTTCGCTTTATTTACAATGTATGAATTTTTTGTTTGCTTGCCTTCTCGTGTTTTATTAAGTTTTCTCTCGACAAATCCATTGTCAATCAAATATTTCAAATCGGTTTGAATTGTGCGTTCGGTCACTGCAAACTTCCACGCCAAATCTCTAACCAAAACTTTTCTTCCGTCAAGATATTTCAAATATGCAAATAATTTTTGTCTTCGCAAGTCTTTTGTAAACACACATTTTAATTGGCGATTTGGATCTTTGATTTCTTGCTCGTCATCAAGTTCATAATCAATTTTATCGTCATCGATATAGCGCTTGCCATAATCGTAATAAAAACGCTTGCCATATCGTCCTTTAAGATATGTCTTGTTTAACTTTTTTCGCCTTTCAATCGCCGCAAGTTTTGGGCTGATTTTCGGCCTGTTCTGTTGATAAAAAAATTCGTCTAACATATTTGTCGCTTTTTATAAGGTAAAGAGCTTTTGTTCAATTCTTTCATAAAGTTCTATTAAATAATTTTTTACAGTTTCATTTTCTGTTATAACGTTATTTGCAATTCTTTTACAATAGCCGCATTTTTCACAATCACCAGTGCACTTATTATTAATAAAAAATTGAATAAAATTTTGTAATTTACTATTATCAATATAGCAATGGGAAGGCATAGTACGCTCTCTATTAAATCCACGCACTCTATATAATTCCTCTAGCAAATCTGACATTGAATTAATATCTTTTTTTCTATTCAGAGGTTGCTCTTTCGTCCCTTCAAGTCTATATCCATGCCCTTGTATTAAATCTAGCAAGTTACCTTCATAATGTCGATTTTTATAAGCCATTAATCTTTTTACAAGAATTTCAGTAGGGAATCCTCTTTCGGTTATCTTGAAATGCTCTATTCCTATATTTTCATAAAATTGTATATCCTCAGGTCTTACCCATGGTGATTTTATATATTCTTCTGTATTGCATAATTGTTTGTATTGGCACTTAAATAAACACCAATCGATATATGTATTCGCTTTACATTTTGTAGATGCATGAGAGATACAATTAACATGTGTATGAATGTATGGACAATCCTTTATGCAACTATTTGTTACAAGAATTTCAATTTTAGCTTTTTTTAGATGCTCTACCATTTTCGCTAATAATGCAAAATCTCTATTTGCACTAACAAAATCGACACAAATAATATCGGCTCCCATATTCTCCCAATAAAGAGCCTTTTGTAGTGAATTGACACATGCAAATGTTGACACTCTACACACACATTCTGGATATATTTTTTTTAGCAATATCAATATGAATGGGTTTGTCACTGTAAACGCATTGACCCCTGTTTTTCTTAAATATAAAATGAAATTTCTAAACTCTGATTGCCAGTTTTTATCTTGTTCAAGATTTGATGTACAAGCACCATTCAACAAATAATTAAAATTAATCTTTGCTTCACGTACTTTTTTAACGTGTTGTTCAAATTTATTTTTTGAAATTTCAGGGATACTGTTATTTGGCCTTCCCCCACTTAAAATATCTTCCTTAAATCTACCATAGACTTCATAAACTCCAAACGGCATAATTTTATCTATTAGATCATCTTCAAAATTTGTCGCCAAAGAAATTTTCATTTTGGACCTCCTTTAATATTTTGATTAAACGTTTATTTTCTTTATGTGTTTTAACAGCAAATCTTATGAACCAACCCCCGTTTTCCCCCTTAATGTTAACAAAAGAAATATTTTTTTCTCTTAATCTTTTTAAAAAATTGCTGTCAAATTGTGTTGTTAGCATGATTGCATTGCTCTTAGAAATTAATACATTTAAACCAATTTTTTCAAATTCCGATGTTAGGTAAGAACGTTCTTTTATTACTGTCTTTATATTTTTTTCAATAGTTCTAGACCAGAAAACCATATTTGCGATCTTTATTGATATCAGTGAGACCACATGAGTAGGAGTTTTTGCTTTGTACATCTGATAATAGTTGTCAGACATAACAGCAAATCCAAGTCTCAACCCACTTAAACCAAATTCTTTTGAAAAGCTTCTCAAAACAATAATGTTTTTAGGTAAATTTTTTAAATCCAGTAATGTCCGATCCTGTGAAAAGGCAATTGACGCTTCGCTTACAACAATGGGACACTGTACTTTTTGTGCAAGTAAAACAATATCATTCACATTTTCGTATAAATTTGTGGGATTATTGGGATTACATAAGAAAATCATTTTTGTTTGTTTATCAACGCTTTTCAAAATATTCTCAAAATTTATAGAAAAATTTTTATTCATTTTTGCAAATCTTGTTTGTGCTTGCTTTACATTTACTGCATAGCTTGCTTGCATAAATGTATAAAAAGGCGTAACTATATTGTCAGATTTCTCTGTAACAAAAATATTTATTAAATTCTGTAATATTCCATTTGCCCCCGCACCCAAAACAACTTTTCCATGAATACTATATTTTTTTTGAATATTTTTTAAAAGTTTTTCTTCTTCTTTTTTATCAACATATTGATCTAGTTTATTTAAAAAATTAAACAGTTTGAAATTTATACATCCATATTTTATAAGCTTTTTACTGGCAACATTGAAAGCAAATTTTTGTTCAGTTTGCGAATAATCATTAGCAAAGTCCTCATACTCTTTTAAAACATAATGACAAGACATCTCTCTCTCCTGTTCCAACATTTGTTATGTGTTCGTCTATAACTTTTGTTATTTTCATATCATATTTTTCAAAAAAATAAATAATTTTCTTTTCTTCATATAACATCATTGGTGGTTTTCCATTTTTTATTTTATATTTGTTCTTAGACACTTTTATTAAATCATCAGAGATAACTTTCTTTGTAAAAATTGAAATAATAATATGTCCCCCTTTATTTATTAAACGCTTAATTTCCTTTATCGCTTTAATAAACGACGATCTTGATGTAGCATTATGCAAAACCCCGATACAAAGTATTAAATCAAATTTTTGTCCCTTTAAAGGAATTTTTGTCATATCACATTGGAGGGTTCTTATATTTTGGTTTTGGGTGGCTTCAATCATTGCAAGATTTTTATCTAAAGCGAAAACATTAAAACCCTTTTCAGACATATATCGGGCGTATCTTCCACCTCCACATCCAATATCAAGAACAGTTCTAATATTATTGTGCCGTTCTAGTTTACAAATTTCATCAGTTATATATTTTGAACATGGCTTTCTTTTGAACAAATCCACAACCCCTTGTTCATTCCAAAATTGATCCTCTTTTAACATTTAAATCCTCCTAATGACTCTATAATTTTTATTATAGATTTTTGTTTTAATCACCTTCATGTTTTGTGATTGCATATATCTCTCACAATATTTAATATCCTCTTTTTTGTCACAAATGACAAAAAAAGCTGGGCCAACCGAGGATAAAGCAAGAAAGCGACAATGATTTCCTTCAAAAAGAACCTTCAAACTTTCATTTGCTGCAACTATTGCATCACAAACAAAAGAACAATTTAAATTACTTCCCATATAGAATCTATAATTAAATACAACTTTTGCCAATTCTGAGATGTCTTCATTTACCATTGCTGGTATGGCCTTATGCAACAAATCATATGCTATTATATTTTTATATTGTTCCCCAGTTTTTTTGAATTTCCAAAGATTTTGTTCTTCAAGTTCCATTAAAATTTTAGCATCCTTTTCTTTAAATTCATTTGGAATACCAATCAAAACATCTCCAACAAAATTCATTGAAGCTATTGTAGTCGCCTTTCCCGCAATCACCATTATACCTTTATTAGTTAAACCAGACGTTGCTCCCCCACCTATGCATTGAACAACTTTCATATTGTTAACATCGGCATCATCAACTTCTTCTCCGTGATTTGATGCACAGTATTTTATCAAATCTTTACTCTTAATCTGTTTGCCCATAATTTCATTTATTGCACTACAAACAGCCGCTATTGTTGCACTACTGGAACCAAATCCACAATGTTTAAAAATTTTTGTGCTATCAACATCTATAAAAAGTGATGGTAGTTTGTTATATGCTTTAAGCATTAGTCCAAACGCGTGTTTAACTAACACTTTGCGCTTTGTAGCATCAGAAATAAACAGTTGATTTTCTCCTTCGCATACCCTTACCTTCACTTTAATGCCCAAGGCCACAGAAATTACAACTTCTCCTGGCGTGAACACATTACACTCATTCCCACAAACTCCTGCAGGGTTAATAGCCATCGCATCCAGTCTACATGGGAAAAAAATCTCTATTTCATGAAAGCATACATCGCTTTTTAGTTCGTATTTTAGTTTTATAGGATTATATACTGTCCCTGCTTTAAAGATAGGAAATGTTTCCATGCCTTCCTCCTTTTTAATAAATTTTAAACTTTTATTAACAAGAAATCAACTCTTTTATCTATAAATATAATAATATTTTTTTATTTTCTTTATAAAAAATTTTTATATGCTTGACTAATTTTAAAATTTTATTTATAATGCTTTTATGAAACCTATATCAATTAAACCTATAAATAATGATTTTAACTTGTTTAAAAATTTTTATTATGTAGCAAAAACTGGAAGCTTTTCAAGAGCAGCTCAAGAGCTCTTTGTTTCGCAACCATCAGTAAGTTATAATGTAAAATGTTTAGAGGAAAATCTCGGATGTAAATTGTTCCATAGATTTTCAAAAGGTGTAAAGTTAACTGAAGATGGACTTGCAGTTTTATGCCACATTGAGAAAGCCTATAATTCAATATTATTGGCTGAAAAATGTATCTTAAATAATAGAAACCTCAAATCCGGGGCTGTTACAATTGGAGGATCTCCTTACATATTGAGCAAAGTTTTGCTACCAACTATAAAAAAATTTTGCAAAAAATTCCCAACAATAAAGATTAATCTTCTAAGTTTCCCTAGTGAAGAATTACTAAATTTTTTAAAAAGCAATAAGATTGATATTTTAATTGATACCATACCTGAAGAAGAGTTAGATGATAGCATTACTGGCAAAGTATTATGTGAAAAAGAAACTTGTTTTGCTTGCCAACCACAATTAGCCAAACCATTACAAGAATTAAATTGGAATAGTTTTTTGTTTCCTGAAAGAAGAACTGTAGAAGGAAAAGTGCTTTTTTAACAAATTTCAAACAACCATTCGGCAGTGAAAATGGAGATCTCTTCGCCAGAAATTATGTTGAATCTGACAAAAGCTGGACTCGGTATTGGGTTTTTCCCGGAAGATTATATTGAAGACGAACTTAAAATTGGTAATCTAAAAAAAATTTCAACTTTACTCCAATTGCCTACAATAAAAATTTCATGTTACTACATAGAGGACTTTTTAAACTATGCCGCAAAAGCATTTTTAAAAGAATTAATAATTTAAGTATAATCTAAATCTATTATATGTATAAAAAACAAATAATTGACTTTTCCCTATCAATCATTTATATTATAGATAATTATGGAGGAAAGGATGAATAAATTATTACCAACAAAAGACGAATTACGTCCAATTACAAATCCATTATCAACGTTTTATGATTGCGGATTTGTGAAAGATTTTCATTTACTTGAATTTAAAAATAAATTACAGGTTGTTAACGATTTGATTCGTCAAACAATGCTCTTCAGGCAAATACCTGATCCAGCAACAGAATTAGACACTCTAATTGGAGATTCTCATACTGCGGCACGAGTAAGTATTGAATATTTAAAATATTTGGGAATTGGAAAGAATTATAAATATATTATTTATAACAATGTCGAAATTGAACCAAATAATGATTCCCCAACTCATGCAGGTGTTTTAGTTGATGACGAAAAATTAGAAACATATTTTTTTGACGCAACTCCAAGCGTTGGCTTTAGAGTAGGAACAGTTGAAAAACTAAACCATTGTAACATAAATTTTTATGTTTTAGATAGCCACTCGCTAGCTCTTCTTTCAAAATTACGTAAGTCATATTATGATTTAGCTAAAACAGGTTATTGTACAAATCTTTCTGATTGCATAACTCTATTGATAGAATGCGAAGAAATCGAAAGTTTGTATGGCTTTACTTTAAGTTATTTAAAACTCCTTTCTCGCTTAGTCCCTAACAAAAGTATGTACGATGACTTACTTATTAAAGAAAATAAACATATTCCTTCTTCTTCCATTTCAAAAATTAAGCAACTTCATCTTTGGCAAGAGGAACTGCTTGATAATTTAAATCAAAATGGTGATAAAAAGAGATTATTACAATTAGCCCAAAATTACTATAGTGAGTACGAAAAACTTCATCCAGAATTTGTCAAACGTCTAAAAATTGGAAATAAAAATTTCACACTATCTCAATTAACTCCAAGGTTTTTCTTTGATAATGGTTATAATGCGATAATGATCAAACCTTCTGCTTTTAATTTAGGTGTTAGAGGGACCATCCGAGAGGCCTTTTTAAAACACGGCAATGGTGTCTTATGCGAATATTTCACAGATATGACGAAACCAACTGAGTTAACACATATTTTACCTATTTCATTTTCTCACACTGTTGCTGAGAAATGTGCACGTGCCTATTCTGGCACTTCAGAAGTTATTCTATTACAACAACCAGCTAACAAGTTAGCAACAATTAAATGTACTTTACGAAAAAGTCTTGGTAAAAACATTAAGGAGAAAGAAGTTTTATGGTTGGCAGATGGAAAAAAGATTTTTTGGTCACCTGGAGAATTAAATTATGTTCATTCAACGGACAATCCAAGTGAAGTTGGATTAAACTTTTTAAATGGTTTCCCCGAACAGCAAGTTATGACTAGATTTATGTATCCAAATCCAAAACTGGAAGAATATCAAAGGGATAAATAATAAGGAGGGCTCATGCAAAATTTGCTATTGGTTGTCGGACCAGAGGGATCGAATGTCTATGAAGATTGTCGTGAATTTTTAAATAAATATCACTTAAATGATACCATTATTATAGATGTCCGCAAACTTTTCGAGAGAATACACTATAAAGAAAACATAAAACAGGATTTTCAACCTTGGTTTAAAGCTTTTACGCAAGATGAAATAACAAAAATCATTTCAATATATTTAAATAAGCGAGTAACCACACAAGAGGAATCTATTAAAAATACTATCATAACTGGAGAAGGGTTAACGTTAACTCAATGCACACAAATTGGACAAAATATAGCCTGTAATAAAAAGAATATTTTGTTTATAGATGCAAGCCCTCAAGTCCTTTATAGAAATCTTTCACTCCATTCAATTTCTGAGATAAATGTGCAAGATTTCTTATTAAAATTAAAAAAGCATTATTGTCAAGAATATTCGTCAATAATCGCATTTACTAAAAATCAAAACACATATTTCTATAAAAACGCAGCCGACACCAAATTTGATCACATTTTATCTAAAAATTTAGGTTGCAAACCAATAAAAAACATTACAAAATCGTTAGAACCATATATTTGGCCTATCATTCCTAAATATTTAGTCACACAACACGATTTATATGGAGAACGCCCTTTACATATTATATTAGGAAAAGCAAAATTTCATTCAGGCTTTGACATAACTGCAAAAACTTTAACCCCCATTCATGCAGCATCAGATGGAATTGTTGTTTATTCAGGATTAGATGAAAGAATTTTGTCCGGAGAATCAAAATGGAATGAGAGATACGGCAATGTTGTTGAACTTGTAGATGTCTATGGGAGACGGCAAATTTATGCACATTTACGGAATGTATTGGTTCGAGAAGGCGGAATGATTAAAAAAGGACAAATACTTGGTTTAAGTGGATGTTCTGGCGGAGCAAGAACGCCTCATTTACATTTTGAAATTCGAAAGTTTAATGTTATGCATTCAGGCGAAGAAAACACAATAAACCCTCTCGAAATTCTTCCAAAAATAGACTTTGAGTCTCTAAATGAAAAATTTGACGAAGAACCGTATGCGACGACTTGGAATAAACTTGTAGAAACGCCATTTGGTTTGACTGACAAGAATATCCCTTATGCAAATTCAAAAGAATTTATCCGTTGAGGTGAGAAGATGCTCTTAACCAATTTCGAATGTATTAAAGTAAACGAAAAAACTATAAAAGACTATTTAAATTTTTATCATGCTATCAAAATGTTAATGCCTAATCCAGAATGGTTGGGTGATTTTTCAACCATAGAATTAAAAAATATACTTTCATCTGGTGGCGAAATTTGGATGTTTAAACAAATAAACGAAATTGTGTGCAGTTTAATGTTCATACCTGCTCCCGAAATAATTTTAAAAAAGTTACAACTTCCTCCAGGACCTAAATATGCAGAATGTGGTCCAATTATGGTTGCTCCTAAATATGTTGGAAACGGATTACAAAGACAAATGCTAAAATTTTTAGACAATTATTGTATTGATAATAACTTTGATTTTATTTTAACAACCATACATCCAGCCAACACTATTAGCATTAACAATTTTTGTAAATGTGGTTATTCCTATGTTTCTTCTCATAAGCTAAAAAGAGGATTTAGAGCTTTATATTTAAAAAATATGATAAAATCAAAACCTACAAAATATATATTTCTTGAAGGATTGCCAAAAGTTGGGAAAACCACTATTCTTAATGCCTTAAAAAACAAACATTTTAAAGATTATTATTTTGTAGATGAAATTATAAACAAAAAAATCTTAAACGGACAAAGTATGACTGAAATGGATTTTATTGAAAATGAAGACGAAAAACTCAAATTGTTTAATAAAGGAACAGTAGTCATTGATCGTGGACCAATAAGTCTGTTATCTTATTCTCAAGCCAAATCTATTATTTGCCCAGAATACAACCAAACATTAGCAATTCAGTGGTTTGATAGTGTTAAGACTATTCTTAACCAAAATTCACTCGTTTATTATATTTATAATGACGATATTGCTATTAGCTCTGATGACAAAAGAAGCCCATATGGTACGGAAGAAAATCAAAGGTTGTTAAAAACAATTACAGAGTTTAATATAAAAAAATATTGCCCCAACTATATATTTAAAAAGTATACTAAAGAGAATATAAATGAGGTGCTCAATGAAATTGTTGATTAATTTATGTGCACAAGACGGTATCGTGAGTCATAATTCCGGCGTTGGGACAATGGTAAAAAGGTATATTCAAGCTCTCGAGTCTTGCTTGAAAAATAAGGGAATAGAATATTTTATAAACCTTATTACCCCTCAATACAATGAAAACGGATTCGGCTTTTCATACGAAACAAAAAAACAAAACAAAAGCTTATTAAATGCAAAAATTTTTGAAGTATCAAATGGTACCAATGGTACAAAATTTTTTGGTGCTCACTCTAACTGGATAGAATTGTGCAAAAATACTGCTCAAATTTTAAATTCAATAAATTATAAAAATTTCGACATAGTAATTTCTTTACTTAACGACACCCCATTCGCAGGTGTGATGGAACTATGTAAATATTATAGCAACCATAAAATGATTTGGATCCCGCATTCAACAGCCAAAATTCACCAAATCTCAGATTCTTGTATTAATGATAAAAATTTTCAACAAAGACTAAATTGGGAATTAAATGCCGTCCAGTATATAAATAACCACAAGAATTGCTACTTGGGTGTTGTTGGACAATTTGTTAAAAATCATATGATAAATGAATACGGCTTAAAAAACACTAAAATATTAAATATTAATAATGGAGAACTTTTGCATCAAACAAACATAGAATCTCGGGCAAGCCAAAATCTTTTTTCTAAAATGGATAAATCAGAAGATATAATTATTTCCTTTGGTCGACCAGAAAAATATAAAAATCTCGATGCTACAATGAAAATAGCCCATTTATTAAACATCCGTTGTATAATTATTACACAAGAATATTTTTCAAATATGTCCTATGTAAACTACCTAAAATCGTTAGCAAAAGACACCAAGACAGAGTTGTATGTAAATGTTGCATTTGATTTTCCACATTACATTTTAAAACACTATCCAAAGAAAATAATCTTTATTTTACCTTCGATAAAAGAAACATCTGGTTTGGAAATAAATGAAATTAGAAAACTTAATAAAGAAAACATATTGCTAGTCTCAAATAATATAGAGGCTTTAAAGGAACAAATTGACGATGGCATTAATGGCATACTTATAGATATAGACAATATCGAAAATTCAGCATCTAGAATTTTAAAATATTTTAATGATGATGATATGAAAATCATGGCACATAATTCATATCAAAAACTTAATAATTGTTTCGATTTTGAGAAAACAATGTCAAAATTTTTAAAAAAACTTTTAAAACCATATTATTAAGCTTTGAAAATTATACAAACTGTGTTATAATGAATTTGATTCTAATTAAAGGAGATTTTTATGAAAGAATATGAAAGAACTTTTAAGGTTAAATCCATTATGCCATTTGTAGAGTATTGCAAAAAAAATGGATATCAAGAGTTTGACGCGGTCAAGCAAAATCGTGTTGTTTACGAAAATCAAAATTGCGACCATATTATTGCTAGAATTACCACAGAAACCATTAAAGGTCAAGAAAAAACCATATTCGATTGCAAAAATGTGAACAGAAAAAAACAAAATTTAAACATTTCAAGCGAGTCTATTCCTATGGAATTAAACAGCGAAAGTTTGAAGATTATAAAATCTGTTTTAGATGTATTAGAATTTAAGGTTGCCGCAGACAATCTTAGAACACGATATATTTTTGAAAAGGATGGTGTAAAATTCGAAATTGATGAATACACCCGCCCAGAAATGAAAGTTGTGGCAGTTGAAGGAGATGAAAGCCTTGTGGAAACTGTTTATAGCGAAATATCAGCAAAATTTAGTGATTTTATGGAATAAAATATGATTATTGGATTGGACATAGATAATGTTATTACGAATTTTGATGTTGCAATTTTTAATGGTTTTTTAATTGAAGACAAAAATAAAAGAAATACAGGTATTATAAATAAAAAAGCTAGACATATTGTCTCTGGGATGTTCGATTGGACTCAAGCAGAGATTGATGATTTTTTTTCACTGCATATGGAACAAATCGCCAAAAACTTGTCCGTTCGTAAAAACGCAAAAAAATATATGGATAGACTTCTTGCTGATGGGCATAAATTATTACTAATATCAAATCGTGTAGCCCCCAACTATATCAATCCAATTGAAACTACAAAAACCTGGCTCGAAAAGCATAAAATTAATTATACAAAATTAATAATTTCTAAGTTGCCTGACAAGACCATTGAATGTAATATTAATCATGTTGATGTGATGGTAGATGATAGAGCGGCTCAATGTAAAATAATGATGGCAAATGGTGTAAATTGCATTTTGATGCAGACAAAATATAATAAAAAAGAAAGTAAAGATTTAACATATGCCACATGTTGGTCAGATTTATATAACAAATTAAGTTCAATGGCAAAAAAAATTTGAATTTGCAATTAATGTCTATTTGTATAAAAATGTAATAAAAACTTGGCATACTCCCAATTATATAAAAATATTTTTGTGTCAAAGCGGTTTTGTCTAATAAAAAACTATAAAATCGAAAACGATATTAGACAATTTCAAAAGAAAAAAGACAACACCATATAACACT
>CANQFL010000038.1 GCA_947598785.1 uncultured Clostridia bacterium
CGACTTTTGAAAAATACACTCCAAATGTTAAGCCAGGCAAACCGTCAAATGCAAGCGTTGAATTTAAAGACGGCAAATTAAGTTTAAGTTGGAATGCATCTAGTGGCGACATTTGGCATTACAACATCTACAAAGTGAAAGAAAATGAAGAGATAAGTTATCTCAATTTACTTGAACAAACCAAAACCACTTCATTTGACTTCACTCCTGAAGAAAAAGGCGAATTTTATATCGTTATCCAGCCAGAGAATAATATGGGAACAGTGGGTGAAGGACTAAAAATAAAAATTTCACTAAAATAATGATTTTATATAATAATAATATTTTAATTGAGAAATAAAAGGATTATGTTTTCATAATCCTTTTTTGAATTATATTTTCTCTATTCTAAATTCTGCTCCAACTCTTTCAAGTTTCAAAACAGTAATATCAAATAGGTCTAATAAGTCTTTTGCCCATGGCTCGCTCAACTCCTTATATGCCTCCATGTCCTCATCTAAAAGGACTGCCTTTTTGAGTTTCGTTTTATCATTGATTTTATAAACATCAAAAAATTTGTTATTTATTTTTTGATAGTAAGTTTGAATTTCAAGCACACATCGTATCAGTGTTTCTTTGCTTACTTCTTTGCCAAATCTTTTGCAAGTAGTTGAAAACTTTTTAGTTTCGGTCATATAAACCACATCGCCCTTTTTAAGGAGTAAGTCAATGTTGTCATGAATCTTCGGATTATTTGTTGTTGGAATTTGATAATCCAAAACTTCAAAATCACTCACAAATTGTTGTGCAAAAAGAATATGACACATTCTCTCTTCCATGCGAGGGTCTGGGCTGCCACGCTCAATATCTAAAATATAATTATCAATTTTATCTACATCTTTTAAAATACGTCCAAGTTCTTTTCTTTTGGCTAATCTATCTCCTGGATTATATTCGCAAAGTTTGTCAACATCGGCATATGGAACTCTTTTTGTACCTTTGCAAGCCTTCAAAATGACTGCTGCTGCCACAGACATATATCTTTTTTTTACGATATCGTTTTCTTTTTTATACCAAAGCATATCACCTTGCTTGTAGTTCAGGATTTTGTTTTCAATTTCTTTTTCCTTTATTTCTTTTTGGGCTGATTTTTTGCTTTTTTCTTCCATATTTTTCTCCTTTGTTATATTTAATTATAATAATTTTTCATTTAATATCAAAATTAATTATCTAACTTTAAGAAGTGACGTAATGCACATATTCAATGATGCTTGGATTGACTTTATTTTTTAATATGTCAATAGTTTGCTTGTCTGCGTGACCACTTGTGTGCAGGTCAACGATTTTTACTCCCAACTTTTGCATTTCATCTAAAAAGGTTTTTACATCTTCTTTTTCTTTGTAACCACTCCAAAGGGAATAAATCAAAACAGAGTTTTTAAAAATTGAACTGTTGAAACGGCTTTCTTTATCTTTGTTTATTCTTTTCAAATAATTCAGCATACTGGGTCTAACAAGCATTGTGAATCCAGATAAATTTCCATGGACAGAATTTTTTGGATTGCCCACATCGCAAGAACCTAGACCTTTCCCACATTTATGAAGAAGTCGCCAATCCATGTCATATTTCTTTACATCAGAGTTCTTAACTCTTTGTGGAAAATCCCAAAAACAGTAAACATCTTTAAAGGTTCTCACATTTGGAATATTAGGAAGATTTTCAGTTATTCCTGCGACATAGGTATCTATCAAAAAGTGTTTTTTGTTCTTTCGACTTGCCTTATAGAATGACACAAGTCTGTCAATGTTTGTTCCAGCTTGAAATACAAAGACATTTTTATATTGTGCCATAATATTGGTAGCTTTTTGTTCGAGTTCTTTTTCCGAAATGTTTTTCTTTTGTGAGAACATATTTGTGGCTTCACATATCAAATAGTCAACCTTGTTTGGTAAATTTCTTAAAGTTCCAGCAAAGGATTTTCTGCCATTTGAACGAAAATCGCCTGTGTAAAGTAAAGTTTTTTCGCCTCCACTTATTAAAAACATATAACTATCATAAGCAGAATGGTCCACAAGTATAGGTTTAATTTTTAGCTCAAAATTACCTTTTTTAATTGAGAATTCTTCATTAGGAATAAAGCAATTTATATTTTTAAGCAACTCGCCATGTTGATATTTTATTTGTGAATTTAACACATCTAAACATGCTTTCCCCATATAAATTGGACTTTTTATTTTTTGAACAAGACCTGCATGGTCAAGATGATAATGACTAATCAAAACTGCATCATAAGCATTTAAAATCACTTGACTTTCTATATCACTTTCTACAGTCAAATCTAATTCTTTTCCACAATCAAGTAGCAAATTTATTGAGCCATAATTTATTTCAATAAGATTTCCGATTGTTCCTTTGCCACGTAAAATGTTATAGGTTAAATTATTTGTATAATGTTTTATAAGAGAAATTGTGTTGTCTTCATTTAAACAAAAAACTGCAATATTGTTGTTTTTAAGTTCTTGGTCAACAAGAAAATTATCTCTGCCTGGTAATTTATTTTGAGTAAAATCGATATATTGTTTCCAACAATTGCTATTCTTTTTGATAACAATAGCAGGAAATAGTTTGTTTTTTCCTAACCCTTCTTCAAATTCTTCTTCATTAAGAATTTGAAATTCATCAAAGTCATCGCTGAATGGTTTTGTTGGTCTATCCTCTTCAATTCGATTCATTTCTGCATCTTCATGAAAATCTCTAGCATCTTTTAAAAAATTATCTCCATACTTAAATTCATAGAAAAACGGATGAACGGTTGTTATACAAAAACTTAAAAAGTCCTTTGCAGACGCCTCAAACTGACCACTTTCAAAAACAAAGTAATCATTTCTTCCTTGTTTTTTGAATAGCACAATATTAGCCTTTGTGCCTTTAACTTTGAATGGTAAATTTTGCCTATACACAATTTCGTAACCACTTTTATCAAAGTTAATAGAATTGGAATTATTTAATTTTTTCATAGTTCGCCCCCTTGTTATGCCTACATTATAATATATTGTATTTGCAAAAACGGACTCCTAAACTCAATAATTAACCCCTTGGGACAAAATTTACTCATGCCTAACTTTTTTAGTAGGAAAAGCCTTGTTATTTGTGTTATAATTCTATCGAGGTGTTTATAATGCAAAATTTATTTAGAACTGATATAGAGTTTGAAAAGTTAGAACTTATAAATCTTACTGGGAAAAAACTTGATGAAGAATATCAAAACAAATTAAAAAAATACATAAAAACCTTTATTGAGCAATTATCAACAGAAGAAGAAACTAAAAACAACCTTGTAACCTTTGAAGTTGAATGTTTAGAACACTTACTACAAATCTGCAAAGGAACTGCGATATATGAACACTTTACATCGACAGACTTACCAATAAACAAGATTTTTGAACCTACAAACAAATACAAACTTTCAATCATAATAATAGAAGTCAGAGAGGACAAATTTTATGACTTGCATAATGTGATGTTAAAATTTGATTCATCAAAACCCGTTCCATTTTATTTTGGAATTAGACAAAACAATGAACTAAAAAGCGATTTTGAAGTTCATATTATAGGAGCAAAACATGGAAAGAGAAAATAAGAAATTGTTAATTTTGCAAATCCTTAAAGTTCTTAAAACAAAATCAAGCAAAGAAAAACCAATAACACAAATTGAAATTGGAAAAATTTTAGAAAAAGAAGGTGTTTCATGTAGTCGCAAAACAATCAGTCGAAATATAGACTATCTTATGGAGTTTGGATATAATATTATCAAAATCCCCGGTGGAGGGTGTTATTATGTTGATGACACTTTTGATGATAGTGAATTGATATTTCTTGTTGATTGTATATATTCTTCACCTGCAATTTCACAAAAACAAGCACTAGACTTAATTGAAAAACTTGCCGACAATATCAGTTATAAAATCAAAGAAAGATGTGAGAACATTTATAAAATTGACGAAATGACTAGGACAGAAAATAAACAAGTTTTCTATAACATTGAACAAATAAATTACGCTATACAAAACAACCACAAAATAAGCTTTTTCTATAACAAATATGGAATTGACAAAAAATTTTCACCTAGAAAACAAGAAAAATATATAATAAATCCATATTTTATGATAAATAACAGGGGTAAATATTTTCTAGTCTGCAACAAAGAAAATCATAATGATTTAGCTAATTATAGAATTGATTACATAACATGTGTTGATGTCCTAGGAGATACAAAAATTAAGCCAATTACGCAAACTACAGGCAATAAAAACGGAGTAAATCCGGCAAAGTATGCAAACGAACACATTTATATGTTCGCCGGACAAAGCGTAACTGCAAAACTTAAACTTTCATCTGAAAAAATAATAAGTGATATTATTGATTGGTTTGGAAAAAATGTAGAAATTGCAAAAGAAAACGAAACAATCTATGCTACAGTAAATGCAAATGAACAAGCTCTTGTATATTGGTGTTTGCAATATGGAAATGATGTTGAAATTATAGAACCTTATCAAACAAGAGATTTAATGAAAATTGAATTAAGAAAAATTACCAAAAAATATGAAGATTAAAGTAAAATAAAAAAGATATGATTAAAATTAAATCATATCCATAAATTTTTAAAATAACGATAATAAAATTTTACTTAAATTTTCTTTAGTTTTATTGACATCTGATTCAAACACAATTGGCAGCCTAACAAAATGAATATTAATAATCTTTTCTTTACCGTCTTCCAATATAATCGGAATTGGAATAACAAATGGTGTAAGGTCTATATCTTCCTGACGAAATTGTGGATATAAAAGATAAACCTTATCTCTTCCATTTTTTATTGCATATACCAAAACTTGATAAATATCTCCACTTCTAATTTCATCTTTTAACAATCTGGTGTTGTGTGCTAATTCAGATAATGTTGAAGTTTCTTTATATTTAGTATCTAAAATAAATATACCTTTTTCTTTATGGTTTACAACTATATCTGGTCTTAAGGTTATGTTTGTATCTATTTCTTCATTGCCATAATATACTTTCCTAGATAAAATTTCTTTATCTTGAATTTTTACAATCGCTTCTTCCGATAATATATGTTGTAAAAATCCAGCAACAAAGCCTTCAAATAATACTTCTGTAGGAAACAAAAAGCAGAATGACTCATTTTTATCTACATTATAACTACTACAACTATTCATTAAGAAAATTTTACTCATACTAAGAATAATTCTGTAATTATTTTGCATCTTACTTAGTTTTATTTTATCGCAATCTGAAGGAATACATTTTTTGTCACTGACATCACTCATTCTCATCAATATTTTTCTAATAATTTTTTGATTTGTAGAGTTTGTTTTAGACAATTTACTTATATATTTTAACGTATATTTAATAATTTGATTTAACAAATTATCAAATTCAAAAGTTGAATATGTGCAAGAAAATTTATCAAATTTACTTTTTGCATACTTATTGCAATAATAATCTCTTAAATCGAACCTTCCACGAATTGTAGATAAATCTTCAGTTTTTTCTTCATATTTATAAAATCCCGAACGTTTTAATGCAGCTTGAACATATCTGACATACAACGAAATAAAAAGTTCTTGTAAATCATGAGTATGACTAAAATCTATTTTTAAATTTATGTAGGGATAATCAAATTTAGTAGAATATTCAATCCAATTAACTAAGTTTTTTATCAACAAATTTAGTGATAAATCATCAGTATCTATATCATTTTTGTTTGTTTTAAACACTCTAGGAAAAATATTTAATTGATGCCCTTTAAATGAAATTGTCCCGATATAATTTTTTGTATAAATATTTTTTTGTCCGTCAAATTCAAGGAACTGCTGCTTGCCAGAAATTTCTTTATCATTATAAAATATTAATCTTTGTTCCCAATTTTCCTGCAAAAAATTTTGCATTTCCATTAATGCATTTTGGCTTTGCCAACTATCAGGTAATTTGCTATTTTTTATACAAGTATATTCATAATAGTTTAAATTCATTTAACTAATTCTCTTCCTTAATTTTAACTCTTATTCTCCCTTGTTTATTATCAACAATCTCAATTTTGTCAACGCCTTTTAATGCTTCACTTAAAGTATTTTTAACTTTATTTTCAACGTCATAATGATATTCATACAATAGAGGTATGATATTCTTATTCAAAATGCTAACTAAGTCACTTTCATTTTTACCTAAAAAATATGAATGTCCTATGAGAAGGTCTGAACTATCTAATTCTTTTTTTAATTGAGCATTTAATTGTAATAAAACTTTTCTTAATGTTAAATCCTCAATTAAATCACATTTTGGATAAACTTCTATAAAATCAAATCTTCTTCGTAAAGCAGTATCAATTAATGATATTGATTTATCTGCAGAATTCATTGTTCCAATAATATATAAATTATTAGGAACAACAAACAATTCTTCACTTGCTGGCAATTTTATCGATAATTGTTCTTTCTCTCCCCAACGTTTATCTTCCTCAATAAGGGTTATTAACTCGCCAAAAATTTTGGATATGTTGCCACGATTTATTTCATCTATTATTATTACATAATTATTATTTAAATCATTTCTTGCTCTATCAGCAATTTTTTTAAATAAACCATCTTCAGGTCGTAAAATTAGATTGCCATTTTCAGTATTAGGTCTTAAACCTTGTATAAAATCTTCATAACTATAATTTTGATGAAATGTCGTAAAAACAATTTGTCCGTTATCAACATATTTATTATACTTTTCCCTTATAATTTCTCTTGTTTGAAGAGTTGTATTATTTTCAATAATATTTACAGCATACTCAGCAGTGCTGTATGTTTTACCTGTTCCAGGTGCTCCATATAATATTAAATTAAATGGGAATTTAAAGTTGCTTGGTCTAGGGCTTCTTTTTACCATTGTTCCTTTATCTATAGAATCCCCCTCATTATCGTTTATTTTTTCAGACTCTTCTTCACTTGGCCAACCAAAAATATCAGATAAAATTTTGGAAACAACGGCTGTAGGAAGTTCAGTCCTTTGAGATAATAATGCAAGTTCACCACTTCTTTGATAAGGATTATCATATTGTTGTAGTCCACATTTTGAAATTAAAAATCTTTGCCATTTTTCACTATAATAAGTTGTAAACATATCAGGAAAAATCATATGTAAATATTTTAAGAACCATTGATTTGTTACTGAATTCCCACACCTATCCATTAACTCTTTGAGTATTTCAGCATAATCTTCTATGTCTTGAGTCATGAAATATTTTTTCACTATTTCAACGGCATTACTTAAATTTTTTCTTATTTCTTTTGCTTTTTGTATAGCTTCGGCAGGAGTAATAAATTTTGGATTTGAGCCACTTCCTATTGCCCAAGATTTGGCTTCTTTGTTATAATGTAATCCAAATACATAAGCTGAACGAACTCCAATTTGTCCAAAATATAACATTTTTTTATGCTTTTCTATGTAGTAACACATATTATCTTGATTAGGTGTTTCAGAATAAAACATATATCTAGGTAAATCTTCATCTTTTACTTTGAACAATGCTTTTGGCGAAAATTTATTTGAAAATTCCTTATATAAACTAGGAATTTCTTTTTCCATTTGAGAAAAATCTGATTTTCTATTATTATAATAAACTTTAATTTTTTCTTCAATAGATAAATTTTGAAATTCATCTACATCTTCAATTAATTCTTTTGGAATAACTAAGCTAGATAATTTTACACCTTTGTTGAGCTCTGTAGAATAAGCTTCAGACAAACCAGCATCTCTTATCATTTGAGTTAAATTATATTTATTTTTATTTATATTATCACCATATTTAATTCCAAAATATCTAACGCCAGTATCTTTTCTTTCTTTATATTCTGATTTTAATAAGCGTACCAAATCTTCATAAGTTAATTCTTCCAACTTTTTTATTTCAGTCATATTTTCCCTCCCTTAGCAATCTTCAAATTACTATAACAAATAATTCAACAAAATTATAACGTACAATTACATACTTTCCAAACATTTCTGTTAAAACAAAATACGAAACACTTGCTCAATGTTTCAACAAGTAGCTATTTGATATTATTTCTTTTTAGAATTTATTTTTTTAACTTTAACATATATAAATTTCTCAAAAATCCATTAGCAACTTTTTGTTCATTTACAAATTTTAGCCCAACACGTTCAAGTGTTTTACAACTTCCAACATTGTCAGGATGTGCCATAGAAATTATATAATCAAAGCCTCGTTTCTTTGCAATATTTAGTTCAATTTTTTGCAATTTTGTTGTAATACCTAAACCTCTATATTCAGGTAAAACAAGATTTCCACCAAGTTCAGCTACTTTTGTTTTAGAAGGTAATCCAAAATCTTTTTTAAAGCCTGCCAACATTTTTTGTGATACATAAAGTTGAGCCATTCCAACAAGTTTGTCCCCATCATATGCTCCATAAAGTGGAGCATAATTTTCACTATCAAACATACTGTCATATTCCCACTGTTCATAAGGAATAAAATATTCCGGATTTTCTAAACCAGACAAAACTATGTCAATTAAAGAAAAAAGTTGGTCTTTATCTTTTTCGGTTACTTTTTTATAAACTAAGTCTATTTTATTTTTATTTTGCCCCTGTGTTGATGACCAAGCAGGATTACACATAGCAATAAAAGAGCCCTTGGTCTTGCTATCCCAATAATACCATTTGTTTTTTTCAATAAAAACTGTATCATTTTCTTTTAAATCAAAAGAGCTGTCCTTAAAAACAATTCGACCTGTACCCCTTTTACAAAAAATCATTTCGTCAACTTTTGTGTTTCTATACCACCCTTCCAAAGGATGTCTGCCTGTTATTTCAACAACTGCACAATCAATATTCTTTGTGCCAAAAGGATATTCAAAACCTTTTGCTGTTTTTGTTGACCAAGTTTCTCTTTCTTCGCTTTTTATTACTTTCATTTTTTCACCTCAATTAATTTTTTATTAAATATTTCTAAATGTTAACCTTACTCCATGCCTTATTTTATCATAAAATTAAACAAATTCCAAAACATTGTACATATAAAACAAAAACGAACCCTTGCTCATTCCAAAGGCTCGTTTTATTTAACGATGGTGTAACATTCTTAACTAAATCAAATTTATTTGCAAAATCTTTAATTATTTGTTATAGTGTAGCATATTAGAGGATTTTATGAAAAAAGATATTAAAATATGGAAAGATTATGGAGCGTTTAAACTTCGCACATGTGGAATAATTAAAAACGGCGACAAATACTTAGTTTCTACAAGCGATGAGATTCGTAAATTTTACAGCTTTGCTGGTGGGCATGTTATGCTAGGCGAAAATACTGATGATGCCGTTGTGCGTGAAGTTAAAGAAGAAACAGGATTAGAAACAAAAATAAAGAGTCTGCTTGCAATAGAGCAACTGTTTTTTAAAAGAGAAGACGGAATGCCTTTCCATGAAATCTGCTATTATTATTTGGTCGAAACAAAACAAAAGATAGAACCAAAAGATTTTTACATTGACGAAAACGACCATGGCGAAATAAAACATCATCACTTTTGTTGGAAAACACTAGACGAACTTGCTAGTTTAGATGTCCGTCCAAAACATGTGCTTGAAATAATTGACAAAGGGAAAGAGCATCAGCACCTTATCCGTTACGAATATTAAAAGATTATTTTTCCCTTTTTGGTTCGTACAATTCACTCATGACGTGTTGAGCGAATCTTAAACAAATAACATTTGATTTTTGAATTATTATGTTATTAATATAATCACGAGGTTATTATGCATACAATAGTTGAAAAAATTTTAAGAAAAGTGAATATTCCTTTTTCAAAAATAGAAAAATCGTCATCTGGATTTACAAATCTAGTATATTTTGTTGATAATAAACTTGTAATTAAAATTCCCAAGGATACTATTACAGAAAAGAAACTTGAATTTGCTTACTAAACAACAGAGAGAGAATTGTGAAAAGAAATTGCGCAAATATTAAAAACTTTCAATAGTCAAAGTGGCGAATTTTTAACAAAGGAAAATAAATTTTACGATTGGCAAAAATTTGTTAAACATCAATTATCAGCAAAGCTGACAGACCTAAAATCAATGGGGTTTGACTCACAAAAAATTAAAGATTTTATTGACAGAAATATGAATGGATTATTCGAAAACAATATCTATGGTCTTGTTTACAACGATGCCCATTTTGACAACCTAAAATAGTGGACGATGATTATGCTGAAATTTATTCACAATTTATAAAAAATACTATCCAGAGATGTTTAACATTCCTAACATTGAAAAAAGAATTTTAGTCTATCAGTTTAATTATCTTATTGAACAGGCTATTAAAATAAAAAATCAAGTGCGGATAAAAAAATTGTTGTCAGAATTTGAAAAAACAATTTAAAATTAAATTTAAATCAAAACAATCTTGCAAAACAAATACAAAACACTTGTTATAATGTTTTAAATTATTTGTTCCTTTCAACTTCTGCCACCATAGACACGTCAAAGCCGGCAATGGTAAAATCAAGACCTAAATTCAAAATTTTTAAATTTGCAGATTCAATTTCTTTTACAAATTCATCTTTCGTTACCATTCGGCAAGATGTTGTGGCAACCTGAATTGTTTCGTTACCAAATTGACGTTCTGCAAGTTCAAATGCCTTTGTTTTATCTGTTTTCCTTGTTATAACACCATCACCCATAACAACAATAAAGGCTTTTCCGTCCAATTTTAAATGTTCGAATATAAATTTCAAAAATTTTTGCCTGTCCTTATCTTCAACCAACATATGCAGAACTGCCACTGAATAAATAAAGTCAAATTTTTTAGTAAGTTTGTTTGACAAAATATCCATAACAAAAAATGGTTCTTCATTTATTCCTTTCGCCAAAGCTTTTTCCTTACACCATTTGATGGCTTCTGGAGATACATCGCTTGCGATTACATTGTAACCTTTTGAAAGTAAATAAATTGCATTTTGCCCCTCGCCACAACCAATTTCTAAGATGGAAGACTTCTTATTTGCTCCATACTTTTGTAATAACTTTTCTATTGTAGGACTATGTGCTTCACCAGCCCAAGGAAGTCCTTTTTCACTGTGAACTTTTTTATAACGTTCATCATAGGCTTCATAATATTTTTTCATGTTTTCATCCTCCTTTAAATAATATACCATTTTTATAAGTAAATTCAAAATGCTCTTACCCGGTTTTGAACCAACATCTTTATAAATTTACCAAATTTTATCAGGAGAAAACAAAAAATTGCCGTTTGAGTTCAAACGACAATTCGTTGGCGGACTGCTAGGGTCTTTATACGCACCCTTTTTAATATTATTAACAGCCATTTCTGGCTGTTTTATTTCGCCC
>CANQFL010000039.1 GCA_947598785.1 uncultured Clostridia bacterium
ATGCAAGGCCGAACGGATATCCCATTAAACGAGGAAGGCATAAATCAAGCAAAAATCGTTGGTGATAAACTAAAAAATATTAAATTTGCAAAAATTTTTTGTTCGCCACTCTTACGAACAAGACAAACTCTCGAGAATTTAGGTGTTACTTGCAAAGACATTGTATATGATGAAAGGTTGCTTGAAAGAAATTATGGCGAATTTGAAAAAACCCCAAAGTCATCTTTTGATTACAATTTGTTTTGGAATTATTCTGCTAACAAAAGTTATAAAAAAGCAGAATGTGTGATGGACTTTTTCAATAGAGTTGGTGAATTTATAAAAATGCTAGAAAATGAATATCCAGACAAAAATGTTTTGGTTGTAACGCATGCTGGCGTAACCAAAGTTTTTAAATGGTATTTCGAAGGTCTAAAAGATGAAGAAATCGGCCCATACCTTCCCAACAACTGTGATGTTTTAATCTACTAAATTTGATAAAAAAGACGATAAACAAGCCGTCTATTTGTGTTTTATTAACAAACATTATGTTTTTTAATAACTTTGTTTATTATAACTCTCCAATACGAATTCACATACTATGGTAGCGCTATTAACAACAAGTTTTGTGTGATGCTTATCCAATTTTATCCTTGCTTTACCAAGGCCATGCGAGTCGCTAGATATATTACGCATACTTGCTATATTATTTACGATAGAATTAAGAGCGGACAACAAACCATTTATTCTACTATCAAGTTGTGGATTATTTTTCATATTAAGAATTTGCTTAACTTGCTTATATAAATCATCTAATTTACCACTATCACTTGGAACTATATTTTCTGATTCTATTATGTAATGAAATACTTCTTCCATAGTTGTTCTTGCTTTTGTGATAGCCGAATCATAATTTCCAAGTTCAATTTCTTGATAGGTTCGTGCAAAAATATCTCGTATATAATCAATACTGATATTTTTTATGGCAGCCACATTCACATCCAAATTATTATCTGTATTTGTTAACATGAATTTATCCCCGATCATTTCTATTTTGTGGTTAGAAACGAACAACAAATCATTTATTTGATTAATGGCCAATTCTTTTACCCTTGAAATATAATCATCTAATTTTATAAAATAATTCTTTATTAACTCTTTAAACTGAGATTCCTTAAAAAGAAAACATAAAAGTTTTGACATTTTTTTATGTTCAGAACAATATTCTATTACTTGAGCCATATACTCATATCTTGGCAAGGTTTGTGAACGTGAATAACTCATGTTTGCTCCAAAGGCGGTGCCAATATCACAAATATCACGACCAGACAAATAAGGCATTCTATATTCAACACCACATTCTAATAGCAGTGAAGTATCCCCGTCTAAAATTTCAACAATTTTTTTGTTCGTCAAAAAATTACTCATAATTACCTCAGATATATAATAGCACAAAATGGCTAAAGTTCATCCGATTTATTCAAAAATTTTGTTTATAACTTCACTTGCGTGGATGTCAGAGTTCTTTATGAAGTGGCTGTAGAAGTCGCTTGTAGTGCTGGCGCGGGCGTGACCGGCGCGGACTGAAACAGTTTTCATATCCACGCCTGCCATAAGTTGAAGTGTTATGTTTGTGTGGCGGATAGAGTGCAAAGTAACTATTGGCAACCCTTCGCGAAACAATATCTTTTGCAGCCAAACCCTGAACAGTCCTGGGCTGATAAGTTTGCCATTTTCGTTGCAAAAAAGCATTTTTGTGTCTTTCCACCTATCGCCAAAATAACTCTTGCGCCTGTCCCACCAAACCTTATATTCCTTTAAATATTCAATCAATTTGTCTGGCATTGACATCACCCTTTTTGAATTTTCTGTTTTTGGATCTTTTATCATCAAGCCATATTTAGGTATGTCTTGCACCGATCTTGCGATTGTCATCGTTTTGTTTTCAAAGTCAATGTCCTGCCACTGCAACCCCGCAAGTTTGCCGCGCCTAATCCCCATAAAGATAGCAATCAAAAGTGAATACTTCCATTGATAATTTTCTTCTTTGTCAAGCGCCTTAACAAATTGCTTTGCCTCGACATCGTTTAGGATTCTGACTTCTGGCTTGTCCCCGCGAATAGGCAATATATAATCTTTTGATGCAAAATTATGCTCAATCAACCTTTCACGCTTTGCGTTGGCCAATATCGTGTGAAGCGTTCTTTATTTTACTATTGGCGGACATCTTGTCCGACCGGTAGGTCATTTAAGTCCATAAAGTCCTCAGGGGACAGTCCATTATGTCCGTCAGGACCGTAAAATAAAACCTCTTGATTGATGTAAATGAACAATTTGTTGTAGTTTTCAAGATGCCTTTTTATAAGGCCTTTTTGCTCCAAGCCTGTCAAAATTCTGCGCGTTTGTCTCTCTCGCTTTTTAAGCACAGGCAAATCTGCAAGCATTTTCTTGTAGGTTATCCAACAATACTTCCTCCCTTTAACATACATTGTAACTGCGTTGCCACTATCAAAGACAACCACACAATCTCCGGTAAAATAAGCATTTAAGCACTTTTTAAAAAAATTCAAAAAATTTTTTGTAAGCACCAAAAAATGATAATTTTGTTGCGCTATTTTTTTCTTTTATCTCAAAAAGAGAGGCAATGAGTTTTCTTTGATATTTGCTTGCAGTACCCCTCTATATAAGGTAAATTTGTTCGCTACTTTTTTTACTAAAATCGGTTGTTTTTGGCATTTCTCAATCTAATCTAATTACATCGACAACCCTGTAATATTCGATAAAATAAGCGTTTATATACTTTTTAAAAATTTTTTTGAAAACACTAAAAATTCAGTCATTTTGTTCGACACTTTTCAATAAAGTCCCTCTATATAAGGCGTTTTTTGAAACCACTTTTTTTAATAAAACTGGTCTTTTTTCTATGCTTAAATCCAATATTGTAACTTCTAATCACGCGTAATTCCCAATAAAATCGGCATCTAAAAAATTTTAATTTTTTTGCAAAAATCAAAAAAAATATCTATTTTGTCAACCACCATTTTCATTTTTCACAATAAGAGGAACAATGAATTTTATTGTAAATTTACTATAATACCCCTCTATATAAGGTGTTTTATTTGCCATCTTTTTTTGCCAAAATTTGTTGTTTTTATTATTTTCGGACTTGATAAAAAAAGATCACACCCTTGTAATCCCTGATAGAATAAGCCTTTATACGCTTCTTAAAAAATTTTAAAAATTTTTTCTCATGCACTAAAAAACAGTTATTTTGTTTGCCATGTTTTCTTTTATACACCTCTACTTATATAAGGACATTTTTTATAAAAAAATTTAGGCAGTAAATGTAAAAATTAAAAATTTCTTTAAATTATTTTGCAAACACAAAAAAGGCCACACCTTGAAGTGTGACCAATCTATTTCTTTTTTTCCCACCCCAATAAGAGGGGCAATGGGCGTTTTATTTTAAAATCATCAAATTATCCTAACGGTTCTTTAAATAACGTGATATAATAAATGTATTATATAGTTT
The DNA here is from genome assembly GCA_947598785.1 of uncultured Clostridia bacterium. Taxonomy (GTDB): domain Bacteria; phylum Bacillota; class Clostridia; order Christensenellales; family UBA1242; genus Caccovivens. The sequence goes on from CANQFL010000039.1 coordinate 3,512, forward strand.
AGGAGAAGCAAATGAAAAATTTTCATGTTGGTGATGTGTTTTATGGAAAAAGTTATGTTGATATGATTAATAAAACACTAGGAACAAATATTCATGAGGGATTTATGAGATCTTGTATAGAGCTAGATGATTTTGGTTACAAAGGTGTTGTTGCATGGTTTGCTTTTATGAACGGAGAAACACATGGACATCGTAGTGACTGGAAATGGAGAAATTATTTATTAGATAACAAGACAAAAATTAAAGAAAAATTGGTAAGTAAAAATACCGAATTTTATAGATATAAAAGGAATGAGGAAGGCTACCTTCCTTACAGACTTTGTTTTCAAATTGATCCTTATTATGATGAAAACAGATATTGCTGTAAGTTTGTAGGCCTTTTCCGTCTTACGAATTTCTTAAAAGATGACCTAACAATAATGGAATATTCCAAAGTTTCTGACGACTTTTGCTTAAAAAACATCAATGAATATGAATATGATGAAAAGTTTAGAAAAACGCTTGTTGATAGCTACGATAAATATAAAATCCCAATTAGCAAGTTAGGATTTTCTGATACTAATTACACAATTTTAAGAAATGGAAACATAAAATATACACATGAGTTATTAGAAGTTGGACTTGATACTCTTAATAAAGACTTTTTAAATGAACTTAGGCAAAAACTATACGAAGTATTTAAAAAAGATGAGAAGGATTATCAAGAATACGAATATATCCTACCAGAAGAACTTGAACCAGATGTCACTATAAAACCACATAACAAAACTTCAAAAAGCTTTATTTTAAACAAAAAAATGTTTGACAAAGATCAAATTGTTATTGAAACCGTTATGGAATATGTTAGACTGCACTTGGATATTAAAATACAAGAATTAAAAGATGCCTTTAATTTTCCAAACCTCTCATTTACCGTTATTGAAGATGCAAAGATTGCAGCCACACAGCCAAACTACGAACTTAATTATTTTTACAAAGAAGATGAAAGCATCCCCCTTGTAGATGGCGAAGTTTTTGTCTGGAAACAATGGAGTGATAATGATTTAGATTTATTCATAGAAAACGTAAAATCTCTGGGGCTAAATATAGAAATTTTATAATAAATTTGTACATTTCACCTTTATTTAGCAATTAATAACAGTTATTCATTTTTAACTTTATTTGTACTAAATTTTTTTTAACTTTAAATTTGGCAAAATTACCATCGTTTCATCAGTATCATTTTCCCCTTTCCAAGCAACAATAAATCTAATCTCTGCCTCAATGGGAGTATATCCTTTTTCTCTTAAATTATTTATAAAACCAATACACGACTGAGAAAATTTAACAATTTTTCTTTCTTCACCATCGACTTTTATTGATAAAGTATCTTCAGTTACAATCAGACTCTGACCACTTGTCAAGTTCTTAATAATATTTTTCTTGTTTTTAAAATAATCCAGAAATACATCTTTATAAGAAAGTTGCATAATAATTTCTTGTGGTTCTTCATACTGTGTTTTGTCATACACAAATTCATTTGCTATTTTTTGATATTCATCAAACTCGTTTCCGTTATAATGAATACATAAGTCCTTTTTTGCACGAGTCATCCCAACATAAACTGCCCTTCGTGATTCATCATCATTAAAAATATAATTATTTAATAAGATATAAACATTATCAAATTCTCTACCTTTTGACTTATGTATTGTAGAAACAAATACGGTATTTTGACCATAATTTACATAATCATAGTAATTTGTTTCAAATATAAATTCTTCTAAATCTGTCTTATATTTAGTTTTATTAATTTTAAAAAAGTTATCCAATATCTCTATGCAGTTCTGTAAGCATTCACTGTGTTCATATCTTATTTTAAGCCTACTTACAGCATAATTCCATAATTCGTTATCAATAACTGGTGTTTTTGAATTTTTTTCAATCAAGAATAAAAAATATTTCATTTCTGCTAATTTTGAAAGATTAAATCCATCAATAGATTGAATAAGCTTGGCTTTGATCCCTCTATTATTTAATAAACCAAGAACTTTTACAGAATCATCATTCGTTCCTGTCAAAATACACGTTGTCCCTATATTTTTGTTGCTTACAAAATCTTCAATAAGCGCAATTTCAAAATTTTCACCATAATGTTTTACGATTTTTACATATCCATCTTCTTTTGAAACTGCATTTATAAACGAATTCTTCATTCTATTGTTTATTTTTTTAACAAATTCGTTTGATAATCTAATGATATTCTTTGAGCTTCTATAATTATCTATGAGTTCATATTTTTTTGCTTTGTATGTTGTAATCAATGAATTAAAATATTCAGAATTAGAGCCTCTAAACTCAAAGATGTTTTGGTCGTCATCCCCAACAGCAATTACTCTCATTTCTTCATTTCTTTTTATTAAAGCCTGCACTAATAAATATTCATTTTCATCCATGTCTTGGGCCTCATCAATAACTAAGACTGTTTTTGTAATTTTGCCCATTTCTACCTCTCCAGACTCTATCATATCAGCTGCTTTTCTAACAATATTAGCAGAATCTTCTATATTCCCAATTTGTCCAAGCAAATCAAAACAATAAGAATGAAAAGTTTTAATTTCAATAAAATTTGCAGCATTCCCAATTAGCTTAATTAATCTGGATTTAAACTCTACTGCCGCTGCCCTTGAAAAAGTTAGCATAAGTAACTGTTCATGTTTTACATCTTCCATCATCATAAGAGAAGCTAATTTATGCACTAAAACTCTTGTTTTCCCGCTTCCCGGCCCTGCAGCAACAACGATATATTGTGATGTGTCATCATTAATAATTTCAGACTGAACCTTTGATAATTCCCCAAACAGCTCTTTATATTTCTGCGGTGTAATATTTCTATTTATTTCTCCGAGTCTATTACCTTTGAAATATTTAGATAAGAATTGTTTATAATTCATTTGAAAGTAATCATTTACAAACTGCAATGCATCGCTATAACTTTCAACCATCATCTTGGCATATTCACCAACTATATGAATTTGTTGTATTCTTTGTTTGTAGAATTCATCAAGTTTTTTATAATCCTCATGCTTATATTGTATCTTATTATCGTTAATTAATCTATGTATCTCCATAGAATTGTAAATTACTAAGAAACCGCCTTCAAGACTTAAAACATTTATTTTACTTAAATATAAAAGAGTATTTTGTAATTCCTCAGAAGAAACATTTCCTGTGGAAAATAAACTTATATTTTTTGAATATGCATTTTGCAATTCGAGAATTGAAAAGTTTATTACCTTATCTTCGGTTTTTGAATACGTACTTTCAGCTTTCTTAAAAAGATATCTTATGATAAATTTTGCTAAATCCACCCTTCTGTCAAGGTCTTTTTTTAAGTCATCAAAAGAGATAAGAAATATTAAATCTCTATTTTCTGATATATTAATTTGCTTTTGTAAAAAACCTCTAATAGTCCAAAAGTAAAATACTGTTTTTAATTTTTGTGGATTACAAAATTCCAATCCTTCTTTAACTGCCTTGTCATTTATTTCTTTATAATTAATACTTTTAACCCCATTTTCAATTTGACTTATTAAGAATCTTTCAATTTGGATAAATTGATTAAAAATAACATCAGCCTTATTTTTTGAATCTATTTTCTTTACTCTAATAGAAAGGTCCATTGAATCTGCAAGGATTTTTTCTTCTCTCATCAAATTTATACAGGCTATTACATCTTTTTTATCTATTCCTAACTTATCTGCTATATAGTCAACTCTTGACTCTGCATCATCATTTTCGGCATTTGCAATGCTTCTTGTTGATATAAGAAGCTTTATTATCCTTTTTGATTGCAGTTTTTGTTCGTCAACAATTTTATTAGATTTTTCAATAATTTCAGATGCCTGTTGCATATTGTCAACAAGAATACTAGAAGCATAAACTCTTGGTATGTTTTTTCCTCTTTCTATATACCCTGCATTTTCAAGAGCAGCCAAAGCAGTCCTTACTCTTGTTTCGATATCGCTAACAGAATCGTCCCAACCTGCTTGCCTGGCAATTTCAAGAGCGGACTTACATATATTTTCATTAAATTTTGTAAAATCTTTTATAGCCTTCCAAACCTGCTGAATTTCACTCACACTTAGTTTTGTTTGATTTAGTAATATAAAATGTTTGTCAAGATCATTATTATTAAATAGCACATAACACTCGGCAGAAATAGATTGATCTCTTCCCGCTCTACCTGATTCCTGTACATAATTTTCCAACGAATCTGAAATTTCGTAATGCACAACTAACTTTACATCTTGTTTATCAACTCCCATACCAAATGCAGATGTAGCTACAATTACTTTTACATCATTATTAATAAAGGCTTCTTGGTTCTTAATTTTTTCACTAATTTCCATTTTTCCGTTATATGCTTTTGCAGGAAAGCCGTCTTTGGTTAGCTTTTTAGCTAATTCCTCAGATTTTTTTGTTTTTGAAACATAAACTATTGTCGGACAATCCTTATATTCCAGGAGCCTTCTTAATGCTTCATATTTTTCATCATCTGTTTCCTTATATAAAACAACATACTGCAAATTTTTTCGCGTTGCCGTAGTGGCAAATAGTTCTAATTCAATCCCAAGTTTTTCTTTAAAATACTCACATATATCACTTATAACTTTTTGCTTAGCAGTCGCTGTAAAACAAGATACAGGTATATTATGATTAATATGTTTTTTCTCTTGCAATTGTTTTATAAAATCCCCTATATACATATAATCAACTCTGAAATCTTGTCCCCATGCAGAAAAACAGTGTGCTTCATCAATGACAAATCTTGCAATATTTCTAGATATTAATAATTTTTCAATAGTTTTTGACCTTAAAGATTCCGGAGAGATATATAAAATTGTTGCAAGTCCACTTGATACTCTTTCAATAGCTTCCGCTCTTTCAACGGGTGTAAGTAAGCCATTTATAGTTACAGCATCAACTATACCTTTCTTGGACAAATTATCGACTTGATCTTTCATTAATGATTGAAGTGGAGAAATAACTACAGTCAATGCCTTAGAATTTTCTCCTGCCATTAGCGCAGGTAGTTGAAATGTTAAAGATTTTCCTCCACCAGTAGGAAATATAGCAAGCAAAGATTTCCCATCAACTGCTGCCTGCGTCGCCATCTCTTGAAGCGGTTCATCATTATATTTTCTAAAATCCCCATATCCAAAAATTTGTTTTAATTTCTTTTTTATATTTAAATTTTCTTTACAATACAAACATTCGTTACATGGAGTATTTCTTAGTATCTTCATTACATTCTCTATAAGAGGATAATTGATATACACCCAAGGTGGAGTTATAGAATATTTATCATCAATATGTATTAATGCTAAGGCATACGCCAACTCTATTGGACATTTTTTTATTAATAAATCAATATTTGCGTTTATACAAATTGTGTTTTGAAACTCTCTTTTTATATCTTTTTCTAAATTAAATGAACTTTGACAATTAACATATTTAAAAAAACCTTTAAATTGTTCAGTGCCTTCTAATAAAGAACGATATATTCGTTGTTGAACGTTATTAAGGTCATAAAAAGCATTTAATTCATCATAAAATAATTCCTTCGCTTTTATAGAATCATTAAGTGGATTATTAAGTTCTTCAACTTGTAATTTATCATCTTTTACCAACGCATGATAAGGTTTTTCAGGAAAAAGCAAAGGCGAAAGAACTAATGTATCTATTGCATAAAATTCTTTACCCTGCAATTGTTCACTAAGATATTTCAAATCATGTGAAATAATATTGTGACCACAAATATAGTAACAATTTGATATAAAATTCATAAATTCGGAAAGATCATGTGTATGAAGGGTATTATTTCCCTTCACCGCCCCAAAATCATTAATTTTTTTTGAATTTGCATCAATTTCTAAATCTATAAATACAATATTGTCCATAGTTTCCTCTTTTGTGGGTTTTATTTAAAATTTTATTTGGTCCAAAATCTTACTGTAAAAAATCTAACGAATCATTTTTAATCTTTATATAGAACAGTATTCAACTCACTTTAACTTTATTTTAAAATGCTTTTAACTTGTTCTATAATTTCAATGTCTGCAGGTAGCCAAGCAATATTATCTATCTCATCTTTACTCACCCATTTGGCAGCTTCATGTTCAAGCAATTCCGGTTCGCCTTTTTTAAGTTTGGATTTAAAGCAGTGCATAGTTAAATGAAAGTTTGGATAATCGTATTCAATAGTTTTTAATAAATTTTCAACTTCAATTTCAACATTTAACTCTTCCCGGAGTTCTCTTTTCAAAGCATCTTCTTTTGATTCTCCGGGTTCCATCTTACCACCAGGAAATTCCCAACCGTCTTTGAACTCCCCATAGCCTCTTTGAGTGGCAAAGATTTTATTCCCTCTAAAAATGACCGCAGCAACAACTTCTATGCTTTTTATAATTGTATAAATTTTATCGCCACTACCACTAACATATTGCCTCTTTGTTTCGGAGATTGTGTTTTTAGTAATGCTTTCATTTTGCAAGCTCTGGCCATTTATATAATTTAGTAAAAATGCCTCCGCAGATTCCATTGTCTCAAAAGAGCCTAGGCGCTCCTGCTGTGAAAATTCCTTTTCATTTCCATAGTAAACATTATACTTCATACGTAACCTCTATATTTTAAATCTCATCAATACCTATGCTCTTGAAGTAATTGTAAGTGCTATCATAAAACTCTGGCAAACGTGTGTTATCTTCCCAAAATCCACTTGGTGTTTTATTAGCATT
>CANQFL010000040.1 GCA_947598785.1 uncultured Clostridia bacterium
TTATTCAAATCTTTGCGAAGAAATTTGCAATAAAAAAGAACAATCCACTTCTGGTTCGGATTGTTCCTCTTTGGTGCGAATAAGAGGACTTGAACCTCCACCCTTTCGGACTGGAACCTAAATCCAGCGCGTCTGCCATTCCGCCATATTCGCATTTCGTTTTCTATTTTACTACATTTATTAAAAAAAGTCCACATCTTTATTAAATTTTATTTCTTATCTTATAATATTTTAAATTTTTTCTAAATTTTACTATATAATTCTTTGTTTCCTCAAAGGGTATATTTTTTAATGTTTTTCCATCTTCACTATATTTTTCATTATTTAACCATTTCGTTACATTTGTTGGCCCGGCATTATAGGCACATATTGCTGTTTCCATATTATCAAATCGAGATAATAATGAAGATAAATAATATGTTCCGATATTTATGTTGTCACTAGGTTCATATAAATCAAAATTACTAGAAATATCTTGTGCCGTTGTTGGAAGAATCTGCATTAATCCAACGGCTCCTTTTGCAGATTTAGCATTTTTATTAAAATGGCTCTCTATATTTATAATTGAATAAATAACATTTTCATCTATACCATAATTTACACTCGCACTATGAACTATATCCGAATATTTAATCGGAAAAATATAGTTATAAAAACAATTTATACCAAAAAATGTTATAAAAATAAAAGAAAATATAAAAAAAATACTAAAAAAATACTTCATTTTTATATTTTATGCTATTTTTTTTAATATTTATTATTTTTAAAGAAAAAAATGGAGTTTTTCTCCATTTTTATAATTTAATTAATTTTTTATTTATTCCATTGCCAACATAAGAATAAAATCCATCAAAAGATGATAAGTTTATTTTTGAAAGAATAGGTTGAACTTTGGGATAAAAATCACTTAAAAATTTTACCGAAATACCACACGCATTTGAAATTGATTGTGGAGTATTTATTATTGCCACAGGAATATGATTTGCTCTTAAGAGTGTAGCGAAATTTAATGTAGCATATCGAGATTTGAAAACAGCTAACGTATAATTCAAATTACACCTCCTTATGCACAAAAGTTCCCCTAAATTATTATATTATTAATATAGAAAATTTGACTAGAGGTTATAATGATATATTTAGATAATTCAGCTTCAAGTTTAATCAAACCAAAAAATGTGCAAAAAGCCGTAATGAATGCACTTAATGTTTATACTGCCAATCCAGGTAGAAGTGGACATATACTTTCCATGAAAACAGCTATGGAAGTTGAAAAAGTACGATTAAAAATTGCTAATCACATAGGAACAACTTCTGACAAAATTATTTTTACTTTAAATTGTACAGACGCATTAAATCTTGCTATATTGGGAAGTTATAAACCAGGTGGTCATGTAGTTTGCACTATAAATGAGCATAATTCTGTTATGCGTCCTCTTGAACATTTAAAATCAATAGACTCATCATTTTCATATTCAATAGCAGGGCAAACAGGGAAACTCGGTGTAACAAGTCAAGATATTGAAAAATGTATTACAGACAAAACATACTTAGTAATTTGCAATCAAATTTCAAATGTAAATGGCGATGTTGCAGATATTGAAAGTATTGCTAAAATGCTTAAAGATAGAAATATCCTTTTTCTAGTTGATGGAGCACAAAGTGGTGGGCATTTAAAGATTGATATGAAAAATACAGGAATAAATATGCTAGCACTTGCTCCTCATAAAGGTTTCTATTCTCCACAAGGTGTTGGAGTTCTTGCTTTAAATGGCGATTTTGACCTTTCTCCAATCAGATTTGGAGGAACAGGAACAAACTCTCTTGAATTCTCTCAACCAAAAACAACACCTGAACGCTTTGAAAGTGGAACTTTAAATACACCAGCAATTTTAGGATTTGGAGAAGGAATTAATTTTGTAGAAGATAATTTTGATAAGATTCAAGAAAAATTGGAAGATTTAATCACTTATCTACATTATGAACTTTCCAAACTTCCTATAACAATATACACGAAAACTGAAAATACAAATGGGGTATTTTCATTTAATATTCCTGGATTAAATTCTGCTGAAGTTGCAAATGAATTAAATGAAAAATGGTCTATTTGTGTAAGAAGTGGTTATCATTGTGCCCCTATTAAACATAACTGGCTGGGCACGATTGAAACAGGCACAGTTCGTGTTTCACTATCATACTTTAACACTTACCAAGAAATTGAAAAGTTAGTGCAAGCGATAAAATTTATTTTGAAGAAAACACAAAAATAAAAAAAGATGTTTTAAAACATCTATTTTTTATACACAAATCGTTTGCAATATTCACAAGTAATTACACCTTTTTCTTTAATTCTAGAAATTGCTACTTTTGGAAGTTCCATACTGCAACCTCCACAGAAATGGTCTCCTCTTAATTCTACTAAAACAGGGAAAATTTCATTTCTTTTTTTCTTATATTCAGTCATAAGTTCATTATCAACCGTTTTTTCTAAGACGGCAAGTTCTTTTTTTAAATTTTCTTTTTCTGGTTCAAGATTTTTTGTTTCTTCATCTATTTTTTGCTTACAAGCTAAATACTGATTTCTAGCATCTTCATTTAATTTTCTCATTTTATTAAATTCTGCAAGCACATGATTTACATTTTCTGCACTTTTTTGTAACATTTTCTCTAAAATATTTAAATTAGAATAAATTTTTGAACGTAAGTTGTTTGTTTTTTCTATGTCGTCCATAGTCATTTTTTCTACACCACAAGCAAGCAATTCATCTAATTTACTTTTATTAAGATTGTATTTTTCTTTTATATCATCAATTTCAGCAATAATTTTTTCAGCTTCGCCATCTAATTCTGAAGCTCTATTCTGCGCTTTCTTAACTATTGATGACAATTCATTAGCTTTTTTTCTATATGGGCTTGATGATATTTTTTGCTCAATATTATGGAGTTTTCTATCCATTTCTTGATATTTTAATAAATTTTCTATATTCATAACTTCTCCATTTAAGTTTTTTTATTATATCACTATTCAACAAAATCTGCAAGTCTTTTACTTCGATTTGGATGCTTAAGTTTCCTTAATGCCTTAGCCTCAATTTGTCTAATACGCTCCCTTGTAACTGAAAATTCTCTTCCAACCTCTTCCAAAGTTTTTTGACGTCCATCCATTAAACCATATCTTTGGCGTATTACCTCTTGTTCTCTTGGAGTTAACGTATCAATAACGGCTAATAATTGTTCTCTTAGAAGAGTTTGAGTTGCACTATCTATTGGAGATTTTGCTGTTTCATCAACAATAACATCTGCCATTTTTCCATCATCTTCTTCACCCATAGGAGTTTCAAGTGATATTGGGTCTTGAGCAGTTCTTTGAATTTCTACAACTTTTGCAACAGTCGTACCAAGTTCATCGGCTATTTCTTCAAGTGTAGGTTCTCTTCCCAATTTTTGCATTAACATACGATAAACTTTTACATATTTATTAATTGTTTCTACCATATGAACAGGAATTCTTATAGTCCTAGATTGGTCAGCCATAGCACGAGTTATAGCTTGTCTAATCCACCATGTAGCATAAGTGGAAAATTTAAAGCCTTTAGTATAATCAAATTTATCTACTGCTCTAAGTAAACCCATATTACCTTCTTGAATTAAATCAAGAAAAGACATAGAAGTTTTGCCAACGTATTTTTTAGCAACACTAACAACCAATCTTAAATTTGCCTCACAAAGAACAGATTTAGCGTGTTCATCACCTTCCATGATTTTTTTTGCTAATTCTCTTTCTTCATCAGCAGAAAGCAATGCCACCTTTCCTATATCCTTAAGGTACATTTTTACAGGGTCGTCAACACTTACAGACATAACAATATCTGAAAAATCATCTTTATATAAATCTTCATCATTAGTTTTAATGATTTTAACGCCTCTTTTTTCAAGTAAACTTAAAAATTTGTCAATATTTTCCCCATTTTCTCCAGCTTTAATCAAAGGGAAACACACATCTTCTTGATTTATTGAACCTTTTTTCATAGCAAGAGCTTGAATTTTATCATACAAAATTTTCAATCTTGCTTGTTGTTCTTTATCTTCTGCCATTGAATTCCTCCAAACTTTTGTTTTTTATTTGTAAAGCAAGCCTACCTAGTTTTCGTGCAATATCTCCTCGCTTATTCAAATCTTCACAATTTTTATATTCTTCATTTAATTCTTCTTGATATTTTTTTAATTTAGCTTCTGCAACTTTCCAAATACATTCTCTAAATGTTCGTTCTTCGTTATCTTTAAAATCTGCGAAATTGAAATTGACTATATCCATCAAAAATTTATCTTCACTTGCACCCTCTATATCAAATACACTTGAAAGAGGTAAATTTTGATTAATTATTTCCAAATATTTAGCATATTCAACCAAGAGTTTTTGATAATCTATATTTTCATCTACATATTTCTTTTTATGAAGAAGAGAAGCTAATAAAAATTTAGGTGCTTTTTCATCTATTTTATCAACATTTTGATTAGATATTTCCGTATTAGAAGTTTTATAAACTATTTGATTATCAGTTTTTTCAATATCTCTACGTAAAATTTCAATTGGAATATTTGTAATATCTCTAATTTTTTCTAAGTATGGTTCAAATAATGTAGGACTGCCCAACTTACTTATTTCTTTTAAGATGTCCTTTACAAATTTTCCTTTTTGTTCAGCATCGTCTAAATCGTATTTATTTTTATAATATTCTATCAGGTACTCCATATATGGTATGGCATTTTCAATCATTTCTGAAAGTTTTTCTTTCCCAACATTATTTAAAACTTCATCAGGGTCTTTCCCTTCAGATAATTTAACTACTTTAAGGTTGACATCTTCATTTCTAAACATTTCGATAGCTCTAATGTTAGCCTTTTCTCCTGCACTATCATTATCAAAACAAAGATAAATATTTCTATTATATTTTTTCAACTCTGCAATATGGTCTTTAGTTAACGCTGTCCCCATACACGCCACAGCTGATTTGAACCCACTTTTGTGCATGGCAATAACGTCCATTTGTCCTTCAACTAAAATTATTTTGTTTAATAATTGTTGTTGTTTTTGTGCCTTTAACAAATTTATTCCAAAAACCACTCTACCTTTCTGAAAAACTAACGTTTCTGCAGTATTTTTATATTTAGCGAAATCGGTTTTTTCTAAAGCCCTAGCACTAAAACCAATACATTCATTAAAAGAATTGAAAATTGGAAAAACAAGTCTTCCACCTATGCAATCAATTAACCTGTTATCTTTCTTACTTGCAATCCCAGCATCTATTATTTCTTCTTCTGTAAATCCTTTAGATTTTAAATAATCAACAATATCTGTCCAATTTTTGGAATATCCAATTTTAAAATCTTCAAGTTCATGTCTAGTAAATTTTCTAAGTTTAATATAGTCTTGAGCTACTTTTGCATCTTTACTATATAAATTTTCCATGTAATGCTTATAGGCAAAGTCTAAGGCACTCAAAATTCTATTTTTCTTTTGTTGTACTTCTTTATGTTGTTGAGCACCAAAAGATTCTGGAATTTGCATACCGGCACGCTCGGCAAGCAACTTAACTGCGTCCATAAAATCCAAACTTTCCATTTTTTCAATAAATTTTATAACATCTCCAGATTCTTTACAGCCAAAACAAAAATAAATTCCTTCATCAGCGTTTATAGCAAATGAAGCAGTTTTCTCACTATGAAAAGGACAACAAGCCCAAAATCGGCGACCTTTTTGTTCTAATTTAAGATAATTTGAAGCAATATCAACTAAATTATTTTTTCTCTTTAGTTCGCCTAAAAAATCTGATTGAAAGCCTTTATTTTGCAAAAATATAACTCCTATTTAACATAATTATACCATAAAAAAATATAAATTCCTTTATTTTAGTGAAAAAATTTATAAAATAATAACCATACTGTATTTTTTATGCAATATTTACGCAATCAACTTTAAAATATAAAAAAAAGATGTGATTTTTTTCACATCTTTTAATAAACATTTGCTTCTTCTACTTTTTTATTTGGTTCTTCAATTTCAACAACAAGAGCTTCAGTAGTTAAAAGTGTTCCAGAAACTGAGGAAGCATTTTGAAGTGCAGACCTTGTAACTTTTGTTGGGTCAAGAATACCTTTCTTTACCATATCGCCAAATTCATTATTTAGTGCATCAAATCCAAAAGCAGATTTATCTAAATTTTCATAAATTTTATTTACTACAACACCACTGTCAATTCCAGCGTTTACAGCAATTTGTCTGATTGGTTCTTCAACAGCTCTTAAAACGATTGAAGCTCCTGTTTTTTCATCTCCAGAAAGAGTTTCAATCAATTTTTTAATTGCAGGTGTTGTTTTTAAAAGAGCTACTCCACCACCTGGAACAATACCTTCTTCTGCAGCAGCTTTAGTTGCAGATAAAGCATCTTCAATTCTAAGTTTCTTTTCTTTCATTTCAACTTCTGTTGCAGCACCAACTTTTATTACGGCAACTCCTCCAGCAAGTTTAGCTAATCTTTCTGAAAGTTTTTCTTTTTCATAATCGCTTGTAGTTACTGAAATTTGTTCTTTAATTTGTTTAATTCATGCTTTTATTTCATTTTGAGAGCCATACCCCTCAACGATAGTGGTTGTATCCTTATCCACTCTTACCACTTTTGCACGACCAAGATTTTCTAAAGTCACAGTTTTAAAGTCAATGCCAAGTTCACTAGAAATAAAAGTTCCTCCAGTCAAAATTGAAATATCTTCAAGCATAGATTTTCTTTTATCACCAAAACTAGGAGCTTTTACTCCAACAACAGAAAGAGAACCACGAAGTTTATTTAAAATCAAAGCAGTTAAAGCTTCCCCTTCAATGTCATCGGCTATAATAAGAAGTTTACCACCTACTTTAACAATTTGTTCCAATATAGGTAAAATTTCATTAAGGTTTGAAATTTTATTATCGGTAATTAAAATATATGGATTTTCAAGTTCTGCAGTCATTTTTTCAGTATTTGTTGACATATAAGGAGAAAGATATCCCCTATCAAATTGCATACCCTCTACCACAGAAAGTTCAGTTTCCATAGTTTGAGCTTCTTCTACCGTTATAACTCCATCATTGCCGACTTTTTCCATAGCTTGAGCAATAAGTTTTCCAACTTCTTCATCACCAGCTGAAATGCTCGCAACTTGTTCTATATCTTTTGAACTAGTAACAGGTTTTGATAATTTTTTAAGTTCTTCACATGAAACTTCAACTGCTTTAGCAATACCTTTTTTTAAAATAATAGGATTTGCTCCTGCAGTGAAATTTTTTAATCCTTCACGAATAATAGCCTGAGCTAAAACACACGCAGTGGTTGTTCCATCTCCTGCAACATCGTTAGTTTTAACAGAAACTTCTCTAATCAACTCTGCTCCCATATTTTCAAATGGGTCATCAAGTTCGATTTCTTTTGCAATGGTAACTCCATCGTTTGTTATAAGAGGAAGTGCATACTTTTTCCCTAAAACTACATTACGTCCTTTTGGTCCAAGTGTAATTTTAACTGTATCTGCGAGTTTATTAACTCCGTTTTCTAATGCTTTTCTAGCTTTTTCGCCTTGTAAAATTTGTTTAGACATAAAAACCTCCTATTCTAAAATAGCCAAGATATCACTTTGCTTAATTATAATATATTTTTTACCTTCAAAATCAAATTCTGTTCCACTGTATTTTGCATACAATACTTCTTGTCCAACTTTGACTTGCATTTTAACTTCTTTACCATCAATCATACCACCAGGTCCAACAGCTACAACTTTGCCCAATTGAGATTTTTCTTGTGAAGCAGTTGGTAAAAAAATACCACTTGCAGTTTTGCTATCTGCCTCCTTAGGAAGCAAAACAACTCTATCAAAAATAGGTGTAATTTTCATAATTTCTCCTTTATCAATAAATATTTTAGTCTTTTAGAAAAAAAAAGTAAAGTTTTTATGTCACAAATCAAAACTTTACTTAATATTTTTTGTCAAAGGTGAAAATTTTTTGTCTAAATTTTTAAAGCTCTTTTTTTATACAATTCATTATAAGTTTGAAATTATGTTCTTCTAATGCATTTGAATTTTTAAAGTATTTTCTTTCATAATAAATCAAAAATGCAATAACTCCACTATATGAAAAAGCAAAAATACACATAAAAATTCTTAAAGCAATAATTGATTTAGATAATCCTAAAATTAACATGATTACAAAAGAAATAATTCTTGAAACCTGCATAGTGTTTTCAATAGTAACTTGATGTTCAGCAATACAATCATAGAATCCTGCATCTTTTAAATTAGAAGTTCGATACAACTCAAAATGGGTTTCCATAATAATTTTGCTTATCGCAACACCAACGTTATAAATTATTAGAGCAATAACTGTCGGACAAATTGTAAAAATAAAAGTTGATAAAACGGGCATAACAGCCATTATACTGTAAACAATTTCTCTTTTACCTGCTTTTGTAAACTTATTAAATAACAAGATGGAAATAATAGAAATAACAGAAAAAATACTTGTCAGCATACCTAAACTAAAGTTAGATTCAAATTGTTGCATAACACTGATATTAACCAAAACTTCTACAATAGTAGTAAAGCCATATATGAAAGTCATAAAATAAACAATTCTTAACTTATTTAAAAGAAATTTATTTTTCTTCAATCTTTTAAAATAGTCAATATATCTAAAAGAACTTCCTTCTGGCTTCTTAGCTTTAATAAACAAAGAAATTAAAAGTAAAACAACACAAAGTATAGCAACATAAATAGCAACTTGAGAATATGTTGAAGCTTGAATAAGTGCACCAAATGTAATAGGAATAATAACATCACAAGTTCTTGAAAGAATTAAACTAGCAACAAAATAACTTTTTAAACTTTTTCTACTTACCATTTCATTTTGTATAACATTGAAAGGTGCATAATAAGCGCTTAAAGAAAGTCCACTTAAAACACCTGCTAAAGGTAAAAGTCCTGCTATTTGTTTTCCATAAAAAACTATAAAAATTACCAAAGCAGTCCTTACCATAATTCCTATTCTATAAAAAATTACTCTATTAGATTTTTCAACAAAATAAGTAACAAAAATAAGGGTTATAAAAAAAATTAGATATGTAAAGAAATAATATATTGCAACATTATGAATATAAGAAAATATATCACTAGATAATTCATAGATATGTGCAACTAAAAAAGTGTTAACAAAAAGATTTATAATTCCATGTAATCTGTGAACTATCATCATGCTAAAACTAGAAACATTATCTTTTTTACTTGTGTTAATATTGTAAGTATAAGCCATATGTTACTCCTTTAAAATCACAACCTCACAATTTTGTATCATTTTTACCGGTTCAAAAAAATTTGAAATATTGTTTAAAAAATAATAAATTTGTTTGTAAACGCCAAAATGAGAAACAATCAAAATTTTTTTATTAGTAATACTAACTTCTTTATAAAAGTCTGACACTCTTTTATAAAAATCAACCAACTTCTCTGCTCCATATTTTTCTGGATTCAATTTAAAATCTTTACGTTGTTCTTCATTCCAATCTGAATATTTCAATCCTTCTCTGATACCTGCATGATATTCTCTAAGTCTATCATCAAACAAAACTTTTGTACCATGGACATCAGCAATAATTTGAGCAGTTTGTTTTGCTCTTAAAAGAGGGGAGGAATATATAACATCAAACTTAATTTGTTTCAGTTTATCTCTAATAGTTTTTGCCTGTGAAATACCATTTTCATTCAATGGCACATCAATATTCCCCTGCACAATTTCCTGCACATTGAAATCAGTTTCACCATGACGTACAAAGTAAATCATAAAACCTCCCTAATTTAAAATTAATATAACAAAATATAAAAATATTAGCAAATAATTTGAAGAATTTTTCAATTATGATATAATAAAAAAAATGTTATACATACTTTCACAAATTTCTGTATTTGTTGGTG
>CANQFL010000041.1 GCA_947598785.1 uncultured Clostridia bacterium
CCGGTCGGACCTTGAGGAAGATAAATATCAAGATAATGTATATCATTTACAAGAGTATCGTCAATATGAGCAGGATTTCCATTATCTACCATATGAACACTATTAATTACTATTCTTTCACTGTTTCCTGCTGCTCCAACAGGACCGATTGGACCTGTAGGACCAGTTGGACCGGTAGCACCAGTTGGACCGGTCGGACCATTTGCAGGGCCGGTTGGACCCGTTGCTCCAGTAGGACCTGTAGGGCCAGTTGGACCTGTAATTCCATTTTCGCCTTTTGGTCCAGTTGGTCCAATTTCACCTTTAGGCCCTGGAATGTTATGTATTATTTCGTTTTGATTATTTTTGAGTTTGACATTAGGTGGACAGCAAAAATTACAATTATTTTTACGCATATATAACTCCGTTCTAAGTTTTTATATGCGTGAGAGAAAAAAATGTTTATTGCATAACAAAAAAATGATACATTAAGCATCATTTTTCTTATTAAAAAGCTTTTTTAGATTTGGTTTATGATTTAATATTTTTATATTTATAAGTAAAGCAATACAAATTGCGATAATTTCATAAGCACCACCCAGAGCAAAGATAAAACTCATTTCAGGGATATGGAAGAGAGATAAGTAAACCGAAAGGCAAATCAGCCAACCAAACAAAGATAAAGAAATAATATCAACATATTTATATAAAACACGAATATAAATATTTATACTTAAAAAGCTAAGTGGTGAAAGATATAGATAAATTAACCATATATTAAAACCATCAATATTAGCAAGATTGATAGCATATATTAAACTAGTCCCCAAAGCGTACAAAATTGCATTTGCAAGAATTAACATTGTTAAGCGAAAAATAGTTTTTCTTATGTTTTTCTTTGGTTCAATATTTTCTTCGTCTATTTTAATTTCATTTTGATTTTCTGATAACAAATCTTCAATAGTAACGCCATAAATTTTAGAAATTTTGGAAAGGATAAAAGCATTAGGGATAGTTTCGCCTTTTTCCCATTTACTGATGTTCTTATTACTATAATTTAACTTTTGCGCTACATCAAGTTGACTTAGACCACATTGCTTTCTATAAAAAGTTAAATTTTTTGCTAAAATTTCTTTTTCTTCCATATAACATATATTATACCATTCTATTTCTCATTTTTCAAACAAATTTAGGTAAAAATATGGCGAATTCTCTTTTTAAGCGATTGAGAAATGACACATTTAGACTTATTTTATAAAAATCGCTTGATTATTTTTATATAAAAACCATAAAATTAAAGCAAGAAACAAAGAAATTTTGTTAAATGAAGGAGAAGAAAAATGAAAAAAGTTAAAATTATTACAGATAGTTGTTGCAGTTTTTCAAAAGAAGAGTTGAATAAACTAGACATAGATTATATGGCAATGGATATTACTGTTAATGGAAAAACATATAATAGCTTTTCTCACCCAGAGAAAGACCCAGAAAAATTTTATGAAGAGTTAGAAAAATCTGAAAATTGTTCAACTAGCTGCATAAACACTTTTATATTTTCTGAAATGTTTGAAAAATATGTTAAACAAGATTATGAAGTTATGTATATAGGTTTATCTGGTGGCATGAGTTCAACTTGTGATAACGCTAAAAATGCTGCTAAAGAATTAAACGAAAAATATGGTGAACATATTTGGGTCGCAGACAGTTTAACAGGAAGCTATGGAATTGCAATAATGCTTGAAATAGCAGTAAAGATGAGAGATGAGGGGAAAACTGCCAAAGAGATATATGAAGCTTTAGACAAAAACGGTCTTAATACATTTTCTATTTTTGCGCCAGGAGATTTGAAATTTTTAAAACGTTCAGGGCGTATAAATCGATTTGTTGCAAGCGTTGGAACAATGCTCAAAATTGTGCCAGTAATTACTGCAAATGATAAGGGAGAACTAAAACTATTTTCAAAAAGTTTAGGCAGAAAAAAAGCACTTAATGTAATTGAAAATTTTATTTTGGAACATGGAGATTTAACTACTCCTGGAACAATGTATATTGGTCATACGGGTCAAAAAGAAGAAGCCCTACAACTTGAAAAATTTTTAAAAGAAAATACATCAAACAAAGATATAAAAGTAGGTTATATTGATTATACTATGGGTTGTAATTGTGGACCTAAAACATTGTCAGTTTTTGGATTTTTGAAAAACAAAAAGGATTAATTATTAATCCTTTTTTTTATTAAAATTTTATAAATAGATATACTATTTGTTAATTTATTGTTACCACTTGGACTTTAAAATCAAAATTATTTAAATAATTTGTCGAATTCTTTTGAGAATTTTTATAAGTGTGCTAAAATTATACTAATTGAAGATTTTTCGCAAACAATATTAAAAATCATGTGAAAGCAAATTCGGGAGTAAGTTATGTATCATACAATTTTTCACTCAGCAAACATAATTTTCTATATTTGTCTTGGAATTAGTATCGTTTTTCTTTTGCAAAAAATTATTTATCATATTTTTGGACTTATACCATCAAAAAAGTTTCCTGCAGCTAAAGAAAATCATAAATATGCGATATTAATCCCTGCTCGTAATGAAAGTAGAGTGATTGAAGGTATTTTAAATTCAATAAAAAATCAAGATTATGACCATTCACTTTTGGACACTTATGTTATTGTCGAAAGTGAAAATGACCCTACGTGTGAAATAGTTAAAAAATATGAAAATACTCATATTTTTGTGCGTCAACATCTTGAATTGAAAGGAAAAGGACATGCTATCGATGAAGTAGTTAAAGATATTTTTGCTTCTGGGAAAAAATATGAAGCTTTCTTTATTTGTGATGCTGACAATATACTCACTCCTTCTTTTATTACTGAAATGAACAAATGCTACGATGCCGGTTATGATATGGCAGTTGGTTATCGCAATAGCAAAAATTGGAATGGGGGTTGGATTGCAAGTGGAAGTGCTTTGACATTTTCAATGCTTAACACTTTTCAAAATAAGGGGCGTTCGAGATTTAATCAAAAAGTATTTCTCAGTGGTACGGGATTTTATGTTGCTTCTAAAGTTTTAGAAAAACTTGGTGGTTGGAAGTTTTTTGAGATTACTGAAGATGTAGAATTTTCTATGTATTCAATAGTAAACGACCTAAAAGGAACTTATAACGAATATGCAGAATTTTATGATGAACAACCAACGAAACTTAAAACATCTTGGAATCAGCGACTTCGATGGGTAAAAGGTTTTAGGACAGTACAGAAAAAATATAAGAAAAAACTTTTCAAAGGTATGATTTATGATAAGGAAAATAAACTAAGCAAATATGAATATGTCGTCAACATATTGCCTGTTGTTTGCATTCTTGTAACTGCTATTGTTTATGCTATCTTTAATCTTGTTTTTGGAATTATTTGTTCGACAAATGGCGACCCTCTTGCACCTAAAGTTTGGATTGCTTTTGCTGCATCATCTGGTTCTATATATGGATTTTTTGTAATTTATGCTGCACTTATGTTGTTTGCAGAAAGAAAACATACAAATATTACCTGCTGGAATGCTATTGTATGTTGTTTTATGTTTCCAATTTTTAGTGCTATGTACATTCCTCTTTTCTTTCAATCTATGTTTAAAAAAGAAGTTGAATGGAAACCAATTGTTCATTCAGTAACGATGCTTGAAAATCAACCAGTAGAGTTTAATTTTGAAGAAAGCAAATCTGCACGTATAAAAGATGAAATAGAAGATAATGAAATTTTAGAAACAGAAAAAAATGAAGAGTCTTAGAGCCATTAAATTATTGCTCAAGACAATCGAGCGTTTTCAAAAAACGATAATTTATAATAAAAAAACGACCATTTATAGGCCGTTTTATTTATTTTCTTTTATTGAACTTATTGTTATGTTTTGAATTGATTTAGCGAGTGAAACAATTTCCTTATTTTCATGACTTCTTTCTATAAAAGCCATGTAAACTCCTTCCCAGACAAAAAGAGTACCACTAATATTTACAAGGTCAAACCATAAGTCAAAATTGTGAAGTAAATAGCTGATAAGTAAGATTGTTGCACCGATACCAATCAATGACCAACCACCGACACGTTTTTTATTGTTTTCTTTAATGATTTGATATCCAAGCAGGTGAATATTTTGTTTTATTATTTTTTCACATTCTTCTTTAGTATAGTCGCCAAAATCCTTTATTATAATTTGAAGATTTAATTTAAATTTTCTTGGCAATAGGGAAACAGCACTTTTTACATCTGAAAAAAGTTTATCATTTAATTTTTCAATTTTATCATCACCGAAATTAGGGTTGATTAACTCTGAAAAAGTGTCATATACAAGTTTTAAAGTTGCAATGTTTCCTTTAATAGTAAAAAAATTTTGTAATAATTCTGCCTGTAATTTTTTACTTGATTTCATAAAATACTCCTTAGAAAACATTGTAACATATTTTTGTTTAATTGTTACATAAATTTCAAGCATTTGCGTCAAGTCTATAATTTTATTCTTCCACTAAGTTGATAATATTGCCTTTTTCAAAATTTTTATGATAAGTCAATTTGACAAATTTTTAATATTGCTTTAAAATTATTATATAAATTAAATTCAACCAAAAGCAATGAAACTATTAGTAAGGAGAAAATTATGTGGGTGGAAATTATAGGTATTGTTGCAACTTTATTTATCTTGACCAGTATGTGTTTTACAACTCTATCATTTTGGGGCAGTTTTTGGTTAAGATTATTAAATATAATTGGCTCTACCTTTTTTGTTGTTTATGGAATTCTTATCCCTGCAATCAGCACTGCAATTTTGAATGGGGCTTTAATTTTGGTTAATGGATTCTATTTAATTAAACTATTAATTGATAGAAAGAAAGGAAAAATTTAAACCACAAATACTTATGAACTTAAAAAAATTATGAAAAAAGTGTCAAAAACTGTGAGGTTTTATGGAATATGTAAAAGATAAAAAAATGTATTATATTGTGCAAGATACTCCTTTCAACAGAAAATATAATAATTATAATATTGGAGATGTTTTTGTAGTAAATTCAAAACATAATTCTAAAAAATATGCATATAGAAAAGCTCTTCTTAGTTTTCATAAAACCGAAAGACAAAAAAGAATTTTGTTCATTGAAAGACTACATGAAAAAATTCGCAAAAGTATAGACAAAAATCTACCAAGTAGGCAATCAAGTATTGTAGTATTTGAAAATTTACAACAATGTGAAGGTCTTGTAAAGAAATGGGCAAGATTTAATATAAAACCTCTTCACATTTACGAAGTCGAACTTACGGGAAAACTACATAAATGTTCATGCACACTAGATGATGAAAAAGAAAATATATCAAAACAAAAGCATATTGAAGGAATAACTGCTTATTGGAAAGGCGAAAAAGATACGGGACTTTTTGAATGGTTGTTCCAGGGGCAAGCAAAAATTGTAAAGATATTGTAGTAGAGAAATGATGACAATATTCTGCCAAAAATAAAGTTGCAGATTGGATTTAAATATCAAAAGTGAGATATTTTTGTATGGAAGAAAAGCAAACGAAAATTATTTTAAGGTCTATCATCTGGAATTTATGTTTTTATGGATTATGTGTTTTTTGCGTGTTTTATTTAAAAGAAAAACAGAAAATCGAAAACTTAGATACTATTTTTGTATTTTTACCCTTAATATTCCTTGCGTTTTCAACAGAATGTTTAAAAATTAAGGAACTTAGAATATTGACAATTTCAGATTTTGGTATAAAAATTTTAGCGTACGTTTTATCTCAACTTATTTTTAGAAAAATTGCTATCGGTCCATATTTTTGGATATGTATTATTACTTTGGTTGTTTGCTTTGTTTTTTCATTTGCATTTTCAATATTTATATATTTAAAAGAGAAATAAAATAGCCTACTAATTTTTAGCCGTCATTTATAAAAATTTTGTTGAGTGGATTTAGAATAAAATTAAAAAGGAGAAAAAAATGGAAGAATTAAAAATTACAAAAGTATGGGATAAAACATTCCCAAAAAGTGATAAAGTTAACCACAAAAAAGTGCAATTTGTGAATAGGTTTGGCATAACTTTGGTTGCAGATATGTATAAACCTAAAAATGCAAATGGGCTTTTGCCTGCAATCGCAGTTTGTGGTCCTTTTGGGGCAGTCAAAGAACAAGCATCAGGACTTTATGCACAAAAAATGGCAGAAAATGGATTTTTGACTATTGCTTTTGACCCATCGTTTACAGGCGAAAGTGGTGGTCAGCCAAGATATGTTGCAAGTCCAGATATAAATACTGAGGACTTTCAAGCAGCAGTTGACTTTTTATCCACTCAAAAAGATGTTGATAAAAATAAAATTGGTATAATTGGAATTTGTGGTTGGGGTGGAATGGCTTTAAATACATCTGCCATAGACACAAGAATCAAAGCGACTGTTGTATCGACAATGTATGATATGAGCCGAGTAAATGCATATGGATATTTTGATAGTCTTGATGAAAATGGGAGATATGAGCTTAAAAAATCTTTAAATGAACAAAGAATAAAAGATTTTGAAAGTGGAAAATATGAACTTGCTGGTGGAGTGGTTGACCCATTGCCAAAAGATGCTCCATTCTATGTAAAAGATTATTATGACTATTACAAAACAAAGCGTGGTTATCATAAGCGTTCGTTAAATTCAAATGGTGGTTGGAATAAAACGTCTGCTCTATCCTTTATCAACACGAAAAGTTTGTCCTACTCAAATGAAATTCGTAGTGCAGTTTTAATTATACATGGTGAAAAAGCACACTCTTGTTATTTTGGTAAAGATGCTTATGTAAATATGACAAAAAATAGCAAATACAAAAAGAATAAAGAACTTTTGCTTATTCCAAATGCAGTTCATACTGACCTTTATGATAGAGTTGACATAATTCCTTTTAAAAAGATAACCGAATTTTTTAATAAAAATTTAAAATAATAAAAGTCAACGACCAAACTACATCTGCGACTAAAGCATTTATTGAAATTTTAACAAAAATTAATGATTAATAATTTATCTAAATCTAAAAAATATTTAATTTGCCTTTTTGTAATGTCTTGTTTTTAAAATAAAAAAAACTGTATTAAGATACAGTTTTTAGTGCGTTTAAATTTTTATGATTCTAAAGTCTTTGAAGAAGTGTGAGTTCTAATTGAATTTACCCATGCGTTTTTGTCTAATTTCATCCAAAATTGAGTTAAATATTCATAATTTGGTTTTCGATTTAATCTTTTACATATTTCTAAATAACCATCTTCGGCAAGTCTGCTATTGCAAATAAAATGAACTGAATTAGGCAAATTTTTAAAACTTTCAACATCTAAGGTAAAATATTTAATATCCAAATCTTCAGAACTGTCTTTTAATCTTAAAGCAAATTTCATCACGTCTAAAAATGCAATGTTGTGTTCTTTTAAAGTTTTTTGAATTTCAAACAAGGTTTTTTCTTTGTTGTCTGCCGTTGGTAACGAATCTTTTAGTTGTTGAAGATTTGTTCCAAGTGCCATATCAATCAATTTATAAATGTTGTTTCGAGGAGCAGTATAAAAATAACCTCTGTTCATGCCTTTGGGAGGAGTAATTGTCCCGACAATAATAAGTTTTGTGTTTGGCGTAATGCAGTTAAATCTGTTAAAATTTGAAACAGCCTCATATTTTGATTCGGACGCATTGGCTTTTTGAATAAATTCCGTATCACTTAATATTTTTGATTTTAAGTTATCTTTAGTTAATTTTTCTTTCATGAATAAATTATAACATAAATTGTAGTTTAAATCAATATGTTTTTATTATTTTTTCTTTATTTTATTTAATATATTTCTAATTCATAATAATAAAGGTTAAGAGGTGTTCCTGTCAGAATTTCAGTCCACCCTCGTTCTAAAGTAACCCTTTAAAATTGTGTTTTGCCTAATTTTGCACCAAATTTATCACTTTATATCGTTTATTAAAGTGCCGAATTGCCCTATTTTAAGGGGTTTAGCACTTTTCTTTTAAAATAAACTATTATACAACATTTCATAAAAACATAGCATAAAACAAGCATTGCATTTTTACTGAAAAAATTCATGAAAATGTTGTCCAAAAGACTAAAAACATATTGAACTAAATGTAAAATTCTTTAATTGTATTATTCAACCATCTTTTATATTTATATATCATTCTTTTCATTCCATAATCATTTTTATTTATTAATCTTAAAGCCTCATCGATAGTGACCCATTTTATTTCTAATGACTCATTTGAAATTTCGAATTTATAATTGTTTACAATGAATAAGAAGTTAATATCATAATGAAGGTGTTCTGGCTCGCTTCTCTTGACATTAAATGGTATTTTCATAACAGCAACATCAAAGATTGAGTTTTTACCTAGTTTGAATTCTGTAATCCCTGCTTCTTCCATTATTTCCCTTTTGGCAACTTTTAAACAATCGCTTTCGCCATCACTATGTCCACCAAACTGAAACCATAGCCCAGATTTCTTATGATGATTTAATAGAATGTGTCCACTTCCATCACACACAAATGCCCCTGCTGTAACATGTCCAAACAAATTGCATCTATCATAACAATTTTGATTAGTTTTAAGAAATTCAAGTGTTTTTTTTACATCTTTATTTTCTTTTTGTCCAAATGGTATATATTTTTCTAATTCCTTTATTAAATCAAACAATATTTAATTCTCCTTAAAAGCAATAATTGAGTATATGTTTTATAATTTATGCAAGATTTCTTCAATAGAATCTTTGTCAATGCAAACAATTAGATTCATTTTACCTCAACCATATTTTATATTAAATTTTTGAAAATTTCAAGCAATAAAAGACTTTTCTTGGGACAAAATCAAATATCATTTGACTTTAAATATTGAAAGTATTAAAATAGGGACAAGGAGAATAGTTATGAAAAAATTATTTACAACATTATTTTTATTTTGTGCTGTTTTTGGTCTTGGATTCGGATTGTTTGCTTGTAATGAGGAAGAAAAACCTTATGAATATCCTTATACAATAACATTTCCAGACGCGATTACAGTAAAACGAGATGGAGAAATTTTGAAATCTGGTGACGGGGTAGCATATTTTGAGAGTCTAGAAATAACACTTAACACTACGGAAGATGGTGATTGGTTATTTGAAGGCTTTGACGTGAGTGGAGCCTATAAGACTCTTGACGAAGAAAATATTTATTGTCCACAATCCGATGTAAATATTACTTTAAAATTATCACACAAATATTTAAAAATTTATCAAGACACAACTGGAGAATACTATTTTATGGGCGATGAAGTAATTATCCCTAATTTAACATACAACAACGACCCAATTACAATAATAGACTCTTATGCGTTAGATAGATCTAATGTAAAAAAAGTTGTTTTACCTGATACAATACAAGAAATTCGTTATGGTGCTTTTGAAAATTGTGAAAATTTGCAAGAGATAAATATACCTAACACGGTACAGTATATTTATGGAAAAGCATTTAAAAATTGTTCTAGTTTAGATACAGAAATTAACTGCTCATCTCTTATCTATATTGGGGAAAGTGCTTTTGAAAATTGTTCTAAACTTCGCAAGGTAACTATTGGCGATAAATTGCAGAAAATTGGAGATTATGCGTTTAAAAGTTGCACCAGCCTTACAGATTTTAATAGTGAAATAGGCGAAGAAACGGAGTCTTCATATATTGGTAAAGAAGCATTTTGTGATTGCGTTAATTTAAGTGGTAACATTTCAATTCCTTCGGTTACAGCAATACAAGAAGGCGCCTTTAAAAATTGTGAAAATATTACAAAAGTAATCATACCAGAATGTGTGACTGAAATTGAAGATTCTGTGTTTTATAATTGCTCATCATTACAAGAGATAAACGTTCCACAGGCAATTGAAACTTTGCCATTACAAATCTTTTAT
>CANQFL010000042.1 GCA_947598785.1 uncultured Clostridia bacterium
TTTAATCATGCAGCCGTAGCTCAGCTGGATAGAGCGATCGCCTCCTAAGCGATAGGTCAGCAGTTCAAATCTGCTCGATTGCACCAACAAAAAAGCCAACTATTCAGTTGGCTTTTTATCTTGTTTAACAAGATATGTTTTTAAATATAGTTTATTGTCTTTTTCTACAAGTTCAGCTCTAAATCTTTTTGTAATATCATCCATTGTTTCCTTATATTTTTGAGGATTTTCACGAGAATAATTATATACAACAGCCCTAGTAACTACGAAATCCAAATCATCTTCATCCTCTGATTTTAAAGTATTGTTATTTAATGCCAAATTTTTCGTAATCATATTATTATACAACCACAGATCATGCTCCTTCTCTTTATCTATAAACTCCGACGTTAATAGGTTATAAAAATTTGTCAGCGACTTGATGCGTTGCGGACCTTTTTCCTGGTTAATTTTATTTTTGATACTTAAATATACATCATTGGTTAAATAATTACCAAAATTCATCCTCGCTAATTTCTTTATGTATTCCATATGTAATTCAACATCTATATCAAGTTGTGTTAAAAAGTTAATCATACCAACTGCATTTAACTTGTCTTTCACAATAATGGAAGAAATAAATGGATCATCATTTACCAACACGTAATTTTTATTGCTTTGCACCAATCCTAATATATCATTTTCAAGAATAAGTTTTTGTTCTAAGAACAAATTTTCAATGTCTGAAGTCGTTTTGTATAAAAACTCATGATTTGGAGCAGGTAATTCATCAACTAATCTCTTTAATCTGTTATAAAATAAAATCCTATTTCTTCGAAGTTCCTGATCATATTCATCTCGATAAACTTGCCCTTCCCTATATATTAACTGTCCCACACATGAGCCCGACTTACAAGTTGCCAGGCTTTCTTCAATTTCCTGTAACAAAATTCTTTTTGTCATAACTGAACAAATGCAATTTTTATTTTTTATTAAATTTACATCAACATCTAAAATGGCCAATATCAAAATTGCGTCAAACGATAAAACATATCCCTCTAAATCTTTTATTTTTATCGACGAATCTAAATTTCTTAATTTTCTTTTATTTTCATAAAAAAGAAAATTATATGTTTCTAAATATTTTTTGCCTAAGTATTGAGAAAACATTGTAATTGGCAAATTACACTTTGAATCATTGTAAACTTGTACTATATTATCTATTTTTTCTTTCCTGTCTTTTAGAATTTCAATAACGTTTTGTTTTAATCCTTCTATGTTTTCACCTTTTATTGCCACAGCTTTATTATTATTTATAAGTTTAGAAATGGCATAAGAAAAAATTATTGTTTCGTTCCATACTAAATCTATTATTTTATAATCCTGATTTCTAAAAGTAACAACATCTCCAATTGTTCGAAATAATATATTTTCAATCTCCTTTTCGCTTTCCTTATAGTGATAACAATTTGCTAGATTGTTAGGCTTTAATCCTGCCAACAGTTCATCGTTATGTATCGAGATTTTTTTAACATTATCCTCCATTTTTAATATAACGGTAACATTCGCCTCTGCTTTTTGAGGCTTGTTTTTGTTCTCTTTACCAACACATAAGTTCATGTAAATATTTAGACTGTTTAGATTATTTTCATCAATTAGCAATGATTTTAATAATAATCGTTTTGCTACTTCGATTTTATTATTAGCTCTTGAATATATATAACCAACTAACGATAATATATTGCCATCATTTATTTTCGATGCCATTTCTAAAATTTCATCTTCTTCATAATCAGAAGTTTCGATCCGTAAATTTAATAAAGATGCTAGATATTCTTTAGAAAATTTCACATTTAATTCTTCTTGAATATATTTTTTTGCATTTGACATATCCCCTAATTTATAACTACAAACTGAAATACTCCAATTCACATTCTCAATTTGATTATTTTCCTTTAAAACATCTAAGAATATCTCTTTTGCTTTCACAATAAACTCTTTATTATTAGAATTCATTAAAGCTGTTGCTATTTGTAATTTAAAGCTGACTAAAGGATTTAAGTTTATAATTTTAATCAATTCATCATATTTCTCAGCTCTACAAAGAACCGAAATCAAATAACTTAAAGTCCCGGGATCTATCTTATTCAAGATATCATTTCTAGATAAAATCCACTGCAATTCCCTTTTGAATACTGCCTTGTGTTTTTTACTTTTAGCTGAATAATATGCGAGCAAAATATGATAAGAACTATCCTTATCATAGCGATCATTATATTTCAACAAAAAATTTACCGATGAAAAGCTTTTAGTTGGCCTCTTGTTTTTTAATCTAATATAGATATCTAAAAAATTACAATTATTGTTAAATAGATATAAGTTAGAATTAAAAATCATAAGCGCTTTTTGTGGATAATTTTCTGACAAATCATTTAAGTATCCGCAAGCAAGTCTGTAATCGTTTAAAACTTCACAGGTTTGTCTTATCTCTGAAAATTCAACTGAAGTAATATCTTTTTCGATCTTGTGAACTATTGTTAAACTTTTAACTATGGGATCATTTTTTACTTGCTCACTACATTCTTCATATAATGTTTCAAAAAACTCTGCATCCTCGAGACCGTTGGATAAATTCAGCATCACCCTCCAAAAACTCATCTGTAGTTGTGGCGTCAATTGCTTTATTTTACTCAATGAATTTAAAAATTGTTCAGATTCTGGTATGTCTCTTAATTTTTGTCTCTTTACATTTAAAAGTTTAATACTCTCTTGTTGTATTTTGTAAATTAGGACCTTCTGCTGATACAGAAATTCTCCATCATAAAACGGTATCGTATTAATCTTATCTTTTATTGTGCAGTTATTATCTATAGCATAATTTGTGGCCATTTTGTGAATAAAAGATCCCTGCTCAATATCAACGACTTTTTGATCATCTATTATCTCATTTTCTCTTAATAAAACATTGCCTTCTAGTGCGTCTGAAATAATCCAGGAACAAATCTTTTTTAATTTTGCATCCTCGCAATAATCGTAAACAAGATTTAATAATTCCTTATCCAAAAACTGCGCAAATAATTCCACTAAATAATTTACATATTTTTTATTAGCTTTTTCGACATAATGAATAATCTCATTTTCTATTCCAACTCGATCGCAATAAAATTTGTAAACTATATTAAAATATGTAAACAAATCAATAAATTCATCACTCATGTTGGTTGGTGATGTTGATTGAATATATGTTTTTAATTTTAGATAATCTCCATTTATAATCAAATCGTTAAGCAAATTAAAAGTATGCTCCACATCAAGACCACCAGAAACAACTTTGTGCGAAAACTCTCCACTTCCTTCAATTGCATTACGTACTCTTTCTTCGGCTTTTTCTTTATACGCAATAAGTTTCTCTTTTGTATAAGTGGTAGTATCAGTATCAATCAGTTTTGAATGGTCTTGGCATAACCAAATACAGTTCTTAATCGAAGATCTCTCTTCGGCAGTCATGCTCGGATCATAACGAGGTCCTTTAGGCGCGGCTGCACAAATATGTGAAGCAACCCCTATGTTCGAAACCTTGTCATCTCCTTCTGCTGATGCAGCTTTCGTCGGCTTAAAACAAATAGAGCACTGAAAACAAACCCTTGCGCCTGCTTTGTTTTTTATTTCTTCACTAAAATCATCTCTGTTTTTATGATGTGGCATACAATATCTCCTTAAAGTTATATACATTATAGCATAACAAACTTAAAACAGATATAAATTTTATAATTTAACTCAAATCATTCAAAAATTTTGTTTATAACTTCACTTGCGTGGATATCGGAGTTCTTGATAAAGTGACTATAAAAGTCCGAAGTAGTGCTGGCGCGGGCGTGACCGGCGCGGACTGAAACGGTTTTCATATCCACGCCTGCCATCAGTTGAAGTGTTATGTTTGTGTGGCGGATAAAGTACGAAATTCTCTTGTGCTTTGAAATTGTTTCTTTTAGAGTCATTTATCCTTAAACAGTGGTAACTGCCTTAATCTATTTGACAACATTTTCAACAAAAATAAAATCTGTCATTTCGAAAAACAACAGATTTTTCTTACATTTATTCCATTGGTTTAAT
This sequence comes from uncultured Clostridia bacterium, assembly GCA_947598785.1. Taxonomy (GTDB): domain Bacteria; phylum Bacillota; class Clostridia; order Christensenellales; family UBA1242; genus Caccovivens. The sequence continues at coordinate 4,093 of CANQFL010000042.1, forward strand.
CTTTGATTCGATAAAAGCAATCTCATCTTTAGTTAAAGCATATTTTTTGTAAAGTTGCTTATCGATTTCCTCTATTGATTTTGACCAATCAATGTCTGACTTAGGTGTAAAATTTTGCAAAGGAAGATTCATAAATATTCTTTGTTTAAGTCCATTTGTTGCCTTTAATGTGCCTATCATAAATCTGGCAAATTTTGATTTAAAATATTTCTCTAAACTCATTGCTTCATTTTTTGTTTTAAAGTTACCAAATGATATAAATGTTTGAGAATATCCCATTTTAGGATCTAAAATACAAGTTTTTCCTATTATGTTAACAGCTTTTTTATTATTTAACACTCCACTTGCTCCATCTGCAGCTGAAATAAGCACTTTATATCCACTTAAATTGTTCTCTTTTTTATCTAAATATTTCTCATTAATATATCTTATTACTCTTTTTGAATTTAAAACCCCAATTATTGCAATATCATTTTTATTATGTGGTTTCTCATAGAATAACTGAGGCGTTTTTATAAACGATGAAGATACAATTCTTTTTTCTTTTTGAATTATTTCTCTCAAATTTGAGTAATCGTTATAAACTTGTGTTAAATCAAATTTGTTTTGCAAATATAATATTTCACATATAGAGTTCGTTGTATTTTTCAACACTTTATTTTTAATGGATTCAACACTTTCGCTTATTGCAAAAAACTCTATAGGTTGAAATTCTTTGTTTTTATCTCTTAATGTTATAACAACTCCTCCACTCATGCTTGTCGAAGAAAACACATCCTTTGCAGAGTCCCATTCTTTTATAATTTTTATGTGATTATCCTTGAGCATTTTATCATTCCAAGCCTTTGGTGTTTTACCTGCGCGATGTAAAAATTTAGATGGTGTAATCATAACAACAAGCGGAGATAACTCGTAAGAAATATCCATAAACAAATTATATATTTGTCTATCACTAGTATTTTTTAAGGCTTCTTGATATGGCGGATTTCCAACCACTGCTCCAAATTTTATCATGTCTGTTACCTCCTCTGTAATTTTATCCGTGTGATTTATAGATGAAAAAGGTTTGTTTTGTGTTAAAATCTTCTTTACTCTGTCATAATCAACTAATTTTTTATTCTTCGTCGCGCTCGTTTTTTCCAACAAATCATATGCCGTCAACTTATTTGGATCGGATATGTTCTCAACATTCAAGCCTAAAGTCTCGTAAATTCGACGCGTGAACTCATACGCTGTTCCTGAAGTAGGAATTGAATATATCCCATTTTTCAATTTTTCTTCATCTACATATCCGTGGAGTAAGTTATATATTGCAAAAGCAAACTCTCCTGCCTTGCTTGATATATCCAATATTTTTTCTCCACGATTTAAAATTTCTGCAAGAGTATCTTTCCCTATTGCTTTAATCATATCATCACAGATATTGTTTGGCGTTACTATTTCAGAATCAGAAAAACGGTTGAAATTTTTAATGGCATTTTGTGCTCTTTTAATTGGAGTCAAAGTTTTATCATGAGATAGAGTGTTTGCACATTCTAAAACATCATTTACATTGAGTTCAAAATATAATGATAAATGCTTTTTTAGCGCTTCAATAAACGGCAAATTTAATTCTAGGTTATCAAATATTCGCTTATTTTCATTGTAGTTTTCACAATTGGTTTTTACACCGTCTATTATATCATCAATGCCATCTACATGGTCGTGTGTTAAAAACGAATAAAAACATAAACGTGCAATACACATCCTATACTTTTTTTCTAAATCTTTATCTGGATTATTATTTGTGGACTGATTTCCTGAATCGCCGTATCCAACCCCTCCGTTGCCATTATCATCTGGTGGCTGAACATCTGACGTTTGTTCTCCATTATGCGCCGGAGTGTCCATCTTATTCTTGGTTGTTTTTGAAGATTGCGCTTGAATATATTTTAATATCTCTTGCTGTTGTAACAATCCTTTATCAAATTCAACTGATTGAACACTGTCAATAATGCTCTTATCGTTGTTGTATTGCGTGATTAGTTGTATAAGGTCAGTTGGCTCAACTTTAACAAGTTTATCAGCATTATATGTTATAATTGGAAAATAATTTAGTTCGTCTTTAATGGACTCTTCAAGTGGCTGTTTGTCATTTCTTATATTATCAGTTATGCGCGAAGAAAGCCCCTGAAAAGTAAACATTCTTATAGGGTCAAAATCAACTAAAATCGTTTGAGGTTTCTTGTCAATTTTAAGAACAGAGTTGTCTTGGGCAACGCTTTCTTCAATATACTGATTTTGTATGCGGAATATTGCTTGATCATACTCTTGTGCAGAATGAGTGTTTTTTAGCATAAACATTGTGTCCCATTCTGGAACTGTAACACCTGTAAGCATTTTGTATACGGTCAAAGTAATGGTTTTTTCTTTGTTTTTCTCACACTCTTCTATCTTTGCCTTTACTTTTTCAACAGTATCTAAACTGCGCTTCAAATTATGCCCAGTAATATTTAAAACATTATAGTTACACAGATTGTGAAATTCTGATTTGTGGTCATTTAATAATTTTTCCATTGCATCACATGCATGTTTTCTTGGCAGCACAAACACCATATGCTTACAAACATCATTATCCCTAATTTTAGGAATATCTAAAAATCCCAAAATGCCATCAACTTTCTCTGATCCATCAATAGCCTTAAGCAGCGTTAAAATATCAGATTCATGAGAAAATTTTACATCGTTTCCCTCACCCTCTGTTACAAATAAATCATTCAAACTCCAATCGTATTTTGCAGTTTCTAAATTTCTACGCGCCTCTGGTGGTAAGTTAAAGGCAAAACGCAACATTTGTGGAAAACCAAAGTATGGGTTGTCAAACTCTTGATATGGATAACCGGTATCTGGATTGTTTTTCCCATCTTCTATGTTTTTAAAATTGTCTAAATCCCATTTTTCTTTATCTCTCAAGATGTCCTTAAATTGACAAGTCGCAATAATGTTTTCATTATTAAATTTATTGTCGTATAAAAGATTATATGGCGTTCCAGAAAGGTGAAGTTTTATCTTTGTATGCAGATTTGTTACATGTTCTTTAAAATTGGTATATTCTTTTCGCTCTTTCTTTATAACATCGCCATCAGCATCTTTATCTTTTAATGGCCCACCAAGAGTTGATGCCCACGCACCATAATGAGTTTCGTCCACAATAATTAAATCGAATTCTTCGTTAAAAACTTGTAACAAACGCTCCTTTACTTCTTTTGGTTTGACTTTTAACTCATCATCTTCTCTTTTTTCAAGTTTGCCTGTTAGATTTTGCAGGGTTAAAAAAATCGCAACTTTTCTGTCCTCTGATTCTGCAAGGACTTCGGAAATTTTTACTCCTTCAGCCAAATCTTTATCTGTTAAAAATTTGAACCCTTCAAAACATTTTGGTGTTTCCACTGTTTTTTGCCATTCACCGACGACATCTGCCTTTGCGGAAACAATTAAAACCTTTTTCGCTTGAATCGCAAGTGCGCAACTCATTGCAGTAAAAGATTTTCCAAATCTCATAACGGCATACATCAAAAGTTCGCGTTTGTCTTTCTTTGCTAAAAAATTTTTAACAACCGCTTCTTGGTTTGGTCTAAGTTTCCATTCTTTATCATTATTCCCATGGATAGTAGCGCTTTTGTTATCTACAACTCCATAATAAGTGTATTTAGTCTTGTTTCCTCTAAAATCTTTCTCTATAGATTTGACAGCATCTTTCACATCTTCTACTGTTGTATCCGCAAAAAATTCTTTGGAATATAAATTTTGTAATGATTTCTCAATGGGTTTTTTACCAATTTCATCTAACAAATATTGATGAACAGAATAATCTCTAAAATAAATTTCGTCTGAAAGTAATGCGGGATGACGATAACGTTCTGTCAAAACCACATTCTTAGACTTTAAATTTTTAGAAATTACCTTTTTCCACTCTGCAATCCTTCTGTCTACACCACGAAATGTATCCCCTACTTTCAAATATGTGGGAATGGTATTTGTAGTAAAAGCATAGATGAATGGTTGTAAGCGAACCGTGATATGTTTTTCTACCAGTTTTTGATCTTCGACTACTGATTCTCCGTTAATGTTTATCATCCCGTTTCTCCCTTATTTGTTTTATGAACAATTCTGATTTATTTGTTTCCCAATTCATAATCTTTGAGTAAATGCCTGTATGCTTGTTTGGGTTGTTTTTTAAGCAGCCTTGGCACTCTTCTGTATGCACTTCGTTATCAAATAGGGACATTTGCATTTTTGGTATAGGTTTACAACTTTCAGGGATTACAAACTTTAAACCATCCATTTGAAATATGTTCCACGAAATTATCTTTGAAATTTCTTTTAAATAATCTTTAGTTGGATAATTATCAAATCTGTCAACATAGTAATCTATAAATGTAAATAACAAATTTTCGCGTGCGATCAGCAAACTATCGCCTTGCCATTCAAAACCATAAATTGACTTAAAGGCTTTTACAGCCCATTCATACCACTCCTGTTCATGTTCCGTATTTTCGTTGATAATTCTTAACTTCCTGTCAAGAAGTCCAATTCTTTCGCCAACTTCAAGCCATTTTCCTGTTACCGTATCATATCGACTGACAAGATAAGGTGCTTCACCGCACGAGATTTCAAGTCGATTTTCAACAACATAATCCTGCCATGTTTTGCCTTCTGGGAATGAAATTTTTTCTTTTACAACTTGCCAAGTTTTATCTTTTTCAATGTTAAAAACGTTTTCTCTATCAAACCAAGCATTGTCAATCAAATTGTTTTGAGAATTGCACACCCAAGACGGCGTGAAAACTTCAGCTTTATTTTTAACTCGAATATTTTGTTCCTTCTTTGATTTTTCAACTCTTGGTTTAATTACCAAACCGTTTCTTCCAGTTATGGCCTTTACCGTAATATTATCGAATGGATAATATCCGTTTCCACGAGATTGATAAGTATCCGTTGCCCAAATTATGTTTTTACCAGAGCTTCTATCCTTAAGAAGAATAGACAACAACTCTTCGTCTAATTGCTTGATATAATTTTCTTTAATGTCTATATCTTCTTGCATAGCAACTCCTTTTTTCATTATATAGTTATTATAGTATATTTTTAATGAATTTCAAATTGTTTTAATTTCATTTCTAATACTTTATTCTAAAAAATCTTAGCATAGGAATGCCGTTTATACAGTTTGTGTCTCGAAATGTTTGACACTCTAATATTTCGCCACCATAAAACTGATGGCGATTGAGTTAAAGATAAAAAAGTTAGCGTGGATATTTGATAATAAGGTCTGAATCTAACAATAAAAAGAAGGCGACTAGTTGTCGCCTGCATTTTTAAATCTTGCACGCAATAAATTTAACTTGCGGTCTAAATCTTTTAAGAACCACTGAGAAGTCTTACATTGCAACTGAATTGCTTTATTTAAACGAGGATTTTACCTTTTAAATTTTTTACTTCATTCATACTCGTTATATTTTTTGTTGCAGCCTTTGGCTTTCTCGATTGGATATTTTTTGCTGTTTTTGGCAATCTTGTTTTTGACCGCTGTAGAGAGGTCTATGTTATTCATTTGCGCAAATCTTAGCACAAAATAGAAGACATCTGCAAGTTCTTCTTCAAC
>CANQFL010000043.1 GCA_947598785.1 uncultured Clostridia bacterium
AAATTGTTTTTGGAAGTTTGTCCAAAGTCAAAGTTTCAAATTTTCCGTCTTGATTTTTCTGATAGATTGCGTTGTCATAACATGTCCAGATGCAACTTCTTTTGCCCTTTGAAATCGCCTCATTGATTTGCTTGATTGGCAAATGTTTGGTCGGCACTTGACCCCAAACATTGTTGCTTCTGCCGCCGGAAACTTCCCAGCCGTCAACATCAAGGTCAATGTCCAAATCGTCAATATCCATGTTTCACCACCTTTCAAAAACCATTTTAGCACAAAACTTCCCAAATTGCAATACAAAACAAAAAGATATTTTTCTCAACGTTTGAAAAGAATTTTTGTCGCCGTTTGTCAAACGCAAGCAAAAAGAAAAATTGCTCAATGTTTGGCAGGCGCAAACAAAAAAACGCCGCAGCCCTTTGTTTTTGGGACATGTGGCGTTTTTCTCTGGCGCAGGGTTAGGGATTCGAACCCCAGATACCCTCTCAGGTATGCCAGTTTTCAAGACTGGTGTAATCGACCGCTCTACCAACCCTGCATATTAAATTTTCAACATCTAAAAGCCCTTTTTTAAGGTGAAATCGCTGTTGGTAGAAATTTTGGCAGAAATTTCTAATTTCATTGTTGCTTTTGGCAGAAGTTTCAGGCTGTATATCGCTTATTATAAGGGGCGAATAGCAAGCAAGTCAACTAAAACGCACCACTTAATACTGATGGGTTTTCAAGACCGCCGCTTTCGACCGCTCAGCCAAACCTCCATTTAAAAACATACCTATTATACTTATTTTTTTTTACATTGTCAATATTTTTTTATCTTTTTATTTATTTTTTATTCCTTATTCTCTTTTTGTATAAAGGTTTTCTTTTAAGGACATACTCACTTTTGGAGGTATTTATGAAATTTAACCCTTTTTTAGAAAAGCCTAAAAAACTTGAGGCTTGTATTATGAGTTTTAAAGATTTGGTTCAAAAACCTTATAACAAATTTGAAAGTAGCCCTTATACTCGTGTGCGTTGTATTTTGATGAATGGTACTGAATATGAAGCTGTTTGGTTCTCTCATCAATTTCATAGGCACTGTGATGATAACGATTTGCGTAGAACCTTGGCTATGGTTAGAAGAAATGAACAACAGCAACAAAAACTTATTTCTGGGCTTAAACCTGTTGACGAAAACCTTTTGGAAACAACTATCGGTTATGAACAACTCGCAGTTGACTTAACAGCTTTTCTTGCTCAACACGTTAAAGATAAAAATGTTAAAGACGCACTTGATTTCGCTTTGCTTGAAGATTTTGACCACCTTTATCGTTATTCAAATCTTTTAGAAAGTGATATGAACGCTAAAGCTGAAAATTACGTTGGTGATTATACTGAAATAACTCCCGGTCGTCCTACCATTGCTCATCATCGACACCCTTACGATAGTGTTAAAAAACCTATTGATAATAAAACTGCTGACCCTTTTACCAAATGTGCTGTGAACATTATTACAGCTGCTGAACAGCAAACTATGAATTACTATATGAATTTAGGTGGTTTTTATAAAACTCAGAAAGGTCGAGAACTTTATAATGAAATTGGTATGGTTGAAGAACAGCATGTTTCACAATACGGAAGTTTGATTGACCCTAATCCAAGTTGGTTTGAGATGTGTTTAATGCATGAGTATATTGAATGCTATCTTTATTACTCCATGATGAGTGATGAAAGTGATAAAAATATTAAAAAAGTTTGGGAAATGCTTTTAGAGCAAGAGATTGCACATCTACACGCTTCAGTTGAAAATCTCAGAAAATATGAAAAAAAAGAATGGCAAGATGTTTTGTCTGTTGGCGAATTTCCAGAATTGATATCATTCAAATCGAATACTGAATATATAAGAAAAATTTTGAAAACCACTGTCACTAATACTGCTGATAGGGAAGGTTATATTGACATTAACCAATTAGACGATACAGATAATTTTTTCAAATATCAAAACAAATTATTTAAAAACCCAGAAGAAGAACGAGGTCATACAACTATTCAAGAGCATATTGATAGATTTGGAGAGGACTATCGATTTGAAATTAAACCTAATCCAATTAAAGAGTTACAAGATAGAAAAAATGACAATTATAATTTAGGTCGTATCAAATCAAAAAAATAAGTATGCAAATTGCATACTTTTTTTAATGTTCTTTATAAGGTCCTAAAATTCCTGCTTTACCATCTTTAATCCCTTGTTTTATCATTTTATAATTTTCTTTTCCTATCCCCTTTGGATAAGCAAAAATTCTTACAAAGATTTCTCCATAGCCTAGTTTTAACTCTTTTCTCAAAATGGATTTATATTTTTTGCTCTTATATTTCATAAAATAGTGATAATTTCTAAAAATATAATAATGCCTTATTGGTGGCCATAAACTAATTTTAAATATAAACAATATAAAGTTAAAATATTTTATTTTACCAAGTTGATGATTTAAAAAAATTTTGTCAAACTTGATGGTTTTGTAACCTTTTAGTGTGAGCTGAGCAGAAATATCAAAATCTACTAAATCAATAAATAAGTCTTCGTTAAATCCATCAACTTTCAAATAGTTTTTTAAATTTAAAATCGTACCAGAAGTTATACAAGTTGGAACAACATGGGTTTTGCTTTTATCGCCTTCACGCCTTTTTTCTCCCTGTGTCCAAACTGTCAAACAAAGTTGTCCAATTTGAGACATATCGTTATTTTTTATATATTCTTCAATGTATCCAAAATCTTCAGTAGGGTATTTGCTATCTTGGTCCATTGTTAATATGTAATCAAAATTTTCTTTTATTGCAAGTTCTGTGGCATCTTTTAATGCTTTTGCAATTCCTTTGTTTCCATTCATGGATATATATTCCACTTTTTTTATTTGTTTTAATTCTTCTACATCTTTTGCGTCAATTTTTGTGGAGTTATCCATTACGTACAATTTTTTTACTAGTGGTAAATATGTTTTTATGTTTTCTATCACATCAAGTTTATTATCTGTCTTTGGTGGATTATATAAAACCACGCAACCTGCCATGTTTATCATATTATTTTCCTCTTTTTATTGGTCTTTCTTGGTATGGGCCAAGAATTCCTGCTTTGCCATCTTGAATTCCTTGTTTTATCATTTTATAAATCAATTTATGTGGTTTTCCATTTATAACTCTATCTAGCATTAAAAATTTGTTTATTTTAGGTAATCCTGAGTTTTTGTATAATTCTAAGTATTTAGGACTTTTATAAGTCAAAAAATATTTATCGTTCCTAAATAAATAATATTGTCTAACCGGATTCCAAACTATTCGTGTTATTTTTAAACCTAATATATTTCGAGTTGATTTAGTTCCTAAGTTATGTTGAAGAAAAATGTTGTTAAAAATTAATAAATCAAATCCCTTAACCCTAAACTGATAGCTTACATCAAAATCCACACCATCAATAAATAGCCCTTCATTATAACCTTCAATTTGTTTATATTTATCTAAAAATGTTATTGTGCCTGATGTAATCAACTGCTTTGCATTTTTCACATTGCTTTTATCTTCGTTTTTATTTGACTTTACATTATTTTGACCAAAATTTATTCCTATTTGTGCAACATTGGAAATATTGTTATTTTTTATATATTCTTCGATGTATCCAAAATCTTCAGTAGGGTATTTGCTATCTTGGTCCATTGTTAATATGTAGTCAAATTTTTCTTTTATTGCAAGTTCTGTGGCATCTTTTAATGCTTTTGCAATTCCTTTGTTTCCATTCATGGATATATATTCCACTTTTTTTATTTGCTTTAATTCTTCTACATCTTTTGCGTCAATTTTTGTGGAGTTATCCATTACGTACAACTTTTTTACTACTGGTAAATATGTTTTTATGTTTTCTATCACATCAAGTTTATTATCTGTCTTTGGTGGATTGTATAAAACCACGCAACCTGCCATGTTTAACATTTCCTTATTTTCTCCTTATTTAAACATATTATCTTTAGGTGCTAAGAATGTCCAACTTAATAGTGTTTTAAGTAAACTTGCCCAATAAGTTAATCTAGCACTATTCAACAAATCTTTACATAAATCCAATTCAGGTTGTGTGAGAATTTCAGACAAAAATTCGATTGCATAATCGGACGCTTCTTTTTCAATCTTTATCTCTTTATATTTGAGTATTATTGCATAAATAAAAATTAAAACACCTAAACCTAAACAAGAAAGCCCTATGATTAAAAATAGTATGTCTTTTAAAACATTAAACACTTGTAAAAGACTGAGTATTGCTCCTGCTATCATTAAAGGCATAAAAAACAGTCCACAAATTCTTCCTGCTTTTTTCATTCTCCAATTTTTTTTAAGTTTATTACCTTCATAATCTTGACGTGCATGACCTAATTCATGAGAAACAATGGCAAGTGATGCTAAACTGTTTGATGACATTGTTTTGTCAGATAAGGCAATTATATTTGTGCTGTAATGGTCATAAAACTCTCTACAACGTGTAAGTTTTAACCTTTTATCAAAATATCTGTTATTTATTTCTGTTACATATTGTAATGTAGTTATACCATAAGTGTTTCTACATTGTTGAATTTTTTTTAACTTATCATAATAATTTTCAAAAGAAAAAGAAGCTATTGCAAGTGCAAAGCATAATAAAACAGCTAAAGCTATAACAATTCCTATGATAATATAAGTTGTTATCATATATTTATTATATCACAATAGGGCAATTTTGAGCAAATTGTTTTAAAAATTTACCGATTTTAAGTTAAAATTTAGTAGTTGTGATAAAAAATTTTGTAAAATCATATATATTAATTGTTTAATTTGTTGACATTTTTAATTTTTGGGTATAAAATTATGAATGTAACATTAAAATTACAAATTTAATTAAAAGGAGAGAAATGTCATGGCAGGAAAGTCAGATTACTTTGGTCTTGATTACATCATCAGCTTAATCCTTGCAATTATCCCATTTACAGCTTGGATTTGTGGTGTTGTTACAAGACTTCAAGAAGGAAAAATCGTTGCTGCAATCATCCGTATTTTTGGTGGCTGGCTCATTTGGGTTATCGACCTTGTTCTCATGATTGTTAGCAAACATATTCTCAGACTCTTGAACATTTAAACATAAAAAAAGACACAATTAAGTGTCTTTTTTTTATATCTTCAACAAAATTGTATCTCCTTTATGAAGTCTCGTTCCTGCAGGAGGTAATTGTTCTTTGATAAAACTTCCTTCTCCGTCTAATTCATAATTGAGCCCATTTGTTTTTATTATTGACAAGGCTTCTGCTAAAGGATATCCTGTCACTTGAGGCATTAAAACTTCCTCAACAATGAAATTTTCATCATCTTTTTTTATATCGTAAAATTCAAAAAGTTCTTTAAAAAATTCTTTTCCATAAGGTGCAGCAACAAGAGAACCATAATAAGCGCCGGCACTTGCCTCGTCAACCATTATCATAAAAAGATATTTTGGTTGGTTTGCAGGATAAGTTCCTATAAAACTTGAAATGTATTTTCCTGAAGCTATTTTTCCATTTTCATCATATTTTTGTGCAGTACCTGTTTTCCCTCCAACATTATATCCTTCCACAAAACTATATTTCCCTTGTTTATTTTCGGCGTTTTCCAATAATTGATTAACCATATCACTTGTCTGTTTAGAAATAATATTTTTGGTTGTAATAGTTGGAACATAAGTCAAATTCCCTTGACAATCTCGTATTTCTTTTATTACCGTTGGCGTTTTCCAATATCCACCATTTGTTATTCCTGCAACAATGGACAAAAGTTGGATTGGAGTTACTGCAACAGCATGCCCAAAACCAATTCTTGCTAAATCTACGTTTTTTACATTGTTTTTAGGCATTACAATTCCACCACTTTCACCTTTTATTGTTATTCCTGTTTTTTGTCCTATTCCAAATTTTTGTAAATAATTATAGAATTTATCTACCCCAAGTCTTAACGCTAAATCCATAAAGCAACAGTTACATGAGTTTGCAAATGCCTCAACCAAAGTTTGACTTCCATGCCCAATACTTTTCCAACATTTTATTCTTTGTCCATCAATTATTCTGTAACCTGGACAATAAAACCTGTCATTAAAGTTGGTAACCCCTTCCTCAAGAGCTGCTGCAACGGTCAATATTTTGAAAGTAGAACCTGGTTCATAGGTGTCAGTCACAGGTTTCATTTTAGATTGTTCAAACAAGTCAATAAGATTATTTCTCGGAGGCGAATTTAAATCAAAACTTGGTTTTGACGAAATAGCTAAAATTTCACTTGTTTGTGCGTCCATAACAATCCCTGAAATCGACTTCGCTTTTTGTTCTGTATACGCTTTCTCTAAAATTCTTTCTAAAATTATTTGAATTTTACTATTTGCTGTAAGCGTTACATCATTTCCTGCAATTCCACTTACATAATACCTTATGCTTTCCCCTATTTCTTTTCCTTGCAAGTCACTTTGCACATAACTATAACCGTCTTTTCCTTTTAAATAATTATCTAAATAGGCTTCAAGCCCTGCTTGCCCGACATTATCTACAGATGAAAATCCTATTAGTTGTGTTAAAAGATTTCCATAAATATAATAGCGTCCAACATTTTCTGTTAAATATAGTCCACTTATTTTTTTTGCATATATTTCTTCTGCTATTTCTGCTTCAACTTGCATTTTCAATAAACTTTCGGAAATGTTTTTGTTTGATACTTTAGATAAAGTTTTGTCATAATTTAGATTTAACAATGTTGATAAATACTTGGCAGTATCTTCTGCATTTTTAACTTCTCTTCCTCTTACATACACATCATAAGTAGTGTAACTTACTGCTAGGCTGTCGCCAGTCGTGTCAAAAAAAGACCCTCTAGGTGCAGTTAACTTTAAATCTCGGGTCCATTGGTCTGTCGCTTTCACTTGCAATTCTTCTCCGTTTATAATTTGAACTATAAACAATCTTATTGAAAGTGAAAGGACAAGAATAACTAATACTAAAAATACGGCTTTTATTCTTTTTTGTAATGAATGGAGTGTGTAGGCAATTTTCATTTAGCCTCCAAACAACCTCGCTATGAAATTACAAATTCTATCAAACCAATTACTTTTTTGTCCTAAATCGCCAGCAGGTCTTGTTTCTTCTGGATAGGTTTCAATCATTTCTGTGCCATTTTTTGCACTATCTAAGTTATATATATTTTTGAAATATTGCCCTAGTTTGAAATTATAAGATTTATCAATTTCTATATAACTTGATTGCATTTGGTCTATTATTATTGTGTTTGTTACACAAATAACAGAACAAACACCTAAAGCACAAGCAAGTATGATTGATGCAACTTTTTTTGATTTTGGTTTTTGAGTCTTTTGATTTGATTTAAGTCTAATAATTTTTTTGTTGTTTCCTATTAAATCATAGTTTGGTTTTTCAATTATATTCTCTTTTATAGGCTCATTGCATTCTACTGTTTCTGTTTTTTCTTCTATTTTTTCTTTCCTGTTGTCAACCTCAGCATATTGTTTTTTTATTAATTCTTCCTTTTCTTTTTCAAATTCTTCAAGTTGCTTCTTTTCCTCTTCCCTTTTTATATCTGCAATAGTTTTATTTTCAAAGGAATTAAGATAAGAATTTATTGGTGGCTGTTTGTTGACAATTATTTCTTCTTTTTTTTCAGAAATAACTTCAGTTTTTGCTTGTGTAACTGATTCTTCAGTTTTGGTAATTTTTTCTTGCTTTATCTCTTGTTCAGTTTCTGCAATAAGTCTGTCCATAAATTTTATGTTTCCTCCTTTGTTTATTATTCCTATAAGTTTAAATTCTTTCAATAATTCTTAGTTTGGCACAAGTGCTTCTGCTGTTTATTTTTTGTTCTTCCAAAGAAGCAGTTATAGGTTTTTTAGAAACAAGTTTTATTCTCGCTTTATGTCCACAAATACAAATTGGAGTTTTTGGTGGACATAGGCAATCTGTACTTTCTTCCTTAAAAATATTTTTAACAATTCTATCTTCCAGACTATGGAAAGTAAGGACACAACCTCTTCCACCAATTTTTAACAAAGAAATCAATTCTTTTAAGACCTTGTCTAATCCTTCAAGTTCCCCATTAATATAAATTCTTAATGCTTGAAAAACTTTTTTTGACGCTCCTCCACGAGAAAAAACAACCTTTTTAGGTAAACTTTTTTCAATTATATCTCGTAGTTGAAAAGTTGTTTCAATTCTTTTTGATTCTCTTTCTTTTACAATATTGTCTGCTATATTTTTAGCAAATTCTTCTTCACCATAATCTTGCATAATTTTTATCAATTCGTTTTTTGAAAAAGTGTTTACTATTTCTTCTGCTGTAATAACATCTTCACTGCTATCCATACGCATATCAAGTTTTCCATTATGTACAAAACTGAAACCACGTTCTCCCTCGTCAATTTGATATGAACTGACACCTAAATCAATCAAAAAACCATCTATTTTGTCAACATTTAAATCATGTAAAATTTGTGGAGCTTCTTTATAGTTTGCTTTAATTAAAGTAACATTTTTTTTATAGTCTTTTAATGTTTGTTCACTTTTTTCTATGGCATCTTTATCCCTATCAAAAGCATAAAGTTTGCCGGACTTAATACGCTTTACAATTTCTAAGGAATGTCCACCACCACCAACTGTGCAGTCAACATATATTCCATTTGTTTTGATATTAAGTCCGTCAATCACTTCATTTAACATTACAGGAATGTGTTTGAATTCCATATTTCTCCTTATTCTAAACCTAATAGACGTTTAAGAGCATCAGCAACTCCTGGATTGTCACTAAATTGAGTTGTTAATTGATTTGATAATTCACCTTTTATTTCTGGGTCTTGTGGAATTATACTTTCAATACCTTTTCCGTTTGCATCTACAAAGTTTTCATCAATAAACATATCAACGCTGTCAAGTAATTCTTCAACATTAACACCTTCGTCAATATAACCTTGAACAACACCATTCAAAGATTCAACAAAACTTTCAGCATCTTCAGCATTTAGTTCTCCACTAAATTGAGAGAAAATACCATTTGCAAGTTCTTGTCCCATTTTCAAAGCAACATCAATGTTTTTGAATTTCTCAATAAAATCTATTTCTAAATAGCCATCATTTTCTGTTCCAAGATATGATTTTACTTTTTCATGTTCTTCATGCGCTGTCAATTCTTCAACATTTTCATTTTCAATTATTGTCATCTTGTCGCCGGTCATATACCAAATCAAGTTTGCAAAAGTTTTATCAAAAACACCATTTTCTTTAGCATTATTCTTTAAGATTTCTAAAATTTCGCCTATAGTTTCAAATTTTAAGTTATTTAAATCACTTATATCGTTAATTCTTAATAAAAGTTCATGGATTGTTTTTGTAGAACTATCTAATTTAAGTTTTTCAATATCGCTCTTTGTATAAAGTTTTGTCAAATCTCCTATTGTGTTATCAATTGTTGTCAAAACTTTTTCATTTAAAGGTTTAAACATATCTGATTGGAAAATTGGAGCAAAGATTTTTTCAAAATTTTCATCATTAGCTATAGCATCAATAAGTTTGTTATAATCAGGATTTTCACCTAAAATATAATCAATATATTTTTTATCTTCAATATTCCCTGAGTTTAAATTGTTTATTATTTTTCCAAGGTTTTCAAATTCTTCATACCAAGTTTTAAAACTTTCTTTCTTTAAACTTTCTGTAG